>NZ_SGPI01000008.1:0-830 GCF_004208845.1 Pseudoalteromonas sp. CO348 | reverse complement strand
GTAAGTGGCGTCCCCTAGGGGATTCGAACCCCTGTTACCGCCGTGAAAGGGCGGTGTCCTAGGCCTCTAGACGAAGGGGACACAATATCAAACAACTTCGCACTCGAGGCGTTGCCATTTGAATTATGTACTAGGACATATGCACTAACGATAAATTGGTGGAGCTAGACGGGATCGAACCGTCGACCTCTTGCATGCCATGCAAGCGCTCTCCCAGCTGAGCTATAGCCCCATAATAGTCAGACTTGAACTGCTAGCCTGTATCGCTGAGTGCGGGGCGCATTCTATGCAGGAGCAAAAATAAAGTCAACAACTTTTATGAAAGTTTTTTCTAACTGATTCATTTTAAATCAAGAAGCGTAGAATATAACCAAACAGTTCCCCTTTGCAAGCCTAACACCTTGAATTGGATTATTTATTACACAATTTAAAACGCATAGTTACCGCACCTCTGCGTTTTTGTTTTAAATCCAATTAGGCCAGAGTGATTTACGGCTCTTTTCTTTTTCAGCATGGTACCTAATCCAGCTTGATCCCCCGCTATAGCATACAAAGCTCAGCAACCTATTTCCCCCAAGTTAAGAGATTCTTGGACCAAAAATATAAGACCCCTCACCTCTTCTATAATGAAGAGCTTAAAGCATTGAGCATAAAAACATCACACAGTATAGTTTTTTAAAGTTAAGTGTTGACTCTTTTCAAACTAAACCTATAATACCGCCCCACAACGGCAGACGTTGTAATACAATTTGGGTTGTTAGCTCAGTTGGGAGAGCATCGCCCTTACAAGGCGAGGGTCACTGGTTCAAGTCCAGTACAACCCACCACTT
>NZ_SGPI01000054.1:0-929 GCF_004208845.1 Pseudoalteromonas sp. CO348 | reverse complement strand
TGCCAAATCTCACAAAGCTGGGTCTCTAAGGCATTACGCGGTGCCACATAAAGGTTGTCGGCTTGAAGCTCCGGTGTGGGGAGTGCCTTGCGGTCAAGCTTACCGTTACCCGTAAGTGGAATATGCTCGATTAAGGTAAAGTGGCTGGGCACCATGTATTCAGGTAAAGCAGCACTTAGGGCGAGCTTTAACTCGGTAATTTCAAGGTCAGGCTCTGCAACAAGGTAAGCGGCCAGCGCTTTGCCTTGCGGTGCAGGCACATCAATCACCACTGCGTTTTGCACGCCTTGCTGGTCGACAATAGCAGCGGCAATCTCGCCTAATTCGACACGATAACCACGAATTTTCACCTGCTCATCGTTACGACCAAGGTACACCAAGTCGCCGTTGTCTAGGAAACGGGCAAGGTCACCGGTTTTGTACAGCTTGCTATGGGCGGGGTCGTGACTAAATGGATTATCAATAAAGCGCTCAGCATTGAGTTCAGGGCGGTTTAAGTAACCCCGGGCAACCCCAAGGCCTGAAATATATAACTCACCCGGCGCACCAATGGGCATGGGCTGCAGCGACTCAGATAACACATGAAGATTAACGTTAGGGTA
This sequence comes from Pseudoalteromonas sp. CO348, assembly GCF_004208845.1. Taxonomy (NCBI): domain Bacteria; kingdom Pseudomonadati; phylum Pseudomonadota; class Gammaproteobacteria; order Alteromonadales; family Pseudoalteromonadaceae; genus Pseudoalteromonas; species Pseudoalteromonas sp. CO348. The sequence goes on along the minus strand of NZ_SGPI01000054.1, from coordinate 327 downwards.
GGCTTTACCTATGCCTTGATGAAGGCGTGGATAGGCCTGCGCGAGCATCGCACCGACGGTGGCTTCCGTTGGGCCATATTCATCGAAAATAGCGTTCACATGGTCGCTTAATGCGGCGATGGCCTGCTCGGTCAGCGCTTCACCACCGAGCATTAGGGCATCGACTTGTGCGTCGCTGCCAGGCAATAGCGCCATGGCAAGACTCGGTGTGGTTTTCACAAAGCCAACGTTCGCGGCATTTAGATGAGCTCTAAAGGCGGCGGCATCAAGAATATCGCCTTCATAAACACACACCGTTTGTCCAGCAAGGAGCGGGCATAAGGTGGT
>NZ_SGPI01000053.1:0-969 GCF_004208845.1 Pseudoalteromonas sp. CO348 | reverse complement strand
GCTGCTGCCGGATTGCCCTTCTCTATAAAACGGATTATCTATAAAGCGCTCTGCCGTTAACTCGCTTTTATTCAGATACCCCCGAGCTATACCTGCGCCACCTAGGTAAAGCTCACCAACACAATACATTGGACACAAATCTCTATTACTATCCAATACTAAAACTTCATTATTGATATTTGGCTTTCCTATCGGTACTACCTGAGCTGACTCCTCTAAAAGCGAAGTGTCCAGACTTGTAGCGGTAACCGTCGCTTCTGTTGGGCCATAGCTATTAATTAGTTTAACTGTATCACCAAAGCAGTCTCGATGTTTCTGTACCGTATGTATTGATAAAGACTCTCCCCCTACGACCACCATCCTTAATGAATTTGCCACTTCCATATTTGTGTGTTGAACTAGCTGCGCCCAAAATGCTGTCGGCAAGCTTGCTAAAGTGATGTTTTTATCATTACAAAATGCTATAAATTCCTGTAGCCCTTGCATACATTCTTCATTTCTTAGTGTCAGAGTACTACCTTGGCATAGGGCTCCAAAGCATTCTTCTATGAAAATATCAAATGACACCGTTGAAAACTGAAGTACATTATCAGACTCTGTAATGCTATACACTTCTCGTATATGCTCTTGATAATTAACCACTGACTTATGCTCAACCATCACGCCTTTTGGTTGTCCCGTTGACCCCGATGTATAAATTACATATGCTAAATGACTTGAGGTAAGCCCTATCTCCTCCCTATCTAGGTTCTCTTTACTGTAATCTGCACATGCATATCCCGTCGTATCCGCCATCCCATCTAAGCAAAGGACCGCACCTGCAAACTCTCCCAGTACATCCCGCTCCTTCGTACCGCTCAACACGATATCAACCGCTGTATCTGCTAGTAAGTAACTCAGTCGCTCTGCCGGATAATTCGGATCTAAAGGAACATACGCCCCCCCTGCCTTCAAGATACCCATTATCCC
>NZ_SGPI01000052.1:0-1084 GCF_004208845.1 Pseudoalteromonas sp. CO348 | reverse complement strand
ACTGCTGCCAGACAGTAATGTGCTCATCGGTTGTATGAACAACGACCCAGACCAAAGTTACTTGTTAGGCTTTGCCCTTAACGACACCCAACCATCCGTTGTTACTAGCGCCAATAACACCCAAAACGTGCTCTGCTCTCGCGGCCAAAACCTATTGATGTTTGATGACACCCCAAATACCCCGCATGTTGTGTTGCAAACCCTAGCGGGCAACCAGCACTTGGTGTTACATGGGGATAAAAAGCGGCCTTACATTCACTGGCTTGCGCAACTTGGCGCGATGAATATTTTTGCGGCCAAAGATATACAACTTGGCAGTGTTAAAAGCGCAATTCGACTACTCACCAATAAAACCTTTATTGCCAGCGCCAAACAACAACTGGCACTGGAGAGTAAAAAGTCAGTCATTGCCGATGCAGCAACCAACCTAGACGTCACCGCCAATCAAATTGACGTCAGCGCCACACAAAATATCACCCTTAAGGCGGGTCGCAGCCATCGCAGTGTTATCCAAAGTGATATAAAGCTCAAGGCAGACAACAACCTCACCATCACCGCCCCAGCGGGAAGTCAAATCATCCAAAGCCAAGGCAATATCACGATTAAAGGCAGTGGCTCCGGCAACCTCACCCTTGCCAATGGCGGCAGTGAAATCAGTATTGACTCAAGTGGTAACGTCAACCTCTTTGCAGACAAGTTACTGACCTTAAAAGGCAAAGCCATGACTGTGTTTGACGGCAGCATGGAGCAAGATATTGGCAGCAAACAAAGCGCCACTATGCCGAGTGCACCGCAAATTCAAGCCCTCTCTGAGAATGCTCGACTCTCACTTGCCGCCGATGGCATTGCCACCATGGCGAGCAGTACCATTGAGTTGTCTTATACCTATCAAGATGGTAGCCCAATTATGGGTGCGCCTTATACCATTCGATTTGCAAACGGCACAGCGCTGACCGGTAACTTAGATGACAGCGGTAAAGCAAAAATTGAGAATGCCCCGCCCGGTCAATACACCGTGCAATATGGTGAGGATAAACGCGATTACCTGCCAGAAGATAATCGCCCTAAAAACCCACTGTATGGA
>NZ_SGPI01000051.1:0-1115 GCF_004208845.1 Pseudoalteromonas sp. CO348 | reverse complement strand
AACGTACTTGCAAAAGTATACGGTGGTACAGCAAAAGACTTCGCATCAATCGATAACGCTCCAGAAGAGCGTGAGCGTGGTATCACAATCTCAACTTCACACGTTGAGTATGACACACCAACTCGTCACTATGCACACGTAGACTGTCCAGGACACGCTGACTATGTTAAAAACATGATCACTGGTGCTGCACAGATGGACGGCGCGATCCTAGTAGTTGCTGCTACTGACGGTCCTATGCCTCAAACACGTGAGCACATCCTACTTTCTCGTCAGGTTGGTGTACCTTACATCATCGTATTCATGAACAAATGTGACATGGTTGACGACGAAGAGCTACTAGAGCTAGTAGAGATGGAAGTTCGTGAACTACTTTCTGAGTACGACTTCCCAGGTGATGACCTACCACTAATCCAAGGTTCAGCGCTTAAAGCACTAGAAGGCGAAGAGCAGTGGGAAGCGAAGATCATTGAGCTTGCAGAAGCACTAGACTCTTACATCCCAGAGCCAGAGCGTGACATCGATAAGCCATTCATCATGCCTATCGAAGACGTATTCTCAATCCAGGGTCGTGGTACAGTAGTAACAGGTCGTGTAGAAGCTGGTATCATCAACGTGAACGACGAAGTAGAAATCGTAGGTATTAAAGAAACTACGAAGACAACTTGTACGGGTGTTGAGATGTTCCGTAAGCTTCTAGACGAAGGTCGTGCGGGTGAGAACATCGGTGCACTACTACGTGGTACTAAGCGTGATGAAGTTGAACGTGGTCAAGTACTATGTAAGCCTGGTTCAATCAAGCCACACACAAAATTCACTTCAGAAGTATACGTACTTTCGAAAGATGAAGGTGGTCGTCACACTCCTTTCTTCAAAGGTTACCGTCCACAGTTCTACTTCCGTACAACAGACGTAACTGGTGACATCCAGCTACCAGACGGCGTAGAAATGGTAATGCCTGGCGACAACATCAAGATGACTGTTGAGCTAATCGTACCAATCGCAATGGACGAAGGTCTACGTTTCGCTATCCGTGAAGGTGGCCGTACAGTAGGTGCTGGTGTTGTAGCAACAATCGAAGAGTAATCTCTAGATTGTCGTAACACACATAAAAA
>NZ_SGPI01000050.1:0-1242 GCF_004208845.1 Pseudoalteromonas sp. CO348 | reverse complement strand
TGTAACGGTAGACTTAGATTGGAGACCTGTTTAGAGGTATTATTCAATACAACTAAAGAGGTTACAAATGCCAAGAAGAATTACACCAGAATTTAAGCGCGAATGCGTTAATTTAGTTTTAGTCCAAGGTTATAAATATCAGGATGCAGCTGATGCGATGGATGTTGGGTTATCGTCGATTCAACGTTGGGTGAGCCAATATAAAAAAGAGCAAATGGGTATAACCCCCAAAGCAACAGCCTTAACTCCAGAGCAGCAACGTATTCAAGAATTAGAAAAGCAAGTAAAAGAACTACAAAGTGACAACCAACTGTTAAAAAAAGCTTCGGCCTTCTTCGCAATGGAAATGAGCAACGCCAACAAATCGCGAAAAAGCTGAAGAAGGCAGGACATCAAGTAGAGCGAATTTGTCGTTGTTTAGCGATAGCCCCCAGTTCTTTTTATTATCGTCTTAAACCCAATACGATTAACGCGTATAAAGTACGTTTGGAAGCTGCAATGAAGCATATTCATAATGAAATGGATGCAACTTACGGTAAACGCCGTATGTTATCTGAATTACTGGATATGGGGTTTTCAGTAGGCATTGAAAAAGTGAGGCGTTGGATGAAACGATTAAATTTGGTTGCGAAACGGCCTAAACAACACCGTTATCCATCAGGAGGAAAGCCATCAATAATCGCACCGAATAAACTCAACCGACAGTTTAATCCTGAAGCGCTAAATCAATATTGGTCTGGTGACATTACTTATATTCGAACAGGGCAAGGTTGGCTCTATCTTGCTGTTATTATGGATTTATGTTCACGTCGAGTCATCAGTTGGGCTTTCTCAGATAAACCAAATAGTGATTTAACAACAAGAGCGTTAAGGCTTGCTGTACAAAAACGGAAAGTAAACATGGGTTTAGTGTTTCACTCAGATCAAGGTTGTCAATATACAAGTGAGTCGTTTCAACGCTCGCTTAAAACATTTGATATTGAACCAAGCATGAGTCGCGCTGGTAATTGCTTAGATAATGCGGTAACTGAACGTTTTTTTAGAAGTTTAAAATCAGAGCGAGTTAACTATCGACGATATCAAACTCGCCATCAAGCAATAGCAGATATTATTGATTATATTGAGCCGTTTTATAATCAAAAAAGGCGACATTATAAATTGGGAAATATTTCACCAGTTCAATATGAAATGAAATTATTAAAAACTGCCTAAAACAGTCTCCAAATTTAGTTGACCGTTACA
>NZ_SGPI01000021.1:0-314892 GCF_004208845.1 Pseudoalteromonas sp. CO348 | reverse complement strand
AGCTCTAAAGGCGGCGGCATCAAGAATATCGCCTTCATAAACACACACCGTTTGTCCAGCAAGGAGCGGGCATAAGGTGGTCGTCACCGACAGGTCAAAACAGTAGTTAGAAGAAAAGTCGATATTACGATACTTGTCACCTAACTGGCTGGTTAAGGCATGAAGGTAGTAAAGCACATTGTGCTGAGTGAGCATCACGCCTTTTGGTTGTCCGGTTGTCCCTGAGGTGTAGATGATATAAGCCAAGTTAGCCAAGGCCGTTGGACGCACTAAGTTCTCATGCTCCACCGCCAGTGCATGGGTATTCACACTGAGCGCCTTCACGCCGAGCGCCGCCGTTTTTCCAAGCACAGGCTTAAGTGATGGCAAGTGGCTCTCCTGGGTTAGCACTAAGTCGGTGTTGGTGTCGGTTAAAATAAATTCAACCCGAGCTTCGGGGTAATCTGGTGAAACAGGCACATAGGCACCACCGGCTTTGAGCACGGCCAAAATAGCAATAAGCATCTCGCTACTGCGAGAAAAGTAGAGGGCGATAGGGGTATCGGCAGGCAATAGGCCAGCTTGGGCTTTGGGGTGCTGAGCAATGATTTGCTGTGCAAGGGCATTGGCTTTACCGTTCACTTCGGCATAAGACAGCGCTTCACCGCTGCTGGTTAACATGGCCGTCAGCTCAGGGGTGTTAGCGGCGTGCTGCTCTACTAAGCTTGCCAGATCTTTGTCGGTGGCAAATGACTCGGCGTTGTTGTGCCATTGGCTAAGCGTTGTCTGCATTTGGTTATTGACCAAGCTAATGCTTTGATGGCTTTGTGTCAGTCGCTCCCCAAGCTGAACCAAAATAGCTTGTACTTGGTCAAGGATCCACTCTGCCCGTGCTGTGCTTAACCATTCTCCGTTGTAGTGCATCACAAAGTCTAAGCGGTCTTGTTCGCTTTGGGCCACCACAGAAAGCGGATAGTCGCCTTTTTCTATTGATTCTCTGAACTTCCAACTGCCGGTATTTTCTGGAGTCGGGTAGTTTTCAAATACAAATAGGGTATGGAACAAGCGTTGACCATCACGTTGCAGTTTTGACAAGCTCATGTCGCTGTGGCTATTGAGTGCAGCTACGCCTTTTTGAATGGCTTTGAGAATGTCATTACAGCTTGCTTCTGCTTGCCAATTCACCACTAAAGGTAAGGTGTTGATGAACAAACCGACCGCTTGTTCAATCCCATTGACTGGAATTTCACGACCGGAAACTGTGCTACCAACAATCGTTTGGCTATCACCAGAATAGGTTTGCAGTAACTTATGCCAAGCAAATTGCAGTGCAACGTTGAGGGTCACGCCAGCTTGTTGACAAGTATGTTGTAGCGACCTAAACGCCTCGCCTTGAAGGCTAAATTGTACCGATTGCACTTGTTCTACAATTCGACTTTGCGACAAGTCATACTGACCGCCAAGCAATAAGTTAATATCGTTTGCGGTGTCAAATTCGGCTTGTTGTTGCTGCCAGTATGTCTGAGTTTGCTTGGCATTTTTAAGGTAATAAGCTTGCGCCTCTAAATAGGTTTGCTGCGCTTGCACCTCTGGTGCTTTCCCTGCACAAAGCTGGCGATAATACTCAGCGACTGCTTGCAGCATTAACGGTCCACTCCAGCCATCATTAATGGCATGGTGTTCGGTTTTGATAAGTGTGTAGAGGTTTTCACTGCGCTTAAATAAGGTGAAGCGAATAAGCCCCGGTTGACTTAGGTCAAACGGAACTTGTCGGTCTGCGGCTTGAGCTTTGCTGATGGCTTGCTGTTGGCCGTGCTCGTCAAGGGATGATAGATCTACTATGGTGAAGTGACTGTCATCAATACTGGCGTCGCGACACACCACTTGGAGTAGACATTCTTGCCAATCAAAAGCGGTGCGTAGAATAGGGAAGCGAAGCGACGCTAAACGCCAGGCATGAATAAAGTGTTCAACCTCTAGCGCTTGTTCAATATCCATGACCAATTGCACTCGGTAGGCATCATCCGTTGGGAAGTTAACAGCATGATAGATAAAGCCTTGTTGCAAGCTATTAGCCGGGTAAAGTACTTCGATATTATAGTGCTTGCTCAGCGCTTGATAATGCCCATAAGACAAGTCGCTTAATCCCAAATCGCTAGGGGTTTGCTGTGGTGTTTGCGCGGCTAGTTCACAGCTTGCATTAATGACCTGATGAAGCGCCATTTCAAAGTGCTCAACAAATGCCAACGACTGTGATTGGTTCAACCTCGAAACCACATCAAAGTGAAGCTTGTCACCGCGAACTGCGCCATTGATGTTGAGTAGCAGTGCATTGTCAGCCTGAGCGTTTGCCTCTGTCATCACATAGCCTGCTTGAGTATCATCCAGCTGCCAGTCTCGGCTTTGCTGTTGTTGCTGATTCAATTGACCTAGATAGTTAAAGCTCACCTGAGGGCGAATTGCGCTGACTTTACCTGCTTGCACAAAAGCGCCATAACCCACGCCTTTATCCGGGATCTGACGCAGCATTTCTTTGGTGTTTGCGATGGTTGCAATCACGTCGTCGTGGTGTTCAAGGCGCACAGGATACATACTGGTAAACCAGCCTATGGTTTGCGACACATCCAAGCGCGGATCTATATTTTCACGACCATGACCTTCAAGTTGAATATGATTAACGGTACTGTCAAAAGTGCTGTGTAGGGCAAGATTGAGTGCCGTCAAAAGCAAGTCGTTAATGTCAGTATTCAAACCAAGATTGGCATCTCGTAGCAATTTAGCGGTCGTTTCTTGCGCAAACGTGATGCTATATTGTGATTGTGCTGAGTAAGTGGGTTGGCTAGTAAAGCCCTTTTGTACCTGCTGCCAATAGTACGCTTGCTCAGGGTGAGCCGAAGGGTAGGTGGCAATGGCATCCACCCACTGACGATAGCTGGTAAGCTTGTCTGTTAGTGCTTCACCACTTAATAGGGTTTGTAAGTCTTGGCTTAACACCCGCCACGATACCACATCAATAATGGCATGATGGAAGGCAAAGAATACCTGACTGCCCTCGGCCGTTTTCACCAACGCTGCCTGCCACAGGGGGCCATTGAATAAATCAAATTGGCTTTGTAGTTTGGTCAATTCGTTAAATAACGCGTCTTTACTCAGAGTCGTTGCATCAAGTAATGGGACTTCAAGCTCTATTGCCGCTTGGTACGCTTGTTTTACCCCGTTGCTGGTCTGAATAAAGTGACAACGTAGCATGTCATGATGCTCGCTCAGCGCTTGAATAGCTTGCGTCAGCCCCGTGTGTTCAATGTGTTCAGGTAAGTTAAGGGTAAATGCTTGGTTCCAATGGTGTGGATTTGGTAGCCCTAAATCGAAAAACCACTGTTGGATAGGCAGTAGTGCAAACTCACCACTTAACCTACCTTGCTCCGTGATAAGTTCGATGGTTTCAGTGCTAACGTGTTGAATTAAATAGGCCTGCGCTGCCACGCTTGGGGCGTCAATGATGTCTTTAACCTGAAGGTTAAAGCCAGCTTTACGCAGCGCAGACACAAGTTGAATACTGACAATAGAATCGCCACCGACTTTGAAAAAGTCATCATTAACGCCCACTTGTTCTAGGCCCAATACTGACTGCCAAATACCACACAATTGTTTTTCTAATTCGCTGCTCGGTGCTTGATAGTTGTCTTCATCCACCACGGTTGGAGTAGGCAATTGCTTGTGATCCAGCTTACCATTGTTGTTAAACGGTAACGCCGACATCACTTCAAAGTAACTTGGGATCATATAGCTAGGTAAAACCTGAGCCAGTTCCTGTTTTACTGCATTGAGGTCTAACTCGCCGTGCTCTGGTACCACGTATGCAGCAAGTTGCTTGTTGCCCGCTTGTTCGAATACCACCACAGCGGCGACTTTCACTTGCGCCAATTCGTTGAGTTGAGCTTCTATTTCAGCAAGCTCAATCCTAAACCCGCGGATCTTCACTTGGTGATCGTTACGGCCTAAAAACTCTAGTACGCCAGACTCGGACCAACGTCCTAAGTCTCCCGTTTTATACAGTTTATCTAGCCCGAGTTGTTTGGCCTTTGCGCTTGCAAACGGGTTATCGATAAAGCGCGCAGCACTCATTTCTGGTTTATTAAGGTAGCCACAGGCAAGTCCGGCACCCGCTATAAATATCTCGCCTGTCGCGCCGTATGGCACTGGATTAAGATGTTTATCAAGCAATAATACTTGGCGATGATTAATGGCTTGGCCGATGGGCACCGGGCCATCAATATTGGCGCATGGATAGAAAGTGGTAAATGTCGTGCTTTCAGTTGGGCCATATGCGTTTATCACCAACTCTGGTCGCGTATCTCTGGCGAGAATGCGTTTAACTATGCTTGGAGTGATTGCCTCACCGCCTGTTAGTACGCAGCGGACATTGTCATAAATATCAGGTTGTTGTAAATATAGCGAATCAAACAGTGTGCGCGTTAGCCAAAGTACACTAACACCGTGTTGTTTAATTAACCTTGATAGGCTGTCAGGATCCGCGCCTTGTTGCGCACTTGCTACAACCAATTTGCAGCCGTTTATCAGTGGTGTCCAAACTTCAAACGTTGCGGCGTCAAAGTTTGGATTAGATAGGTGAATAAACACGTCGTTTTCTGACGTGTTTATTAAATCAGTATTTTGTACCAAAGAAACAACGCCACGGTGTGGAACGACCACGCCCTTTGGCTCACCTGTCGTACCGGATGTATAGATCACATAGGCTTCGGTTTGCGCATGTGCACATGACAGTACGGGCGCTGCATCAGACAAAGACAAGCTATCTAAGCAGGTAATTTGCGGCTCTGCATCACAACTTGCAACGAGTGTTTCGATACGCGGGCGCAGCTCGCTTTGTGTTAAAATCAAACCAAGTTGCGTGTCGTTGAGCATATACTCAATGCGCTGATCTGGATAATCAGGGTTAAGCGGTACATAAGCACAACCCGCTTTTAGGATAGCCAGTTTTGCGATCACCATTGCAATAGAGCGTTCACAGAAAAGCCCAACAAAGCGATGGCTAGCGCCAACGTCCACATGATCTTTAATGTAGGCGGCAAGCTTATTCGCGCTTTGTTCTAATTCTTGATAGGTCAGCTGCATTTCGCCTTCAACCAGCGCTATTCTAGTGGGCGTTTTTTGTGCTTGCTGAGCAACTAATTCATGGATAGTAGAGTGCAAATAATCCGCATGCTCGTCTACCTCAACCATTGGTGCTCGCTCATCATTACTTAGCAAAGAAATTTGGCTATGCGGCTGGTTTTCATCAGCAATAATGGCATCTAACACCAATGTCATTTGGGTGAGCAATCGCTGTGCTTTGCTTGGTGCCAGCATGGTTTCGCAGAAGCTCAACTTAAGTAGCAAGATATCTGGTTGCTCAACAATGCTGATGGTGAGCGGATAGTCTACTTTTTCAATCATCTTATCGAACGACCATTCGAGTACGTCTTGTCCCGCTGGCGTCGGATAGTTTTCAAATACAAATAGACTGTTGAACAGGCGAGTATTCGGCTCTTGTAGTTGCGACAGTGAAACACTGCTGTTGCCGTTAAGTTCTGCAATTTTTTCTTTCAGTGCTGTAAGCTGGGTGCGAATACTGGCCGGTTCTTGCCAATCAAGGGAAAGAGGTAGGGTATTGATATATAAACCAACACTGGCATGGATCCCGTCAATGGGTAGTTCACGACCCGAGACCGTTGTGCCTACTATGGTTTGCTCAGCGTCGCAGTAATATTGCAGTACTTTATGCCAAGCAAATTGCATTAAGACGTTCAGCGTGAGTCCGTGTTGTTTAGCAAATGCTTTGAGCTGTTGATGGCGCTCTGAAGAGAGCTTTAATTCGCTCGCCGCTGCTTTTTGGATCTGTGACGAGCCTGATTGGTCAATATTTTTACTCAATAAGCGGTTGATATCATTGGGCTCACCAAATTGTGCTTTTTGGTTTTGCCAATAGCTATCGCTAGATTTTTGATTTTGCTGATAGCGCGCTTGTGTTTGTAGGTAAGCCGTTTCTTCTTCAACAATGACCGGCTCGCCTTTGGTTAGTTTGGCGTAGTTTTGATGCACGGTTTGCAGCATCACCGGAAAGCTCCAGCCATCGCTGATGCTGTGGTGCTCTGCTTTAATTAGGGTGTAATGTGTATCAGCGCGTTTAACGATAGCAAAACGCATTAATCCCGGTTGAGTCAAATCGAAAGGCGTATTACGGTCGTCGTGAATGAGCTTATCGATACGTGTCTGTTGTTCAACTTGGTCTAACGTGCTGAAGTCGTGAAAACTGAAGTGATTTGGGGTAAATCCGGCCCCTCCTTTGATCACTTGGATGATTTCATTTTCCCAGTTGAACGCGGTACGTAGCGCAGGGTAACGCATTGATGCCAAGATCCAAGCCTGTTGGTAAGCATCGACATCGAGTGCTTGATGGTAATCGATGACTAACTGAACGCGGTAAGCATCGTCATTTGGTTGGGCAAGGTGATGATAAACAAAACCTTTTTGCATACTGTTAGCATCAAAGATGGCACGGATCTCAGATGCCTTTTTATGCTCAGTCGCTAGTAACTGTTCAAAGTCTTGTTCGGAAAAAACTTGCTGCGATACAAGGTAATCTAATAATGCGGCTTTATTTGCTTTGAGGTAATCAACCCATTGTTGGCTGAGTCCTTGCTCACCATGGACAATTTTAAGTTTGTCTCCATTGGCCCAAAGCGCAATGTTATCCTTTGCAAGTGATTGGCATAAATTCAACATGGTTTAAATCTCTAATTCTTGTGTTTTTTCAGACTGAGTCGTGGTTTGTTCTAGTTGTGTTTCACTTAACTGGGATTGCAGTGCAGCTAGTTGCTCCTGAGAAAGCGAGCCCGCGCCAAAGTCGCTAGGGGTGCTTACACCGCCGCGCTTTTTCGCCTCGAGCGCTGTATCCAATACATCATGCAGCGCTTGTGTTAAGTGAGTAGCGAAGGCATCGGTAAGATTGCCATCTAGTAATGAATCCACTTTGATCCTAAGTTGCTCGCCCTGAACCAGCGCATTGATATCGAGGATCAGATCCGAGCCGTTTTGTGCAGAACTTGTCTCGGTTTGCAGTTGGTTGTCTATTTGCCAAAGCGCATCGCTTTGCCCACCCATTTGGCCCAAGTAGTTAAAGCTGATACTTGGCAACGTTAAGCTGGTGTCTTGCAGTTGTGCACTACCAAAACCAAGACCTTTATTCGGGATCTGGCGTAGCGCTTCTTTGGCATCAATAATGGTGTCGCTTAGTGTCGCTTGTTGAGTCAGGCGTAGCGGGTACAAACAAGTGAACCAGCCAATTGTTTGGTTGATATCAGCATCATCACGCCACATTTCACGACCATGACTTTCCAACGTGATAGCATGCTGAGTTTGCTTAAAGGTTTTACTCAATGCTTGGCACAAAGCAGCCAGTAGTAACTCTTCACCTTGCGTATTGAAGCCTGCATTCGCGTCACGTATTAAGCGGGCCGTGGTGTGCGCGTCTAGCTCTAACCAAGCGGTTGACGGTGTTGCAGCCATGCTTGGCGGATAGCTTGGTAAGTTGGTTGCTAAACGCTGCCAAAATGCCATTTCTTGCGGGTGTGCTGCCGGGTACGCTTGCATCATTTCTACCCACTGTCGATAGCTGGTGCGTTTACTCAGCAACTCTCCTTGTGCTAAAAGGGTTTGCAGATCTTGCGTGATGATCCGCCAAGAAACCGCATCGATGATTAAGTGGTGAAGTGCAAAGTGAAGCAGGTCGTAGTCTTCACAAAATGCTTCGATATGTGTAACTTGCCAAAGTGGGCCATTACAAATATCGAACTGGCTTTGTCGCGCGTTGAGCTCTGCTTGTACATCGTGCGACTTGCCGTTAAGGACGTTGAGTGGCGCCATCGTACTAACATCGTTATATTCTTGCGTAATATGGCCTTCAAATTCCATAAAGGTTGTGCGCAACATATCATGTTGATCACTTAAACTGTGTAGCGCCTCTTGTAATTGAGTTTGGCTAAAGCCGCTTGGGATCCTGATTGCAAATGCCTGATTCCAATGATTCTCCTCCGGTAGTGCTTTATTGAAAAACCATTGTTGAATTGGCAGTAGATCAAAGCGTCCGCTCAGCAGGCCTTGCTCTTGTGTTATCTCTCGTTGAGTCGCTTGTACGCTAACAATACGCTGACTTAACGCCGCTGCAGTTGGACAATCAAAGATATCTTTTACTTGTAGTTCAATGCCTTGTTTTCTGAGCAAAGCAACGAGTTGAATCGTGAGAATAGAATCACCACCGATAGCAAAGAAATCATCTTTGGTGCTCACTTGCTCAACACCAAGCAAAGTTTTAAATGCTTCACACAGTTGCGCTTCCGTTTCGTCTTGCGGCGCCACATATTCACTTTGGCTTACCAGTTCAGGCTCTGGCAACGCTTTACGGTCTAATTTACCGTTGCCAGTCAAAGGTATTTCCGCAAGCTCAGTCCACGTTTTTGGCTGCATATAACTGGGTAGCGCTTGACTCACATGGGCTTTCACTTGGGCAGTTTGGCCGTAATGTTGTGGCTTAAACTTGATATAAGCGGCTAGGTAGGGAACACTTTGTAGGGTACGGTCGATAACCACCGCTTGGGCAACTTCTGGCAGTTGGTTGATCACGCTTTCGATTTCACCCAGTTCAATACGGTAGCCACGGATCTTCACCTGATTATCGTTACGACCGATATACTCCAACTCACCATCCGGCAGGCGTCTTGCCAAGTCACCGGTTTTATACAGTCTGGCTCGTCCTTGTTGAATATCTTGTTCGCTTGCATATGGGCTGCTAATAAAGCGTTCTTGACTGAGTGCTTCGCGGTTTAAATAACCACGAGCAAGACCTGCACCGCCAATATATAACTCACCGCAGGCGCCGGGTTCGACCAACTGCAATTTGGAATTTAGCACGTACGCTTTCATATCTAATATGGGTCTACCGATATGAGAGGCTTTAGAACTTGATTGTTGCGTGAGTGCTTTATAGGTGACATGCACCGTGGTTTCAGTGATCCCATACATGTTGACCAATAGCGGCTGTTCATCGCCGTAGCAGTTCCACCAAGGGTTGAGCATTTCGGGGTTGAGTTTGTCACCACCGAAAATCACATACCTCAGTTTGTCAAAATTCAATTTTGCGCTTAGTGCCGCTGCACTAAATTCATAGAATGCGGCAGGAGTCTGATTAAGCACAGTCACTTGATTATCTGAGCAGTAGTCTGCAAAGGCCTCAAAATCGCGGATCAGGCTGTTGTCAGGAATACAGAGTTTACCGCCATAAAGTAGGGCACCCCACATTTCCCATACACTAAAGTCAAAAGTATAGGCATGGTAAAGCACCCAAGTATCGTGATGGTCAAAGCCATAATCTTGCTCCGTTGCCGTGAACAATCGAGCGACGTTTTCATGAGTTTGCATCACGCCTTTTGGTTGGCCAGTCGTACCTGAGGTATAAATGATGTATACCAAGTCCTGCGGTGATTGGCTGATGACAGGGGCTGTGTCGCTTTGTTGCTGGGCATTGAGTGGTGTAACTAATGGGCAAGCCACCTCCGCCAAACGGCATTTGTCTTGTGCGGCGGCATACTCTTGCTCGTCGACAATCAACAGGCTTGGGTTGGTGTCACTTAGAATAAAGGTTGTTCGCTCGCTGGCATGGTCGGGAGACAGCGGCACATAAGCTGCACCCGCTTTAGTGACAGCAAGAATTGCAATCAGCATCTCGATAGAAGGCTGCATGTACAGCGCAATTAACGTATCGGCAGTGAGGGTTTGTTGATACTGAGACTGATATTGCTCCCGTAAATGCAAGGCAAGGGCGTTGGCTCTGGCGTTAAGGGTTTTATAATCGATAGATTGTGTTTGGGTTTGTAGTGCGATTTGATCTGGGTGTTTACTTACCGCTTGTTCAAACCAGTGATTTAAAGTGGTGTCGGAAAAGAACGTTTCATTATCTTGATTGCTGCGCGCCAAGATAAGCTTTTGCTCTTCTTCATCCAGTACAGGCAGCTCGGCGATATTAAGATCGCTAGAGTGGGTAAGTAATTCAATAAAGCGCGCCTGAATATCGGTGATCCGTGTCATTGCCACGCGAGAAAAGACAGACTTAGCGGCGACCACTTTACGACAAAGGCCACCTTCGGTTTCAAAATGCGTAAATTCGATATCAAATTGTGAAACACCAGGCTCGATGGATACCCCTTTGATAATGGTATCTCCCGTTGTGCCCAAAGCAAGTTCGTACCCTTGGCGACCAATCATCAACGGGGTGATCCCTGGACGAATGCCATTGCTTTTTAGCTTGGCTAAGTAGTTACAGGTGACATTAATATGCTTTGCAGCGTCTTTATTATTATTTCCTGACAGCAGTAATTGGGTGAGCTGGTTACTGACTTCACTGATAAGCGATGCGCCTGTGTACTGCTCAATATCGCAAATAGAAACCGTTTCAACGTCTGAATAATGACCTAAGATCGCGCGTGTTTTACGGGTACGGCGAGCCATCGGGATCCCTATGGTCAAATCGGTTTGCCCAGTGGTATGAAATAAAGTCAAAAAGACGCTGGCAAGCACGACGCTAAAACTCGTAACGCCAGCTTGAGAGGCTGCCTGCTTTACTTGTTTGAGTGCCCCTGGGTTTTCTTCACGAAACGCGATGCCGTCATAATGGTGCGCGAGTGCCTCAGTATTACTCTGGTAAAAATCGATAGGATAGAGTTCGCTCTGTTGTGAAGTTGCTGCACGCTCAGGCTTTTCTTCAAACATCACTTGATAATCAAGGGGGGCGAGATCAAGTTCAGAGTTATCAAGCACCGCTTCTATACATGCTAGTAAATCGCTCATCAGTACTTGCAATGCCCACTGGTCACAGTTGATGTGATGCCCTTTGATGGTCAATAGCAACCGAGTTTCTGAGCTACAAGCGTAGAATTGAAAGGTCTCTTTAGTGATATCGATAGCTTGCTCAATTAAGGTTTTGGCGGTGACAGAGTCACTAAAAGCGGCAATCTCATCAGGCACGGCTAATAACTTAGGGGCACTGGCTAATAATTCGAGTTGTGGCTCGCCTTGAGCCTCATCAATACGACTCGATAAAACTGGGTGCCTTGCAAATAGCAACACTAAGGCTCGCTCTAGCGCCTCGGCTGTGAGCCCGCCGGTAAATTGTACCGCGCAAGCAATGTTGTATACTGGATTTGCCAAATCAAGCTGTTGGGCTTGCCATACGTGAAGTTGCCTCGTTGTCAGAGACTTGAAATTGGCGGAATTGGACTGTGAGTTCATTGCGTGATCCTTGTTTTTTCGCCTTAACACAACGGCTTTTGCCAGTTTGCTTTTTGGTATTTTGTTTGCTGCAAGCGTGCTAAGTGTCGCGCTACAGCGGCGACAATCACCTCACACGCCAGCGTTGGGCGTTGTTGTAAATACATATGACCGCCATCGACATGATGGTGCTGAAAATGGTTCTCGCAGTACTCAGACCAAGCTTGGTGTGACTCAGGCTTAACCAAGTGATCTTGTGTGGCGAGGATCAGTTCGACCGGCATCGTCAACGTGATGTCTGTACTGACGGGTTGCTCGGCTAACATAAAGTCGTCTTTAAACATAGCGGCCACAACCGCTTCTACGTCCTTCGTTAAACGATGTTTAGGCAGCATGTCGAGATGATATAAAGTCGTGAGCAAGTCCGAGTCAGTCAATTTTGAGTACTGGGTAGCCGAGGGAATACTTGGCGCGCGACATCCAGATAAACAGAGTAAATCCGGAGTTGTCAGTGCATGTTTAGCAAGATGATCGGCAAGCTTATAAGCCACCATCCCGCCAAGACTGTGACCAAAAAACACGCACAGCCGCTCACTACGCGGCTGAAGTTGCGTGCTATTACTTAGGTGACTAAGTGCCTCATCCCAGTCCCGTAAAGATTGCATGCCTGCTTTAGTTCCACGGCCCGGTAAGTCGATGCCGTGGAGTTGCCAATGCGCAGGTAAATGTTTGGCCCATTCCCTAAAAAACAAAGAAGAGCCACCTGCGTGATGGAAACAGTATAAGTCAACCGGCATCATAGCTTGAGCTCCAGCGTTGGTGTGAATGCGATGGATTGACCGGTGAGCATGGTGTTGGTTTTCATAAAGTTGACTAGGTATTCCACCAAGTCTTGATAGCTGTATACCGCAGGTCGTGCACCCAGTACGCCTCCTTTTAGGTTACGCTTTTGGATTCTTGCGGCTTTGCTATCGGTAGCCAGTAGCGGTAATACAAAACTGTTCACTGCCAGCTTGCTACCTTGATACTCGCGTGCGAGCGTCATCATCAATGCGTTATGAGCGTGGTTACAGACACTGGCGGTGGTTTCTAACTCGTAATTTAAGGTGTCTGATTGCGTTAAAAAGACGAGGTTTCCACCACTTACTCTGAGGTTGTCGGCGATGACTCTGAGTGCCGCAAATGCGATTTCTAGACGTGCAATCACTTGCTCGCCAACGGCAATGTCTTCGAGTAGATTGCTTTCATCAAGGCGATTGGCACAATGCAGTACCATCACTTCTTGCTGATTATTATTGAGTTCAAACCAATCTAGTAATGTAGTGGTATTTAACTCCGAGAGGGGAGCGTTGAGGTGGATATGGCTTGCTTCTGGATTATGCGCGAGCACCTCAGCACTTGCATTGATAAGGAGTAACGGATGTTTTTGCGACAGCAAATGGGTAACGAAGTGGCTATCAAACTCACTTGTTGGATAAAGTAAAATAAACGCTTGAGCATTCATACCGCAAGCCCTCCATCCAAACGAAGCACATTTCCAGTTTGGTAGTTAGAGGCGCTAGAAGCGAGATATAGCGTGGCATCAGCAATTTCTTTGACGCTCCCAACGCGACCTAGTGCGGTATGCTTAAGCACCGGGTTGATAATGCTTGCGGGGATATCATCAATCATATCGGTTGCAATAAACGTCGGAGCGAGTGCATTACAGTAAATACCACAGTGACCATATTGCCGTGCAATAGTCCGAGTGAGGCCAATAATTGCGCCTTTTGAGGTCGCGTAGTTGGCTTGGCCTTCACGTCCGCTTATTCCGCTTTGCGACACCATGTTGATAATCTTGCCTGCACCTTGCTTAGTCATGACTGGCAATACCGCTTGGCAACACAGTAATGTACCTTTGAAGTTAATATCTAACACGTTATGAAAAGCGTCGTACGACATCTGAGAGAACAAGCTATCATTCGTGATCCCTGCGTTATTCACTAACACATCAACCCGACCCGTGTCGCTTATCGCTTGGCGAATAGCGGAGTTGACGAACTCGCTGTCGGTAATATTGCCGCTTTGTTGAGTGAAACGAGCTTGATACTCAGGTTTGTGTAACTCCGCGATGGGGGTTTGTGTGCGACAAATACCGTATACTCGAGCACCACCTTGCAAAAAGGCGAGTGCGATGCCTTTGCCTATCCCTTTGGATACGCCAGTCACTACTACTGTCTTTCCAGTAAACACAACCAAGTTCCTTAATCCGTGTAAACAATCGTGAGTTCGGCTTTTGCAACCAACTCATCTTCAACGTGTGCTTGTGCTTTAAAGCGCGCCATCGCACCAAATTCAGTTTCTAGTTTTGCCGTTACTTTAATGATTTCGCCGGGGCGAACAGGGCGACTAAATTTGGCTTTTTCTATGGAAGACAGCATGCCCCCTTTGTGCGTGTTGTTGCAGCACAAGCCGCTGATCTGCGCCATGGTCTCAATGATTAACACACCAGGGAAAATAGGCTCATCCGGAAAATGTCCTTGCAGGCCTGGCTCGTTATGCGAGACGAACTTCAATCCAACAATCATCTCTCCTGGAGAGTGTTCGATTATCTTGTCTGCAAACTTAAATGGTGCCTTATGCGGCAAGTTATCGGTGATCATGATTTTTCATCTCCCCAGTCAAAGCAGAAGTAAACGATGAGGAAGAACACCACGCTGGTGACGCCTAAAATAATCAATTGACGACTTACCGCAGCCAGTTCAACGCCTTGGTTTGCGACTAAGCGCAGTGCATCCAAAAACGCAGTGGTTGGCAGTAACGAAACTATTTCTCGCAATAGAGTGGGAAAGTTAGCCGTGTCGAAATAAATGCCCGATAAGAACATCAACGGAAAGTAAAGTAAGTTAGCTATCCCTGATGAGACTTCAACCCGTTGGCTACGGGCGCCGACTAACACGCCGAGCATACAGATACAAAATGAACCGAGTGCCATTACTGCAATGATATCCAGCACGTTTCCTTGCAGCGTGTAGCCAAATAAAAAGTGAAATGCGACGAACAGAATCAGCATTTGGAACACCAGTAAGAATAAGCGTGCGAGCACGATCCCAATGATGTAATCACGGCGTTTGAAAGGAGAAAGGCGTAGACGTTTAAAAAAGCCGTTTTGTCTGTCCGACACTAAACTGTTGGCAATCGACACCAGTGCTAAACCAAGGACTTGTAACACGATGATCCCCGGGATCAACCAGTCAGTGTAACGATAACCTTTGACGCTAATGACATTGCTTCGCATCTCTTCGCCGTTAGCTTGCGCTTTAAGACGCAATAGATAGTTACGTGCCATTAACGACTCATCGGAGTTATGAGTAGAAAACATAGCATTGGGGGCAAGGTAAACTTCAGGGCTCACCTCATTTTGCAGCTTACGTAGCACTGAGCCTGGTGAGCTGATCACTTCCGCCAGCTGAGCAGAAGCAAAGCTGTCTTCCAGCACAATTGAATCGGTTTGTGAGAGGCGGGTAACGGTAACGAGTGGATCTTCCTCCATCGCTTTAAGCCATTTCTGTTCAATTTGCTCGCCATGCATCACCACCACATTCATAGGAGACATTTTTGGTCCACCAGAGAAGGCTTGGATCAACAATAGGGCGATGAAAATAGGTAAACCGAATGTCCATAGCAATACCGCTTTATCACGGAAAAAAGGTCGAATATTGACCATCATTAATTGCCAAAATGGATATAACTTAGTTTGACTTAACTCAGGCATAACTTTCCCTCTCCATCGTGGAACCTGTGAGTTTCAAAAATACGTCGTTGAGTGTGGCTTTTCTGGGTTCTTTAATCACCGGAGTCTCAAAGG
This sequence comes from Pseudoalteromonas sp. CO348, assembly GCF_004208845.1. NCBI lineage: Bacteria > Pseudomonadati > Pseudomonadota > Gammaproteobacteria > Alteromonadales > Pseudoalteromonadaceae > Pseudoalteromonas > Pseudoalteromonas sp. CO348. Next base: position 299,744 of record NZ_SGPI01000021.1, on the reverse strand, counting down.
TGCGATTAATAATGTCGCTTGGCGCGCCTGACTCTATGATTTGACCTGAATTAATGATGGCTAAGTTGTCGCATAAGAACTCAGCCTCATCCATGTAGTGCGTCGTTAACATCACACAGGTACCGGCTTCTTTGAGGTCTTTAATGATGTGCCAAAACTCCTGGCGACTCGTGGGGTCAAGTCCCGTAGTTGGCTCATCTAAAAACACCAACTTAGGCTGGCCAACCACTGCCATCGCCAAAAATACGCGTTGCTTTTGTCCACCACTGAGTTCGCTTAGCCAAGCGTCCTTTTTCTCGCTTAAATTGAAGCGCTCAAGCAGCGTATCAATTGGCGTGTAGCTTGGGTAAAAGCTGGCAAATAGCTCGACGCACTCTTTTACTTTGAGTTTTTCGTAGAGGTTATTGTGTTGCATCACGCCACCCATAAGGCTGCGAAGTTTGGTTTCGTGTTGCTTCCAATTAAGACCAAATAACGTCACTTCACCTGACGTTGCACTACGCAAGCCCTGAAGTATTTCCAACGTCGTAGTTTTTCCGGCGCCATTGGGCCCAAGGAGTCCAAAACATTCGCCTTCGCTAACGCTAAAAGAGACGTCATCGACGGCAACTTTTCGTGTTCTTTTGTAGACCTTCCTTAAGTTCTTCACTTCGATCACGGTCGTCATCTTATTTCCTTACTGTTCGTAAAATACATCCCGTCATACTTCCCGCGAGATTAACGCTTAGGAGTAGGGTTTGATCTAACTCGGTATCACCAACTGGGGTGTTGAGTGCATGCATTAGCGCACGCACTGCTAATTCTGTACTGTGTAGAGGCGTGGTTTGTGGTTGATATTTTATAAGTTGAGCCTGTGGTAAATGGCTGTCCAAGCTTGCTGCAATGGTGGCAAACGCTTCGTCGTGATGAGTACTTAACACGACATTGCCCACTTGGCTTAGCTTCCTAGCATTGCTTGCCAATAATCTGTCTAGTGCTTGATGTTCCTGCGCATCATTGATTTGAATAAAATCAATGAGCTCTGCGAGAGGTTGGTAGCCTGCCGGTAACACCTCGCTGGTTGTCAAGAGCGCCGCACTGGAAAAATGACCGATATCTGCTTGGAATTGATGTGCAGCCCAGACCTGCTGCGAGAGTGCTGTGTCGTCTTGCGAGCTACATACCATCGCATATCGACTTCGACCTTCACGCATATCAAGAGTTGCGCTCCAAAGCGCATGTAGAAAGTCATTGCCTAAATCACTCACACAAGTGGCCGAGTTTTTAAAGCCGAAGCCGAGTGCCAGTTGCCCTAATGTGGCATTGACGACGGTATTGGGGAAATGCGTACTTTTTAGCTCTGCAATGCCATCTTGAAATGATGCGAGGTTTTTATCTAAGGTTTCCAGCGAGCCAATGGGATTAGCATAGTAGGCTGCGAATTCTGGCAGTGGTAATTGAGCTAGATCGAGATCGCTGTCTTGTAAGGTAAATTGGCAGGCACCTAAGGCAAATTGTGCAACACACGGTGTACGGCGCTGGAAAAGTGCAGGGAACTGCTGTTTTAAGTTAAATTCAGCAAAGCGGTCGGTGCTATTTTGTCGAGCATTGTATACTTCAGTATCAGACAGGCTGGTGGCGGCAAGTAGATACACCGGTTTTGACGCCGTGTTAATCGACGTTTTCTGATGTTTACTGAGTAGCATGCTGGTGTTGTGGCCACCAAATGCTGAGTTAGTCACCGCAAAAACATCAACAACCTGAGGTCTGGCCTGATTGGTCACTAATTGATACGCATGGCAACACGACCTTATTGAGTCGACCCCCAGTGTTGCTGGTAGAAGTCCTTCATCCTGGCTGACCAAAGTTGAAATAAGTTCTACGGCACCAGCGGCACCAAGGGTATGACCAAAGTAAGATTTACTACTTGAAACCGAGACGTCGCGCATGGCCTGTTCACCAATGGCAGATTGGATCCCTTTTAGCTCTGCGCCATCATTTGCTGGCGTACCAGTCCCGTGGCTGTTGATATATTCAATATCACTTGCTGCAACGGGCGCATAGGACAATGTCTGCGTAAAAGCGCGGCGTACACCATCGCCCTCGGGGTTAGGCGCTGTAGCGTGGTGAGCATCTAAGCTCGACCCTGTCGCGAGCAATTGATATCGTAGCGTTGCGTTACGCTGATTGGCATGTGTTTGCGATTCAAAGACTAAAAAACCTGCGCCTTCACCTAAACTTAATCCCATTTTTTCGCTGTACGGAGCACAAGGCTCAGGACTCAAGGACTGTACCGACTGAAAGCCGCCGTAAACCAGCTCGCTCAGGGCATCCGCACCGCCAGCAATGACGACATCTGCTTGGCCGTTTTCGATGAGTTGTTTAGCAAAAGCAATGGCACTGCTACTTGCGGTACAGGCCGAGGTGAAAGTCATTACAGGGCCCTGAATACCGAAGTGGCGGCTGACATCGGTTGCAATTTGATGTGGTGGATAAAACTTAAACCCCAGTTGATGCTGACCTTTAAGGCTCTCCATCAATGAAAACATACCGCAGTTTGCATTACCGAGAATAAATGCCACACGGGTACTGTCCATCTGAGTTAAGGCTAAATTTGCATGCTCAAGTGCTTCTGTAACGGCATGGATAGCGTATTGGCTCGCCAGATCCATATCAAAATGTTCTGCGCTGTGATTCTCGTAGTTGATAGCAAGCGCCCCAACATTGTGTGTTAGTCCCTGTGTGTCGAAACGATTAATGCGGTCAATACCAGTGCGGTTTTCCTTGATGCTAGTTAGCAGCGTTTGGCGATTTTCGCCCGCTGCACAGAGCACACCATAACCAGTAATGAAAGTTTGTTGTTTATTATTCATGTACGCATTCCTGTAGTGCCGAGAGGGTGATTTTGCCGAGCTCGTTTTCTGGAAATTGCGCCAAAAAATGAACCTGCGGCGTGGGTAAATCTTTAAACCAACTTCTGATGTCCTGAAGGGTAGGGATGCAAGATAGTCCTTCGACAAAGGCGACCAGCTCGCCCCCTTTATTATTGTTATTGTCCTCGATAAAAAACACGCGATGGCGAAGTCCCACAAAGCGTTCTTGGAGGATTTTTTCTATACTTTGTAGCGAGTAGCGTTTACCTGCATATTTAAATATTTGGTCTGCGCGCCCACCGTGTGTGAATTGGTTTTCATTGCTGAAAATCAGCTTATCTTTGAGCTCAAACTCATCACAATTAGCCACTAAAAACGGTGATCTCAACATGGTTTTTTGCTCGCCATTTTGATAAATGTCGACCGCAGTGAACTTAGTAAAGTGCGTTTCGTTGTTGCCTAATGGACGATAGCCGATACCGCCGGTCTCAGTGCTTCCTAGTACCTCAAAAGCTTGTATTGAAAGTGATAGGTAAGAAATAAGGTCGGCAAGTTTTTGCTCTTTCTCACCTTTGAATGGTGCACCTGAGCTTATTAAGTAACAGTGGTTTTGATTTAACTGATCGGCCACAAAGTCAAACATAGTTGGCGTTAAGATCACACCTACCTGTTTGTCTTTTACAGGTTGTAAATCCGGTGTTGAACCGAGTTCATAACACACCGGTTTGCCAAGCTGCAGAGGGAGCATAAATGCCCAAATAAAGCCGAACATGTGGCGGATATCAACGCAAGCACAGAAATAATCTACTGCGTCAAACGAGAAAGTGTCAGCAAAGGTGACGGCTTCTGCATGGAGTGAGGCGATGGATTTATGCCAAGTTTGTGGCTTGCCTGTGCTGCCTGACGTTTCAAAGCCAATTGTCTTATCGCTATGCTGTTGTAAAAATGCCGTCATGGAATGAAACGGAACTTCTACCTCTTGATTGGCAAGCGTGAGTTCTCGCCAGCTAAACGCATTGACGTTCGCGGCCGCATTCGCACTTAGTACCGGAGTGATATTGTGCGCTAATAACACCATAGTGCTCACAATGATATCGCAGGGCGTGCTGTCTTTGATAAGGCGAGCCTGACCGTTGATCTCACACTCTAGACTACGCTGTATCAGTGCTAGTAAATCGGTCTCGTTGAGAGAGGTGACTTGATCTGCCCATGTCTCCAAGGGTGTTGCTTGTTTTTGTTGCGTTAAGTTTAACGCTATTTGACGTGTTAGAGTCGCCAAAGTTACAGTGCTCAATTCGCCCAAGTCTTTTAATTGGAACGCTTTTTTACATGCAGCAGATAACTGCATAAGGTCGACCGAGTCGAGAAACAGTGGCGCCTCAATTAAATTGGCGTCGTCACTTAGTACGTCTAGTTGTTCTTTATCTACTTCTAACTCAGCTTCAATCAGTTGCATGAGTGTTGAACGAATGGCACTGTATGTTTGCATGGTGTCCTTCCAAGCGAAAATGGTTACGGTCAGATCAACAAGCTTCAGCTGTTGTTTGTGCTTCAACTTGTTCGTGAACAAAGCTAGCTAAGGTACTGACGTTTTTCATTTTTTCTTGAATGGTTTGTTCTGGGTAATCTTTGAACTTAAGGTTGTATTTTTTCTCGATAGATACCACAAGATCGAGCACCTCGATGCTGTCTAGATCTAGACCGTCACCGATAAGTTGAGCATCATCTTCGATTTCATCAATGCTATCTACTACTTCTAAATTGTCGACAATGATGTCTTGTTTAATAAATTGTGTTATTGATTCTAAGCTACTCATTTTTATATCCTTTTTAGTTTCTCTGGTGTGTAGTTTACGTCTCATTAGCGGTTTTTGAGCAACAACAAGCCCTAGCTGGCTGCAGTGAAGCTGCCAGCTATAGCGTTATCGTCATCTCAAAAATGACTTAGAGAGGGTTACTGCTCATTAAATAGGGCGTTAACCATATTGTTGATTTCGACATCCATCGGCCTATCTTCAATGACTGGTTGGAAGTTGCTGCTAATTTCGTCGAAAAACTCGCGAGAAAGTGCGTTAAGTTTCTCTGCTTTTGCATCTTTCCCATCAACATAAAATGCCTGGCGGATCGCCATTGCCTGAATAGCAATAACTGGCTTGATAAGATCTGTAATACGACGAAGGTCGCGTGCAGCGATGGTGCCCATGCTGACGATGTCTTGGTTTAGTGCTTCTGTTGTGCGTGAAAATACTGACATCGGGCCTGCATTTTTAAGTGCTTCTGCAACAAGAGAAGAAGAGGTAATTTGCATTGCTTTGAAACCGTGGTGTACCCAAGCTTTGTCGCCAAGATCTTCACGCGCAACCAAGTTGTTAGAAATTCCACCGTTAAGGCGATCATCAACCAAAATGCCTAATTCACGCTCTAGTAACGCGCCCATGTTTGCAACGAGTGGCTTGAGGGTGTCGCACACCGCTGCAACGTGACCACCGTAGAAGTGACCCGCGTTGAGGATAAGGTCGTTCTCATCATCAAATAGTGGGTTATCGTTCACTGAGTTGATTTCAGTCGTTAGGATCTGTGATGCCCACATCTCAGCATCAATTAATGGACCTAACACTTGCGGAGAGCAGCGAATTGAATAGCTATCTTGTAACCTGAACGTTTCTTGCTTGCCAAACTCAATGTTGTCATCGGTTCGGTTTCTGCGACCTAAACGCTGATCGACGTTAGTTAAGCGTTCTAGAATTTTCTCTGCGCAGATCTGCTGTCCGCGGTGTGGTTTAAGTTCGTGTACGCGTTTATGGAATGGCGATGCACGACCTTCGATAAGTTCGACATAAAGCGCGATCAGTTTGCAGCTTAAATCAATGCCGCGGCGGATGTCTTTTAGCGCATTCGTGGCGATGGCAGACATAACCGAAGTACCATTCATGATAGCTAAACCTTCTTTCGGCTTTAGCTTGTATGGCGCAATGTTTAGCTCTTCTAATACTTCAGCGGTTTCACGTAGTTGTCCTTGATAGTACACCTTACGCTTACCACCAAGTGCGGCACCGACATAAGAAAGTGGTGTTAAGTCGCCACTCGCACCTACTGAACCCATAGAAGGGATAGCCGGGATGATGCGGTTGTTTAGGAAGGTTTCCATCTGCGCCAGCAATTCCCAACTAACGCCTGAAAAGCCTTTGGCATTACAGTTCATGCGGATCAATAAAGTCGCGGCACAATCAGACTCTGAAAGGTAATCACCAACGCCACAGCCATGATAAGCAATGAGGTTTTGTTGTAATTCTTCAGAGAGAGAAGTCGAAATACGGTTACTTGCTGAGTTACCAAAACCAGTCGTCACGCCGTATATATCTTCTTGATTTGCTAATTTATTGTCCAGGTATTGACGGTTTTGCTCGATTCTAGCTTTTAGTGCCAACTCGTCCAATTTTACTTTGGATAAGGGCTGAGCTGCGTAATCTTGCACTGACTCCAGAGAAAGTGATTGATCTTGCGAGATGAAAACAATACTACCGAGCTTTTTCTCGACCTGAATTGCTTCCTTTTCTGTGTTGTACTGGTTCATGACTTTCCTACTCTGACTAAAATAATGAATCCGATTGTGATTTTCACAATGCTTATATTTTTGTATGACGGGAAACTGTTTAGAAAACCCAATCATACTTGTTAGAGGCGAGTACTACTTAACCAACGTCCCGTGTGTGCCAATCCGCTAACTTGGTCGGCTTTGTCGCGATACTATTGTCGCTATCTTTGTTACAAGATTATTTTATTTGTAAATAAAAAATATTAAATGTGATTTTTTGATTGTTGTGTTTTAAGAACGGCGGCTAGGTTAAGCCCGAGTTTTCAGGGTGTCAACACGAAAAATTTGACATTTTAATGTTAATTAAATCTAACGTTAACATAATTGAAATGTTATAAAATGATTGCAATATGGAGTTGTTAATAGCTGTTTTTTATCTCTATGAGATATAAAGAATTAATTGATTTTTAAAGCTAAAACTCTATTTTTATTGCGCGTGGAAAGTTTAATAAAACTGACTTATGACAAATGTCACTATTTTGTATGGTCGGATCTGAAAATGAATAGAATTGACTTATTTCGGCAGAAAGTTGAATTTTTTGTGAATAAAAAATGCGTTATAAATATAAATCTAGACGGCTAACCGTTGAGGTTGCCGGAATATCGGCAGCCTCAAAAGCGATGATTAATTAGTATTCTAAAACGGTGCTCATTAATCCAGTTTCACCGACGACGAGTAAATAAGAGCGGTCTAGTGATGCATTGCAAAGACTTATAACCTCATCACCCATCATAATATCTTGATTACAGTCATCCACTTGATACCAGCTACTGACTTCTCCTTTATCAAATTCAACGTCTGAACCGTTAATATTTAATGTCATTGTTTTGGAAGCTAATACTCGTACGGTAAATTTATTATCGTGATCATCTTTAGACTTTCTAACCACCTTTATATCTAAGGTATCGTTGCTATCCTGCATTACAACAAAGTGATAATCTCGGTCATTACTTACCTTAATTTTTTCTTGTTCTACCATGCCAAGCTTGTTGACTGACTCAGCATAAAAACTGATTTCACGGTTGGTGTTATGTTCGTGTGTTATGCGTACGGGTTCTGAACCGGAAGCTAGTACTTTGACGCGATATTTATCGTCAGCGACATTTCGTTCATCACCGTCTAGCTCAGTGTTAGCAAGGTGAAATGCAATTTCATAATCGGTGGCATTAACCAAGTTATATTGGTTTTTATAGATGTCAGAACCGAAGTTAGCGGTCTCGACATCTTCAGACGAACATGCAACCGCTAATAGGGATAGGGTGGCTGCAGTTAGGATACGAAAGTTCATAGTTGATCTCCTTTATCAATATTTTGAACATAGGTCGTTATTCAAGCGATTTCGGAGCAAGAGTATAGGATGGAAAAATGAAAGGTTACTTAATGATGTTTATAAGATGTTAAAAAATGTAGTGTGTAAGGCTTTGTTACAAAATAAGGTACGTAATTTACGCCATTTTACTTTCTAACTAGGTGATAAATATTGGCTTTTGTAATAAGTTAAGTTTTATGACAACTACATTTTTAAACATAAATATAAATCCCTATTTGGATTTATAGTGTAGAGCAAGATGATAACGATAAAATCTTTAAGTAAAAGCTTTTCTAAAGAAGTACTGTTTGACAATTATTCACAACAGTTTGACCATAATAGGATTTGTTTAGCGGCACCGAATGGCGTAGGGAAAACCACCTTACTGAGTATGATTGCTGGACTTGATGATGCTTTCAATGGCGACATTCTTTTACAAGACAAGAAAATCGATAAACGCCAAACACTTGTTGCACTTGCGTCAGACAACATTCCATTTCCTGCTTTTTTGCGTGCAAAAGAGTTATTAACTCTCACATCAACTGCATGGCAATGTGATTTTCCTTCGCAGCTTGTAAACGACTTTCAGTTTGAAACCTTTTTAATGACGCGTTACGCGGATCTCTCCTCTGGTAACAAAAAGAAGCTTCAGCTTATTAATGCCTTGATGCGTAATACCCCTTATTTATTGCTCGATGAGCCTACTGCAGCTTTGGACGCGGCAGGCTGCGAATATATCGTTGAGCTCGCGCAAAACTACGCTGGCATGGTGCTGATGACAAGTCATGAGCCTGAACCTTTTTTACAAGTTGGATTTCACTCTGTTCCCTTAGCACCAAAGCAGGGTAGTTAATATGCTTTATTACTATCGTTACAGAAAGGCATCACTTTCCCTATCGCTGCAAGCCATAGGCCAGCAACTTCAGCAATTTGGCTTGATGATAGCTGCCTTGTTTCAAGTTTATCTGCTAGGTTTTATCGCAATACTATTTATGGGTATAGGTAAAATTGTAGAAAGTGATAATCCCATTGCACAGGTACAAATTGCATGGGGATTACTTGCGGCGCAAAGCTTTATTCTATTTGTGTTTCGAGATGCGGTTTTGGACAAAGCGCACCGAAGTTACCACCACACGATCCTCCATCGTGCCATCCATCAAAAAGTGGCGGATGGGTTGTCCGTACTGGTTGTTCATCCTTTATTATTGATGACGCTAATTCTCTGCTACTCGATTGGAATTGAGAAAATCACGCAAGCGTGGCACTTACTGTTTTTTGCGGTGACGCAATTCTTCATTGCCCTTTGTTTCATTTATCGACCCTTGGGGACCAGTATTGGGTTATTGTTAACAGCTATTATCAGTTTTGCTGTTGTCGAAATTACTTGGTATTTGGTCGCTGTAAACCTAATAGTGCTTGGCTGTGCAGTTTTGCTACCGCGTAAAGTGATGCTATCGGTTCTGGTTAAAGGGGTGAAGACATTTTGGCTGAGCTTTGCTTACAACCACTATTTTGTGTTGCTTTGGCGCATTGTGATGAGTGTGTTAGTGCTATGGTTTGGCGCGATCTTAAGCGCAGAGCGCCCCGATCTGATGGCAAATTACGTGCCGGGTCTGGTGACGTTAAATCTATTATGGTGGTCGAGCCTTGCCATTGATCTCAAACCTGAAGTCTACGACCGTACTGCATATTGGTTGAGTATAGATAAGCTGCAATCGGCAAAGCAGAGCATCTGGATTATTGTGTTGATGGCTGCCGTCTGTTTTTCAGTGCCTGTCTATATGTTATTAGGGCTGAGTGTAGTGAGTCTATTACCCTATATCTTTCTACCACTTTTAGTGTTAAGTGCATTAAAAAGTCCACAGCATTTAGCTATGACTTGGCTCAGCACCTTAGTGCTGAGCTATACCGCGTATGTGCTTTTGTAACGATAATCGCTAGTTAGCAGCTTCAGGTAGGCGAGTCAGTTTCTTGATATCGCCTTCTACACTTTCCATTTTTGCTATGAGTAGATCCCCAAGCGCGTCGATATCGTAATGCCAAATCAAGTGGCCGACTTTTTTAAGCGTAGGGTTTTGCGCTGGCATCAAGGTGAGTTGCCAAATGTAGTCCTCTTTTGACCAAGCGGATTGCCAATAGATGTCGTTGCCGCGAATTCTTAAGTTACTAAATTGATTGGTTTGTTTTTGACTTAGCGCATATTTATTTAACGCTTCTGAGTCGCTTTCGAAGAGCGTCTCGTACTCCAGCAATAGGTTTTGTTGTAGCACAAACCAAGTTTGTCTCTCGGGGTGATAAAAGACAAAGTCAGCTGTACTGTCATGGCTGCTGATAAGCGCCCCAGACAAGCTGTATTGGTTTAATGTTTCGCCGTCGTAAGCCCATAGTGTTTGCTCATCTATCCAGCCCATGCTTTTGACGGGCAGACTCAGCTGTGACTTGAACTGGGTGAGTGGGCGTTTTCGGTCGTATATCACTAAATCGTTATCACGGTTTGAGGCCAAATAGCTCAGCTCTGGACTCCATACTAAAAAACCAACGTACTCATGCCCCTGATAAAAGGAAAGCTGACTGATTTTATCATCGCGATATAGATACACCTCGCATACGCCGCTGCGCCTCGACATAAATGCCGTTTCCCCCAAGCTGTTGGTTAGTGGTAAATAATCGATGCTTGAGCTTGAAAATAAGGGGAGATCGTCTCGGTCTTTGATATTAACTTGAAAACTCTCCAATGCCGCGAATATATCACCGCGATTATCGCTTGAGAAGCTCGTGTATAAGCCAATTTCCGTTTCTTTGATGGCTTGACTGTCACCGTCTCTAAAGTGTCGCGATAGGCTGCCATATTGACTCGCAATAACGGCTTGATGATAAACATCAAACGCAACGGAAGTGACTGGGGCTGACCACTTCAGATGTACCGTGCCATCAAGCGCTTGTAGCCTTGCTAACCCTTGTTTATCTTGAACCAAATAAAAGGTTTTGTCTTGCCACGCTCGAAGGGCCATTTTTAACTGTTCATTGGCTGCCAAAGCAAGTGGCAGCTTAACCATTTGATGGGACTCAAGTCGGTAAAGGTGTGCTGCTTTGGCATTATATTGGCCGAACGTTAAGATAAGCTCTTTGTCACTTTTCCAAACGGGTTTAGTACCAACTTGGCAAGGAAGAATTTGCGAGCTATGAAAAAATTGCCCTGCGGCAGTCATAACATGAAGTTGGCAGCCACTACCTTGATATTGCCAAAAAGCCAGTTTGTCTGAGTCGGGACTCCAACTTGGAAAACTGATCCGCGAATCAAAGCGGTGTTCATTTAATTGAAAGCCTTGTTTGTTGGCAATAATAAGATGGGTAAAATCTTTTACATAGGCGATGAAATCTTTGCTCTGGTGAGCATCAACGTCAAATTCAAGGCCAAGCTCATGACTGAGGCTCGAGGTTTCGTAGCGTGATGGTGTCTTTTCTGTTGGTGTTTGATTAAAAAAGGCGATTGCACCAAAGCATAAAACTGCCATTGCGACGGCACTGAGTGAAAAAATACGGGGCTTGGTGATTACTTTGACTGGTTTTGTTGTATGACGAGGCGCTATTTCATGTCTTTCTAGTAGCGCGATAAAGCGATAGCCCCGCTTTGGGATGGTTTTGATGTAAATCGGGTTTTTAGGGTCATCCCCGAGCACTTTTCGCAGTTTAGTCAGAAGTTGATAAAGGCTATTGGGTTCGACAACCGCGTGTTGCCACAGCTGCTCGGTAAGCCAATATTTCTCTAGCACTTCGTTATGATGCTCAATAAAAAGCGCGAGTAACCTTGCCATTTGTGGTTCAAGTTTTACGGTTTCTTGGCTTTGCCTATGTGTTAGGCAATCTTGCTGGAGATCAAACTGCCAATGTCCAAAACAAACCATCTCTACTTCCTGTGCCTGCACGCTGAGTACCAATTTCAATAATCAAAACCAATTGTTCCCATAACGTTAGCGTTTCTTAAGATTAAGTCAATGTTTATAAAGGTTAAGTCAGCTTTCTTCAGAAAAAGTTAAGAACTTTTTACGGCAAAGTTTGTTGCAATAGCAGGCATAACTCTGAGGAAAGTATGTATGAATAAAAGCAATAAATTTTGGCTCGGTTTAAGTTATCCCATGATGGCAGGCGCTGTACTTGCGGAGCCTATCGTGGTTGATGGTAAGTTGAATGAAGCGCAGTGGGGTTCTGCTACGCACTTTGAACAATTTGTTCAGGTTGTGCCTGTAACTTTGGCATCTGCCAATGACAAAATTACCGCAAAAGCCTTTGCAACCGCCGACGGCGTTTATATTGGTATTAAAAATTTCCAGAATAAAGCCGAGCGCAAGCGACAATTCAATATTCATGACCGCTTTATGCAAGCTGACTTCAATCGGGTCGTTGTGGACTTTTCAGGCGACGGTAGTAGTGCATATCAATTTTCGGTGACATTAGGTGGCGGCTCGCAAGATGGTGTTGTAACCCCAAGCTTAAACGTGGATTACGATTGGGATGGGGACTGGCACTATGCCAATCATATTGACGATACGTATTGGACCACGGAATTATTGATCCCTTGGCATACCGTGTCGTTTCAGCCAGGAGATGAGCAGGGGCTTACAAAGATTGGGGTTTCGGTACAGTTGTATGAACTTAAAAGTAATTTTATCTATGCAAACCATGAGGATACAACAGCAAATAGCGATTTCTTCCTGACTATGCCAAAGATCGCAGCACAGATCCCCGCACATTCTCAATTGGCATTTGTGCCTTACTTCGCGCATCAGACTCAATTTGCACCTCTAAGCACTTCACCTTCCGAGCGTCAGCACCAGTCCGATCTTGGCTTTGATTTGTTTTACAAGCCTTCTCATCATCAGAAGGTGAGTCTTGCCGTGAATCCTGACTTTGGTCAGGTGGATATCGATGATGTTGACGTGAATTATTCAGCCGTAGAAACGCTTCGCACCGATAAACGTCCATTTTTCACCCAAGATATCAGCCTTTTTGAAGTTGCTGCACTTGAAAGCACTAAGCTTATTCATACTCGTCGTATAGGGGCATCAAGTGATAATGGTACACGCGCAATCACCCCCATAGATGCGGCGCTACGATTTGTACATAAAGGAAAGTCGGTACAATTTGGTACTTTTGCTGTGTCTGAGTCGGACTTTTCGGACGATATTGGTAAGCAGTTTTTTGCAGCAAGAGCTAATTATCGCACGCAAGATTGGCAGGCCGGTGTACTTGCGACCAAAACAGACCGACCGTTTCTTGAGAGCGATGCCATGAGTTATGCCCTTGATGGACAGTATCGTAGTGATACTTGGTCTTTCAAAGGCGCGCTATTACAAACTGAGGTAGAAACACAAAAGCAAAGTGTTACAGGTCAAGGTGTATCGCTAGACGCGGAGTATCAACTTTCTTTACAGACGAAGTTCGCTGCGCGCTATTTTGCTGTGGATGACGAATTTGATAACCGTGATCTCGGCTATATGAAACGCAATGACTGGCAGGTGAGCGAGCTTTATGGTGAATACTCGATGCACCCAAGAGACAGCTGGTTTACCAGATTAAAGCAGTCACTCACACTGAGGCATGAGCAAAATAATGCAGGAACTGGTTTAGCGGCCAGACAAGCATATTTAGCGCAGTTTTTGTTGGCAAATGGTGGTCAGCTCAACCTCGGGCTAGATTATTACACTAGCGGTAAACAAGACAACTTAGGGCGAGGCACTGAGGTGTTTGAGATGCCCAGCCGTGTAGAGTCTAGGGTCTTTTATCAAAGCCCTTATGTGGGGGATCTTTCTTGGGCTGCGAGTATTGAGCTTGACCAAGAAGGAATATCAGGCTCAGCACAGCAATACGCCGTGGATTTGACTTGGATGCCACACTACAACTGGAACCTTAAGTTGAGTAATTTCTTTAGAAGCGGCGATGGCTGGCTGATGGCGAACGGGCAAAATCGCTTGAGTGAATACGACAGAGATGAGTTTTCCAATAAATTGGAATTTAACGGTCGGATCACTGACAACCTTGAACTCAGTGGTTCGCTACAGTGGACGATACTTGAAGCGCAAAGTAAGACGATTTATCAAATTACCAACGGAGAGCTTCGCGAAATTCATGGTGACACCAGTTTTGACGACAGGCGCTTAGCAAGCCAGATAAAACTGCGTTATCGCATGGGTGCATATTCAGATATTTTTTTAGTGTATCAACGAGGAGGTGCAAACTTTTCGACACTTGAAAAGTCGCAGGTCGGGCGCAGAGATTGGTTTGGTAGTGTCGCCGATTTATGGCAACAACCAGTGCAAGACTTAGTGACGTTTAAAGTGCGATATTTATTTTAAATCACTAGAGCTGTGTTTCCCCGGCTCTAATCTGCCAAGAAAAAAGGTCAGAAAATTCTGACCTTTATATCCACGCTAATTGCTAGGGTAGTATGAACACTACCTAAACAAAAATAGTTATGCTGCGTCTGCTTTACTTGATTCCTTAGTTCTTGCTTTACCGGCAAGTAACTCTTCAGGGTCAAAGTCATCAACGTTGATAACGGCAAGACGTTTTGCTTCAACGGCAGTCAATTTTGCTGCTTCGTCTTCGCTCAGTACACCTGCTTCAAGCCCCATTGCTGCTACTTTATCAAGTTGCATAAACGGTAACTTTTTACCAGTACCACGGCATACCTTTTCAAATAACGGCTCTACGGCAAGAATGTCTTTTAGCGTTTGCTCTTGCTTACCAAGCAAGCACAGTGGCTCATCTTTTAAGTAGATGTGTGTTGCAAGGCGATCACGCGTTTCGCTAGGTACTTGAAGTAGCTGAGCAAGCTTGTGCTCCATTTTGTCGGTTGGTTTACGAACCGGACGACCAAATGGGAACAGTACCACTTTCAACAGGCCACGTAATGCAGCAGAAGGCATGTTGTTGATTAAGTCAGCAAGGGCACGTTGACAAAGGTACAGGTGCTCCTGACAAGACCATTGCACAAACGGTAAGTCTTCTTTACGACGACCTTCATCGTTATAGCGCTTAAGCGTTGCAGAAACCAAATAAAGGTAGCTTAATAAGTCGCCCAAACGTGCAGAAATACGCTCTTTACGCTTAAGTGAGCCACCAAATACAGCCATACAAATATCAGACATTAATGCCAATGATGCACTGTAACGAGCAGCATTACGATAATAAACCGCAGTTTCATCGTTAAATGGTACTTTGGTGAAACGTGCACCGGTTAGCGCTAACCACTTAGTTCTTACCAAGTTCGACATAGTGAAACCGATGTGACCCATCAAGGATTTATCGAAACTATCAAGCGCTTCTTGTTTATCTTTGATAGAACAAGCCTCAAGTTCAGCCAGTACAAAAGGATGGCAACGAATAGCGCCTTGACCATAGATGATCATGTTACGGGTTAGGATGTTTGCACCTTCTACCGTAATTGCAATTGGTGCACCTTGGTAACCACGGCCAACGTAGTTATTTGGTCCTAGACAAATCCCTTTACCACCATGAATATCCATGGCATGGATGGTTGAAGCACGCATTTGTTCGGTTAAGTGGTACTTCAAAATGGCAGAAACAACCGAAGGTTTTTCACCTAAATCTACTGCGCCAGTTGACATAGTCACCGCAGCATCAGAGCTATACGCATAGCCACCAAGTTTCGCTAGTGCCTCTTCAATCCCTTCCATCTTACCGATAGGAAGTTTGAACTGGCGACGAATGCGACTGTATGCGCCACTTGCAACTGCAAGAGATTTAATACCACCGGCAGAGTTTGAAGGTAGCGTAATAACACGACCAACCGACAAACACTCAACCAGCATGCGCCAGCCTTGTCCTGCCATTTTTGCGCCACCGATAATGAAGTCGAGTGGTACAAACACGTTTTCGCCTTGGGTAGGACCATTTTGGAATGGCACATTCAGTGGGAAATGACGGCGGCCAATTTTTACGCCAGGCGTGTTTGTAGGAATAAGCGCACAAGTAATACCTAGCTCTTCTTTATCACCTAATAGACCATCCGGGTCGCGCATCTTAAACGCCAGACCAAGTACAGTCGCAACAGGTGCTAAAGTAATATAACGTTTGTTCCACGTTAGGCTAATACCTAATACTTCTTCACCTTCCCATTCACCTTTACATACCACACCAAAGTCAGGGATAGATGAAGCATCAGAGCCCGCTTCTGGTGACGTTAATGCAAAACAAGGGATTTCATCACCCACTGCTAGACGAGGTAAGTAGTGTTCTTTTTGCTCGTCAGTACCGTAGTGCTGAAGTAGTTCACCTGGGCCTAACGAGTTAGGTACGCCCACGATAGACGAAAGTAAAGTTGATTTACTGGTAAGCTTTTGTAGTACACAAGATTGCGCGTAAGCTGAAAACTCAAGACCACCGTATTGCTTTTTGATGATCATCGCAAAGAACTTGTTGTCTTTTAAGTATTGCCACACGTCTTGCGGTAAGTCAGTCAGCTCGTGTGTTGCTTCCCAATCGTTAAGCATGGCACACACTTCTTCCACTGGGCCATCCAAAAACGCTTGCTCTTCAACGCTCAAGCGTGGCTTTGGAAACTGATGAAGTTTATCCCAGTTTGGGTTACCACAAAATAGATCGGCTTCCCACCAAGTCGTACCTGCATCAATCGCTGACTTTTCGGTTTCTGACATTGTCGGCGTAACTTTTTTGAACGCTTTAAATGCTGGAGCCACGATGTACTGCTGACGCAGGTTCGTTACTGAAAGCGGAATAACAATCGCTAAGAAAATTAACCAAGAGATAATGCCAAACGCACCAGCAAAGGTGCCAACTAGCATTGTAACTGCTGCAATACCTAGAGCGGTATTCCAGCTTGCGCGATGATAGCTTGCTGCACTGAGCAAGGCTAACAACGCGAGAACAAATATAAGTGTCATGTTGTTCTTCCTTATAAGAGGTCTGACCACCCAGTTAGACTAGCTGGTTAACGCTGATATTTCAAGCGTCTTCATACCCTCTATGCGAATTAGTTGATGCCTTGTTGTGACATATTATTTACGTTTGTACTTAATCTGAGTGTTAAATGACTCATGCCTCTCTTGTTGTTAATTTGAAGGTTACTTTGACTAAACCCCATCTACAACCTAAGAGGATTTTCAACGTTATTAATTACTGAACGATATTTAAGTGTAATGAACATAGTGCAATGTGGCGAAACTGCACATGAATTTTCTTTCAGCGAAGTGCCTAATATGTGCATTATAATTGCCAAAACTTCATGTCTGATTTGCATTGAAATACACGTTAATGTTTCTACAATTGGGTTAAGCATAGCGATAAAATGGTGCTTTAAGAGTTGCTAAGGAGTAGCAAATGCAGTCCATTTTCTTGGTAGCTATGTGAGTTAGGATTTACCGCCACAACCTAGTGTAGCGGTTGATATTGCTGTCCATGTTAAGGAGAAACAAGATGCAGCAGAGTATTTTTTATCTAGTCACTATTTTGGCCTTTGCGGCTATGTTGTCGGCCTTTCATCTCTTTCCTGAAGCGGTAATTTTTAATGTTTTTAGCAGTTTGTTTGCCGCATTACTTGGCTACCGAGCTTATACCCGTTGGGCTTTATTATTGTGTTGTATTAACGTGTTGGCCATGACGTTTTGTCCTTTGCTTGATTCAGGTGGCTGGTTAAGCCTCAAGGGAGCGGTCGTTTTTGTATGCTGTGTGATGTTTTTTGCAATAGCGCTTGGTTGCAATAAAGCGGTGACACAAAATAAAAGGTTTTATTATTAGTCGCCTACCTTGCCATGTTAAACTCGACTCAGGCGATGTGTTATCGCTTGAGTACTCGAGACAATAGGTGACAGGAAACCCGCATGCGAATATTAGCCGATCAAAATATGCCCTTAGTTGAGTCATTCTTCTGCGAAATTGGTGAGGTAACACGATTTGATGGCCGTAACCTTCAACCTGACGAGCTGAAAAACGTCGATATTCTATTGACTCGCTCAGTCACTAAGGTCAATGAGGCCCTGTTAGCACAAGCCGATAGACTGAAGTTTGTGGGGACTGCGACAATAGGGATTGATCATATTGATAGCTCATTGTTGGCCAGCGCCAATATCTCGTTCAGCAGCGCACCAGGCTGTAATGCGATAGCTGTTGCCGAATACGTGATAAGCGCTCTACTTGCATACGCACAAGAAACCTCCACGGCACTTAAAGATAAAACGATTGCCATCATTGGTGTTGGTAATATTGGCGCGTGTTTAGCATCAAAGCTTAAAGGGCTTGGTCTTACGATATTATTGTGTGACCCAGTCAGGCAGCAAGCAGGGACATTGGATTCACATGTAGCTTTAGATGAAGCCTTGGCTCGCGCGGATATCGTGACATTTCACGTTCCATTAGTTAAGCAGGGCCCGCATAAAACGGTTCATTTACTTGATGCATCGCGGATAGCGGCATTAAAGCCGGGCACGGTGATAATCAATGCAAGCCGTGGAGATGTTATCGATAATCAAGCACTTTTGCATGCGGTAGAGGGTGGGCAAACGCTTGAGCTGATCTTAGACGTTTGGGAAAATGAGCCGAATATTTTGCAGCCATTATTGCAATATACTCGCTTTGCATCTGTGCATATTGCCGGCCATACGCTAGAGGGTAAGGCGCGAGGCACGCAAATGTTATACGAAGCCGTATGCCGAGAATTCGATATACCAGCCAGCAAAACGATTAGTGATTTTCTCCCTAAACCAAGTGTCACTGGCTGCCAGTTGCAAAGCACAGCCAACGAGCAGGATATTATCAATTTAGCGCATCTTGTTTATGACATTCGTCGTGATGATGGCATCATGAGAAAACAGCTAAACACATTGGGCTTTGATACGTTGCGTAAAGCATATCCCGTGCGTCGAGAATTTAGTACAATTGCAGTCAATAATGACTCACCAATCAGTGAAAAGCTTTACCAACTTGGCTTTTCTGAGCACAAGAGTTAAGTGCTATGGTTGGTATATTACAGAATGAGGAAAAATAATGTCGCAAAAATATAATGTTGCGGTACTTGGCGCAACAGGTCTTGTTGGCAAGCAAATTATCGAATTACTAGCGGAACGAAAATTTCCTGTCGACACATTATACCCACTCGCGAGTAGCCGAAGCGCGGGTGAAGAGATTGACTTTATGGGTGAAAAAATCGAAGTTCTGGATGTTGAAGAGTTTGACTTTTCTAATGCCCATATCGGTTTGTTTTCAGCGGGTGGTTCCGTGTCGGAGAAATATGCACCAATCGCCGCTGAAGCTGGCTGCATTGTGATAGATAACACCTCACATTTTAGATACGACTTTGATATTCCATTAGTCGTTCCTGAGGTGAATAAAGACAGCCTCGCAGATTTTAGAAATCGTAACATCATTGCTAACCCAAACTGCTCTACAATCCAAATGCTAGTGGCGCTTAAACCAATTTATGATGCCTATGGCATTGACAGAATTAATGTTTCAACATACCAAGCGGTATCTGGTGCAGGTAAAGAAGCGGTAGATGAGTTGGCTAAGCAAACTGCAAACTTAATGAATGCAAGACCGATGGAAAACGAAGTGTTTAGCAAACAAATCGCTTTTAACGTCATTCCTCAAATTGATGCGTTCCAAGAAAATGGTTACACCAAAGAAGAAATGAAGATGGTGTGGGAAACGCAAAAAATCTTGGGCGATTCGAGTGTTTTAGTTAACCCGACTGCGGTTCGCGTTCCTGTGTTTTTTGGTCATGCTGAAGCCATTCATCTTGAAACGCGCATGCCTTATGATCTTGAACATGTTAAGCAGTTACTTGCTGATGCGCCGGGTGTTGAGTTAATTGAAGACGAAAACGACTACCCAACACCGGTAAGTGATGCAAGTGGTAACGATACCGTTTATGTGGGTCGTGTAAGGCAAGATATTTCACATCCATTGGGCTTAAACTTATGGGTGGTATCAGACAACACCAGAAAAGGTGCAGCAACAAATAGCATCCAAATTGCAGAAGCCCTTGTAGAAAGCTATCTATAAGTACCCATTGATATCGCAAAGTAAGCAAAATTTTGCTTACTATTCTGCGTTATAACGGCAAACTTCTGCCAAGAAGTTTGCCGTTAGGTCAAATACTTGACTATTCTTCACCTATATCAACTATTCCAAAATCAGTAAAAAGCATTATAACCATGTTAACTTTCAATACGTTGCAATGGATATTCCAACATATCTGGTTTATAGTTTGCATTTGGAATAGAGCTTGCTTCAAAGCCATAATAATAAAATGTCGTTTAACGGGTGTTAAACATTTGAGTAAAGGATCGGCATGCGCGGTTTAGCCTTATTTAGTATCTTTGTATTCGCACTGATTGCCACACCAGTATATACCCAAGAGGGGGTAGTGCTAAAAGGCCCTAAAGGGGTTGATTATGGGGCTCAAGGTCGGTCAATAGGGCCTATCAGACCCACGGATACATTGTGGCGTATAGCACAAAAAGTGCGACCAGATGACTCGGTCACCATTTATCAGGTGATGAAGGCGCTTTACGATAAAAATCCTAATTCATTTCTAGATAAAAACCTCAACCATATGCAGGATGGGGCGTATTTACGTATTCCTACCATCAATGAAATTCGCAGTGTAAACCCTGAGTTGGCAAAGCAAAAGTCGGATCAAGATGACAAACTTTGGGAAATGAAGCGTAAGGGATTATTGAATCCAAATGCAATAAACGAAGCTGAAAAAAAGGTTACACAAGCTCGTAAAGTCGATGTAGAAGAAGCTAAAGAAGACCTGACTAATCAACTGCGCTCTTTAAAGATGGAACAGGACATGCGCCTGATGGACTTACAAAAAGAGTTCAAATCCTCGGTGCGTAATGTTGAAGAAATCCTATCCGAAAACAATAAATTAAAACAGCAGCTCGGCGCTATTTCTACTGAACTTCAAACGGTTCGTACCCAACTTGGTAAAGACAGCGAAATCCAGCAACAGCTCAAGGCTGTTATTGACTTGCAAAATGAAATGATTGACCAGCAGGCGGCTCAGGCAAAAGCGCAAGAAAGTAGCGAGTTAAGCACATTCTTTAGCTCACCAGCTGGCATTGCATTACTTGCCACATTACCAGCGCTACTGGCAATTGCTGGATTAGTAATGTACCTACGCCGAAGAAACCAATCTCAAGCGTCGACAGATGACGATGATTTTCTTCCGCAAACACCATCGGTGGCTGCAGGTACTGCGGCGGCGGGAGCTGCAACCGCTGCGACTGCATTTGACCCTGAGCCAGACCCACTTGATATCGGAATGGGCGACGATGAAGACGCACTGGGCGCAAGCGTACAGTTAGATGACGATATCTTACCTGAAGACGATGAAATTACCTTTGACTCACTTGATGACGACTTCGATGAAGGAAGTGATACGTTAGACCAAGATGAATTAGATAGCTTACTAAATGAAGATATTTCGTTTGATGATGATCATGACGAAGACTTTATGCAACAGAGCTTTGACGAGGCTGGTGATGAAGTTTCGCTTGATGTTGATGATGGCCAAGATATTTTAAGTGACAGCGATCTTGATGATTTGTTCAATGAATCTCAAGATGAAGAAATTGATGTTAGCGATGATGCCCTTGCCGCCCTGAGCGAGGAACTCGCAGATGAGCAAGCGGATGCTGGTGCAAACGATGATGATATCGATTCAATTCTTGATGGTGCGCTAGATGAAGAGCCCGAATTTAGCGGCAATTTTGATAGTGAGAGCTTAGTCGATGCTGATGATATCGATGCGCTACTTGATGCCTCTCAAGATGCTGACGATGATGCATTGCCTGATTTTGAGGAACCAAGTACTGAGCTTGCGGGTGATGATATTGATGCCCTGTTAAATGAAGTGCAAGACGATGCGTTAGCTGAAATTGACGAAGAGTCAGATACGCTCGACGGTGATGATATCGATGCTTTATTGGATGAAGCGCAGGAAGATACGTTGCCAGAATTAGAAGAGTCCGACGATCTAGCTGGTGACGATATCGATGCTTTATTAGATGAAGCGCAAGAAGATACGTTGCCGGAATTAGAAGAAGAGCCTAGTGATCTAGCTGGTGACGATATTGATGCTTTATTAGATGAAGCACAGGAAGATACGTTGCCGGAATTAGAAGAAGAGTCCGATGATCTAGCTGGTGACGATATTGATGCTTTATTAGATGAAGCACAGGAAGATACGTTGCCGGAATTAGAAGAAGAGTCCGATGATCTAGCTGGTGACGATATCGATGCTTTATTGGATGAAGCACAGGAAGATACGTTGCCGGAATTAGAAGAAGAGTCCGACGATCTCGCTGGTGATGATATCGATGCTTTATTAGATGAAGCGCAAGAAGATACGTTGCCGGGATTAGAAGAAGAGCCTGATGATCTAGCTGGTGACGATATTGATGCTTTATTGGATGAAGCGCAAGAAGATGCGTTGCCGGAATTAGAAGCAGAGCCTAGTGATCTTGCTGGTGACGACATCGATGCTTTATTAGATGAAGCGCAAGAAGATACGTTGCCGGAATTAGAAGAAGAGTCCGATGATCTCGCTGGTGATGATATCGATGCTTTATTAGATGAAGCACAGGAAGATACAGTATCTGAGCTGGAAGAAGAATCTGATGAACTGGCCGAGGACGAACTCGATGCATTAGTTGACGAAACACCAGAAGATGTTTTGCCAGAGCTGGAAGAAGAATCTGATGAACTGGCAAATAACGAACTCGATGCATTAGTTGACGAAACACCAGAAGATGTTTTGCCAGAGCTGGAAGAAGAATCTGATGAACCGGCAAATAACGAACTCGATACATTAGTTGACGAAACATCAGAAGATGTTTTGCCAGAGCTGGAAGAAGAATCTGATGAACTGGCAAATGACGAACTCGATACATTAGTTGATGAAACACCAGAAGATGTTTTGCCAGAGCTGGAAGAAGAATCTGATGAACTGACCGATGACGATCTTGATGCATTACTAGACGAAGCACCAGAAGATGTTTTGCCAGAGCTGGAAGAAGAATCTGATGAACTGGCCGATGACGAACTCAATGCATTAGTTGACGAAACACCAGAAGATGTTTTGCCAGAGCTGGAAGAAGAATCTGATGAACTGGCAAATGACGATCTCGATGCATTACTAGACGAAGCGCCAGAAGATGGTTTTCCGGAGCTGGAAGAGGAACCTGACGAGCCTGAACTGGAGTCTAAACAGCCTTTAGCTGAGCCTGAGCAAACGGAGTCAGGACACTTGTCGGGTATGTTGGATGAAGAGGATGCTATTCCGGAATCATCTGAAGAACCGGTGGAAGATACATTACAGTCCGATCTAGCCAATGAAGCAGATTTTAGTGATGAAAATGTTCAAGCTGACGAAGACAGCGAATTTGAAGATCCTGATTTAAAAAGTGTTGATGAGCTATTACAGGAGCTTCAAGCCGAAGAACAGTTTGAGTTGGATGCTGAAATTGAAGACGACTTTTCGGATGAAGAAGTTGAAATTGAGCTGGGAGATGATCCACTTAATGACGAAGTGGATTTACTGGCAGAAGAAGAGTTTCTTGACGAAGAAGATCTGCAACCAAGCGCAGAGCTAGAGAGTTACCCTGAGCTGGAGCTCGGCGAAGAACTTGAAACTACTGACTCGCAAAGCGAAACCGAAAAAGCATTATCAGAAGCATTATCCAATGACGCTCAATTTGATATAGAGGACGGGCTTGATGACGATCTTCTCGACGATGAAATCTCTGGCTTTGATGAAGTTGATTTGCCTGAATTTAGTGCGGATTTCGACGAAAATACCTTGCTTGAAGACGAGCCTGAAGCGCCACTCGACGAAGCTGAAAGTGATGCGCTTGAGTCTGAACCTGAGCTTGAAATTGAAGACGAACTGCCAGAGTTAACTGCAGATTTCGATGAAGAGGCTTTGCTTGAAGACGAACCAGAAGCACTAGTCGAAGCGGCTGAAAGTGATACGCTTGAGTCTGAACCTGAGCTTGAAATTGAAGACGAACTGCCAGAGTTTACTGCAGATTTCGATGAAGAAACTTTGCTTGAAGATGAACCAGAAGCACCAGTCGAAACAGCTGAAAGTGATGCGCTTGAGTCTGAACCTGAGCTTGAAATTGAAGACGAACTGCCAGAGTTAACTGCAGATTTCGATGAAGAGGCTTTGCTTGAAGACGAACCAGAAGCACTAGTCGAAGCAGCTGAAAGTGATACGCTTGAGTCTGAACCTGAGCTTGAAATTGAAGACGAACTGCCAGAGTTTACTGCAGATTTCGATGAAGAAACTTTGCTTGAAGATGAACCAGAAGCACCAGTCGAAACAGCCGAAAGTGACGTGCTTGCCTCTGAACCTGAACTGGAAGTTGAAGACGAACTGCCAGAGTTAACTGCAGATTTCGATGAAGAGACTTTGCTTGAAGACGAACCAGAAGCACCGCTCGACGAAGCTGAAAGTGATGCGCTTGAGTCTGAACCCGAACTGGAAGTCGACGACGAACTGCCAGAGTTAAACGCAGATTTCGATGAAGAGACTTTGCTTGAAGATGAACCTGAAGCGCCAGTTGAAGCAGCAGAAAGTGACGTACTTGAGTCTGAACCTGAACTGGAAGTTGAAGACGAGCTGCCAGAATTAAACGCAGATTTCGATGAAGAGACTTTGCTTGAAGACGACTCTGAAGCGCAAGCGCCGCTCGACGAAATTGAAAGTGATACGCTTGAGTCTGAACCTGAGCTTGAAATCGAAGACGAGCTGCCAGAGTTTAATGCAGATTTCGATGAAGAGGCTTTACTTGAAGACGAACCTGAAGCGTCAGTCGAAGCAGCAGAAAGCGACACGTTTGAGTCTGAACCTGCACTTGAAATCGAAGACGAACTGCCAGAGTTAAATGCAGACTTTGATGAAGAGGCTCTGCTTGAAGACGAAGCTGAAGCAACGCTCGAAGAAGCTGCAAGTGATACGCTTGAGTCTGAACCTGAACTGGAAATCGAAGACGAGCTGCCAGAGTTAACCGCAGATTTTGACGAAGAAACTTTGCTTGAAGATGAGCCAGAGCTTGAAATTGAAGAGGCTCTGCCAGAATTAAACGATGAAGATGACTTGGAAACTCTACTTTCTGAGCCACAAACTGAATCTGAATTACCAGAGGTTAATGAAGCCGAAATTGAAAAAGAATTTATGGCTGACTTCACCCAAGCAGACTTCGATGATCTACTCAGCGAACTGGACGATCCCAGTGACTTTGATGCCGGAAATGCAGAAGATTTTGAAGTAGATTTCGATAGCTTGTTACAAGACGAATTGGTCGCAGGAGAAGCCCAAGCGCTACCAACGGACGCCGAAGGTTCAGAAGACTACTTAGAAATTGAAGATCTACTTGAACAAAGCGACGATCTTGATAGCGATGTTGAACCTTACGTTGGCGCAAATATGGACGTTGGGCTTGGCGATTTTGAAGAGCTGTTAGCGGGTGAGAATACCACGGATGTTGATTTAGAGGATGAAGGATTTGCCGCTAAATTAGATCTAGCAAAAGCTTACATCGAAATTCAAGATTATGATTCGGCTATATCAACGCTCAACGATGTTATTGAGAACGGCCCAGATTCGGTGCAAGCTGAGGCTAAGTCGCTTAAATCCGGTCTTACAGAGTCTTAATACTCACATCAACGATACCGACCAAACAAAGTAATTGCCTTGTTTGGCCGGTATCATCATCTACTTCTTAGCTTAAGCGCTTTAATTCACATCGCCAATCGCATAAAATGTCGTTTTTGTTATGGGTTGCGATAGAAAAAGTATGCGAGTAGCGTTAGGCATTGAATATAATGGTGCAAATTATAGTGGTTGGCAGAGGCAAAATCATGTCAGCAGTGTCCAAGAAGAAATAGAAAAAGCGCTATCGAATATCTGTAATCATCCCGTTGAGATAACTTGCGCAGGGCGCACTGATGCGGGGGTTCATGCAACGGGTCAACTCGTGCATTTTGACACGGATTCTGCTCGCGATATGAGCGCTTTTACATTAGGAATGAACTCTCAGCTTCCCGACGACATTGCGGTACGATTTGCTAAAGAAGTCGACCCTGAGTTTCATGCTCGTTTTTCTGCGACAGCTCGTCGATACCGCTACGTTATTTATAATCACACCTACAGGCCGGGCATTTTACGCAGTGGCGTAACGCATTTTCACCACGAGCTTGATGTTGAAAGAATGAAAGCTGCATGCCCTGTGATGATAGGGGAGCAAGATTTCACTTCTTTTAGGGCGGTACATTGCCAGTCTAATACGCCGTTTCGTAATATCCATCACTTAGAGGTGAAACGCATTGGCAAATATATCGTCATTGATATTAAAGCGAACGCGTTTTTGCATCATATGGTGCGCAATATTACAGGTTGTTTACTTGATATTGGTGTCGGCAAGCAAGAGCCTGAGTGGATGGCGGAGCTGCTTGTTGCCAAAGACCGCACCTTAGCAAGTGCTACGGCAAAGCCTAACGGATTGTATTTAGTTGATGTGGACTACCCTGAACAATGGCAAATAGAAAAGATGCCGCTTGGGCCTTTATTCTTGCCTGAGGAATTAGTGTAACGGTCATATTTATGTAGTACCTTATACTCTTAAGACCAGTTTTTTATATCACCTATAGCTAAATCATGATTTAATTGGGAAAAGATGTCTGTCTTTGCTGACGGAACAGAATAAAGCACGATAGAGAGTTGCAAATGAGTTGGTTAGAAAAGATCTTACCTAAAACCACTAAATCTTCTGGTAAAAAAGAGATCCCAGAAGGGGTTTGGGCGAAGTGTACAGATTGTGATTCAATCCTATACAAAGCGGAATTAGAAAAGTCTTTAAACGTATGTCCTAAGTGTGATCATCACATGCGTATTACGGCACGTAAACGTCTTGAAAGTTTCTTAGATGATGCAGATCGTCAAGAGCTTGGCACAGAGCATGAGCCACAAGACGTATTAAAGTTTAAAGACTCTAAAAAATACTCGGATCGTATCGTTCAAGCACAAAAGGCAAGCGGTGAGAAAGACGCTTTAGTTGCAATGAAAGGCCGCGTAAAGGGTATTCCTGTTGCTGCTGTTGCTTTTGAATTTTCCTTTATGGGTGGTTCAATGGCGTCAGTTGTTGGTGCGAGATTTGTTGATGCAGTTAACGTTTGTTTAGAACATAACATGCCATTAATCTGTTTCTCTGCATCTGGTGGTGCTCGTATGCAAGAAGCACTTATGTCATTGATGCAAATGGCAAAAACAAGTGCTGCATTGGCAAAAATGAGTGACAAAGGCTTGCCGTTTATCTCTGTATTGACCGATCCAACAATGGGTGGTGTTTCAGCATCATTGGCGATGCTTGGTGATATCAATGTGGCAGAGCCAAAAGCACTTATCGGTTTTGCGGGTCCACGTGTTATCGAACAAACGGTACGTGAAACTCTACCTGATGGTTTCCAGCGCAGTGAGTTCTTATTAGAGCACGGTGCGATTGACATGATCGTCGACCGTCGTGAAATGCGCGATACGTTAGCGCGTATTTTGGCGAAGTTTATGGACTTGCCTTCCACTGAACAAGAGCATAGAGTAGCGTAAATTTTTCAAATTGAGCTACTCAACTTATGACGGTTAAACAGCCTAGCCAATCATCAAGCCTTGATGATTGGCTTTGTTATTTAGAAGCAATTCATCCAGCCACCATTGAAATGGGACTTGAGCGTGTAGCGCAAGTTGCCGAGCAAGCCGGATTACTTGAGCCTTTCAGCAAAATTATTCTAATTGGTGGAACCAATGGTAAAGGCACAACAGCCAGGTGCTTGGAATCGTTGTTGCTCGCACAAGGGTTGTCGGTTGGTACCTACGCTTCACCACACTTAGTACGCTACAATGAGCGTGTCCGAGTGAATGGGGCAGAGCTTGAAGACCAGTATCATATCGATGCATTTAAATTCCTCGACGACACCCGCAAAGACACTCAGCTAACTTATTTTGAGTTTGGTACGCTTGGTGCGCTCAGTATTTTCAAGCGCTGTAAGGTTGATTATATTTTGCTTGAAGTTGGTTTAGGCGGGCGGTTTGATGCGACAAATATAGTCTCGCCATTTGCCTCTGTTATCACGACTGTCGACTTAGATCATAAAGAGTATCTGGGTGATACTAGAGAACTGGTAGGCTATGACAAAGCTGGCATTTTCCGCAGTGGTAAGCCTGCAATCGTTGGTGATTTAAATATTCCACATACGGTTACGGACTATGGCGACGAAATTGCCGCAGATATGGTGTTATCAAAGCGCGATTTTTATTTTACCCCGCTAGATTCTCAGTTTAGATGGCAATATCTTGATTTTGATTGGCACTTCGACAAACCAGCCATTCCAGCACAAAATGCTGCGACAGCGTTAACGGTATTAGCTAAACTTGAGTTGCTACCTAGCTATGATGCCGTGAAGACTTGTTTGGCAAATTTGCAAGTAGAGGGTCGCTTTCAGCAACTCAATGCCACGCCGTTAGTGTATACAGATGTTGCTCATAATCCAGAGTCTGCAAGATATTTGGCAACTAAGTTACAAGAACTCAAGCAAAAAGGGTTTAAAATTCATGCCTTAGTCGCTATGCTTGCGGATAAAGACAAAGCCAGTGTGCTGAAAGAAGTCACCCAATATGTAGATAGCTGGTGCTTAGCTTCGCTTTCTGGACCTCGTGGAGAGCGTGCGGAAAACCTTAAGCCATTGCTTGACTCAAGTTGCAATGTCACCTTATTCGATAGCGTTACAGCAGCACTTGATACTCAGCTCGATACACTTGCGAGCGAGCAGGTACTAGTGATATTTGGTTCGTTCTTTACCGTTGCTGAGGCAATGGAGTACTGGCGAAAATAGTTATAGATGATTTAATGTAAAGTAGAGAGTAAAGTTGTGAACTCAGTATTTATAAATCGCCTTGTTGGAACAAGTATCGTCGTCGTAGCTGCGGTGATCTTTATTCCAAATATCCTTGATGGTGAAAAGGTCCACTACAAGGAAGGGTTTCAAGCGATCCCTGAAAGACCTGAGTTCAAAACAATTGATCTGCAAGAAAAAGTGGATGCGCAAGCCAAGCTTGCGCCTGAGTTGCCCTCTGAGCCGCTGGAAGATATTGACGCCGATGATGCTAAGCTAGAAGGCACAGAAGAGACAACGCTAGCCAATACGCAGCAATCAGATACGTCACCTACACACGTTGAGGCGAAACCCGTCGCAACGACCGACAAAGTTGAGGTGGCGAAATTAACGCGTCCTGAGACTGCTAACTTTTCAAAAATGGCCTATGTCATTCAGCTTGGTAGCTTTTCGCATAAGTCGAACGTCGATGCACTGACGAAGAAGCTTGCAGATAATGGCTTTAAAACTTTTACTAAACCCGTTAAAACGCCCAATGGTACACTGACAAAAGTGTTTGTCGGACCAGCTTTAAATAAAGCTGAACTTGAAGCTAAGTTACCAGAATTAAAGAAATTAACTAAGTTAAATGGTCGTTTGACACAATTTGAAGTGACAAAATGATCTGGCATTTAGATGCCAAACCTTTTAGAATGCGCCCCACATTAACGACTTATTGGTTACTATGATCTGGGTTGATTACGCCATTCTTGGTATTGTTGGTTTATCGACTATCTTTGGCTTGCTTCGAGGCTTTGTCAAAGAAGCGATGTCACTTGTCGTATGGATCGGCGCTTTTTTCATCTCTAGTATTTTTTACCAATATCTCGCAACCTTCCTAACATTCATTTCAGAACCCCTTTTAAGAAATGCAGCCGCAATTGCCATACTCTTTTTTGCGACCTTGATGTTAGGTGGGCTTGTTAATTATGTCTTGAGTGAACTGGTTCAAAGAACTGGGCTCTCAGGCACCGATAGGATCTTTGGGATTGTATTCGGTGGACTTCGAGGTGTGTTGGTCGTTAGCGCCTTACTCTTTTTCCTTGATGCGTTTACCAGTGCACCAGACACGCAGTGGTGGAAAACATCAAACTTAATTCCTGAATTTGGCTTTGTGATAGAGTGGTTTTTCTCCTATCTTGAACATAACTCGAGCTTTTTAGATTCAGTAAACCGTTAATCGGCGAGGAAATTTTTAATGTGTGGTATCGTTGGGATAGTCGGAACGTCTCCTGTTAATCAGGCGATTTATGACGGCTTAACTGTTTTGCAACACCGCGGCCAAGATGCGGCTGGCATTATTACCATTGACAACAATACGTTTAGCTTACGAAAAGCAAACGGTCTAGTGAAAGACGTATTTCATACAAGACACATGAAACGCCTACAGGGCAACATTGGTCTTGGTCATGTACGTTATCCTACTGCTGGTTCTTCAAGCTCAGCAGAAGCTCAACCTTTCTACGTAAACTCTCCATTTGGTATTGCCCTTGCGCACAACGGCAACTTAACCAATGCAGAAAAATTAAAAGAGCGTTTGTTTACTCAAGCGCGTCGCCACGTTAATACTACGTCTGATTCAGAGATCTTGCTGAATATCTTAGCTCACGAGCTTGGCAAAACAGACAAGATGAAATTAGACGCGGAAGATATGTTTACGGCAGTAACTGAGGTTGTGTCTATTGTTTCTGGTGGTTACGCGAGTATAGCGATGATCATCGGCCATGGTATTTTGGCATTTAGAGACCCTCACGGTATTCGTCCGCTTGTTTTCGGTAAGAAAGAAACTGAGCGTGGCATGGAATACATGTTCGCTTCAGAGAGTGTTGCATTGGCAACGGATGGCTTTGAGTTTGTGCGAGATGTTGCACCAGGTGAAGCTATTTACGTAACCGAAAAAGGTGAGTTTTTCTCTCAGATCTGCGCTGCTAAAACGACGCTTGCACCTTGTATCTTCGAGTTTGTATATTTTGCTCGTCCAGATTCAAACATTGATAAAATGTCTGTTTATGCGACTCGCGTGAATATGGGTACCAAGCTCGGTGAGAAAATCGCAACTGAGTGGGGCGATAAAGATATCGACGTGGTTATCCCAATCCCTGAAACATCATGTGATATCGCACTTGAAATTGCTTCCGTGCTAGGACTTCCTTATCGTCAAGGGTTTGTTAAGAACCGCTACATTGGCCGTACTTTTATTATGCCGGGCCAAGAGCTGCGTAAGAAGTCTGTACGTCGTAAACTTAATGCAATTGACAGAGAGTTTGCTGGTAAAAACGTGCTACTTGTCGATGATTCGATTGTGCGAGGCACTACATCAGCGCAAATCGTTGAGATGGCGCGTGAAGCGGGTGCGAAGAACGTGTACTTTGCATCAGCAGCACCAGAGGTAAGATTCCCGAACGTATATGGCATCGATATGCCTTCTGCATCAGAGCTAATCGCTCATGGTCGTGAAGTGGAAGATATCAATGCGAGTATTGGCTCGGACGGTTTGATCTACCAATCCCTAAGCGACTTGATTGCAGCCGTTGGTCAAGAAAACCCAGAGATCGCTCGCTTTGAGACTTCGGTATTTGATGGTCAATACATCACAGGTGATGTTGATCAAAACTACCTCAATCACATTGATGAACTGCGCAATGATTCGGCAAAGTCTAATCGTGAAGCTGCGATGTCTGCAAGCCTTGAGCTACATAATCAAGAAGCGGAAAGCGCCGAAAGCGATTAAACTATTTGATGATGTGCATAAGCATTAAGATAAAAAACCCAAGTTTAACTTGGGTTTTTTATTTAATTTTAACCCGGGCAACAGCCTAAAATTGATAGACTAGGCCAACATAAGCGAGGTCACTGGTGTCTCTGTCTAGCAAAGGACTATTGGCAATTACATCATCGAGCTTAGTTCGTGTTATCCCACCAACCAAACTGAGTTGTGTTTTTAACTGATAATGTGCGGTAAACCCTGCCGAATAATTCACGGCGTCATCAGCAGTTAAATAGCCCACTCGACCACGGCTTATATCGATGTTTTTCCCGCTCACCCCGTAAATATAATTGACGTAATCTGATTGCTGCCACTCTACGTTACCTACTGCCGAGATTTTAAATCCTCGGCCATCGTTGTACAGTGGGATTGATACCGAAAAAGTAGCCGTGGTTGAATCTGAATTATCGGAAATATCACTGTGACCAGCGAGCGTAAACCACAGATAGGTGACGCCATAGTTAACGGTAACATCGCCATCCGGTGCGTCATATCCTTCAAAAACCTCGTCCTCAGATTTCGCATCTCTGAACACGCCGTCATAGCCGTCTTGACGATAGCCCAATCCGGAGTAGACAGATAAATCTTCGGTAATAGGAAAGCGATAGCCAATTAAGCTGTCTTTGTTGATAAACCAGTTTCCTTTTTGGATATCGATAATAGGAATTGAGATCAGCTCACTTTCAATGCCTTTCCACGGCAAATCTGCAGCGGCAGCTCCTCCTCCTAGACGAACTTGCCATTCGTCAGATGACGTTTCAATGGCGTGGCTACAAGAAGCAAAAGCGAGAGTGAAGATGGCAGCAGACGTAAGAGCTGACTTGATGAGATACATACAGAATTCCTTTCGTAAGTTAAAGATTGTGAGAATTTAGAATGTAAGAAGTTTGTTACAAGACTTGGGAAAGTGCTGTTAGAAAGTGTAATAAATTGTCGGGAAGCGTTGCCTGGTGTGTTAGGAGCTATGTGCCACACTTCCTATCTATTCGCTATTCCATGGTTGTTTGCATAGAAAGTAGCGAATAGAAGAGTGTGAACATAAAGGTCAGCTGGATTGTGTGGGCTCGGAATCAGAAAGCAATAAAGTGAGTCCATCAACCAGCTCAAATAGTTCAGGTTCGATATCACTGAGTGGTTTTTCTTGTTTTAATCCGGTTTCAATGGTTTCAGCCAATTTCTTCAGGGTTGGTACGCCAGTGTAACAACATGCCCCGTGAAACTTATGCACTACTTTGAGCAGCGTTGGGAGATCCTCTGCGTCTTGCGCAGACTCCAACTGCTGCAACGTTTCGGGTACGCTAGAAAGCAGCATGTTGAGCATCTCCAATGCTAAATCAGGTTTATTACCCGCTCGCTGTAACGCTAACCCCCAATCTAACATTTGGCTATTAAATGGCGGCACACTGTGCTGATGACTCTCGATATTTTTTTGTCTCGCGACTGGTGAAGATGCGCTATGGTCGCAAATAATTTGCTTGAGCATATCTTCATCTATGGGTTTAGTCATATAGTTACTAAAGCCATCTTTAAGCAGTTGCTCTTTTTCGCCAGCAAGTGCATGTGCGGTGACGGCGATAATAGGGGTATCCTCATTTAAGGACGAATCTCTTATGCTTCTACAGGCGCTTATACCATCCATTATGGGCATTTGAATATCCATAAATATCAGGTCGTATTTCCTTGATTTACATAAACTGACTGCTTGAGCACCATTGTGTGCGGTATCTATTGCCTCAACCTGTTCATCTAACAAAGTACAGATCAACTTTAAGTTAGCGTCGTTATCGTCCGCAACAAGCACTTTTAGTGGTAAACTTGTGGCTTCTATTTCGTTGGCACTCATGTCTGGGTGGTCTAAACGATAAGGGGCTGCAAGCATTTCGCATAACTTTCTGTGATTAAGTGGTTTGCTTAAACAAGCGTCAGCACCACTGCCAATAAGCGCCTCACGCATATTATGAGACACGGTATTAACCATCAAGTATAAGTAGTCTGCGGAGCCGCGAGCTTGCTTGATGTAACTCTTAACCGTCTGCATTTGATCGACGCTTGCCATAGAGCCGATTAGACAGATATCGTAATTAAAATCCTGCGCCAAGGCTGAATCAAACTCTTCTTCGGTGAGGCAACGAGTCACTTGCATATCCCATGCCTGTAGCTGGGCCATTACAGCGTAATGAGTATGCTCTTGCGGTTCGAAGTAAAGCACGCGCTTATTTTCCAGCGGCTTGCTTGGCAAATCGTCGTTGTAGAGACGATTTGGCAGGGCAAAGACGGCATTAAATGAGAAACAGGTACCATTTCCAGGTGCCGAGTTCAGAGTGATACGGCCATTCATCGCTTCAACAATATGCTTAGTGATGATAAGACCCAGACCTGTGCCGCCAAATTTACGGGTGATACTGGTATCGGCTTGAGCAAACGGCGTAAATAGCGCGTCTTGCTTATCCTGCGCAATACCGACCCCAGTATCGCTGACAGACACTAACAATGAGGATTGAGATTCATCCATCAAGCGATGGTTAATATCCACTTTGACTGAGCCTTTTTCCGTGAACTTGATGGCATTACTAATTAGATTGGTCAATACCTGTTTAAATCGTGTTGGGTCGCCAATTAAGTTGTCCGGCACCTGGCGATTAACAGAAATCGAAAACTCTAGCTGCTTGTCGTGGGCACTTGGCGCTAATAAGGTCATGACTTCATTAACTGCGTCGCGTAATTCAAACTGGATATTCTCCAGCTCCATAGCACCGGCTTCTAGTTTTGAGAAATCCAAGATGTCACTAATGATGGTAAGCAGGCTATTTGCGGATAGCTCTATGGTATCTAAATAATCTTTTTGGTGCTTATTTAATGGTGTTTTATAAAGTTGACGAGTAAAGCCAATGACCCCATTGAGCGGCGTTCTAAGTTCGTGACTCATCTTAGCCAAGAAATCCGATTTTACGCGGTTAGCGTCTTGTGCTTCTTTTTTGGCAATATTGAGCTGAATATTCTGCGTTTCATACTGCTCTAGGGTTTCGCGATAATCACTAGTTGCCTGATCAATGTGCTTTTGCATTTCGTCTTTTTGATTGGCCATCTTTCTGCCAATAACAATCAAGCCTTGGCGCAACAGCTCAAATTCACCCCGCATCGGCTCATTGATAGCGATGTCTTGTTTACCTTCGTTGAGTTTGTCGGTGGCTAAAATCAAACTGGCAATCGGCTTGGTCAGCATACGTGATAATCGCATGGCCAACATAACACTAAGTAAAAAGGAGAAAATAATAACAATAGCACTCAAGATCAGCGCGCGCTGCTGCGATATTAACGCTTGGTCTTTACTGATCTCTACAACTAAAACCGCGAGCGTAGCTGGCTCAGCACTATGCCAATCGGTTTTTTTGGCTAAATGGTTTTTAACTGGTGAATAAAACACAAAGGTATTTTTTAGTGTAGTAACTTCGGTGGTTTGTAGCTTTTGCACTTCACCAAAATAATGTAATTTGTCGAATTCACTATGATAATTACTGGTAAGAATAAGCTGATTTTGGTTATCAAACAGCGCGATACTTTTTACCAGTGGTGCGTGTTTATTGTGTGCTTGGCTTAAAATGCGGTGTAAATGCGCTTTATCTTGTTTTTCTATTGGGTATTCTACTGACATGGCCAGAGAATCTGCAATGCGATTTCCCTGACTTATCAGAATTTCCTCAAGCTCTACGTAGCGATTTATAGTAAAATAACCACCAAGTAGCAAGCCAACCAAAAGGGTTGGCAAAAGAGTGAGTAGTAAAATACTGTCACGCAGGTTTAATTTTGTCATAGGGTCAAAAAAGTGCAGAGAAATCTGTAACTAAGATTATCTTTTACCGACGTGATAAGCAAACAAATGAGGAACCCAATGGCACAGATTTTTCGTGCTAAGAAAGCTGCTAAGCCGTCAAAGCAAATAGAATTAAACATAGAATCAATGGATCATCAGGGGCGAGGTGTTGCTCGTCATGAAGGTAAGGTCTGTTTTGTGGCTGGTGCCTTGACTGGTGAGCGAGTGAGAGCACAGGTTGTACAGGCCAAGTCTAAACTGTTGGAAGCGAAGATGACCAAAGTACTTAATGCCTCTAATGAGCGTGTTAAGCCGTTTTGCCCGCATTACCAGCAGTGTGGTGGCTGTAGCTTGCAGCATCAAAGTGTTGATGGTCAGCTCAATGAAAAGCAACATGCAGTTGAAAAACTTTTTGCGCGTTTTGCCAACATTAAACACTTACCTTGGCAAGCACCGATCACCTCTATGCCGCTTCATTATCGTCGTGCAGCTCGTTTGGCATGTATTTATGATAAACAAAGCAAAAGCATGAAGTTAGGCTTTAGAGCAAGTCAGTCGAAGCAGATTATCGAAATAGCGCAGTGTGATGTATTGGTGTCGCCTTTTGATCGTATTGTTAACACGTTAAGTGCGCTTGCACAGTCGCTAAGTGAGTTTAGGCTGATCAGTCATATTCAGCTTTGTCAGGCCGACAATCATAATTATGTGTTGTGTCGTCATACAAAGCCACTGTCCGCTTCGACTCGCGAAACATTACAGAACGCGCTGGAAAATTGTCAGGTCCTGTTTGACGATGGCGAGACGCCAGTTGTGTACTCTCAGTTGCCATTCTATCACCTTAATGAATTTGGCTTAACACTTGAGTTTAAATTGAACAACTTTATTCAAGTAAATCAATCTGTAAACGAAGCAATGCTGCGCCAAGCCACAGACTGGCTACAGCTGAGTAACGATGAAAGCGTGCTCGACCTTTTCTGTGGGGTGGGGAATTTCTCTTTGGTGCTCGCAAAACAAGCAAAAAATGTGATTGGTGTAGAAGGTGAAGCGCAATCGGTTGCAATGGCTCAGCAAAATGCGCAAACTAATCAAATCAGCAATGTTCAGTTTCACTGTTTTGATCTAACTCAGTCGATTACAGAAGCTGCTTGGTTCGACGCAAATCTGGATGTGTTGGTACTTGACCCGTCAAGGCCTGGTGCACTTGAGGTTCTACAGCAATTACCGTTGACGCAGTTTACCCGTATTTTATACGTGTCATGTGATCCTGTGACACTGGCGCGCGATGCTTTGGTAATAGCACAGGCAGGCTTTGAATTAGAGAAGCTTGGCTTAATGAATATGTTTGTCCACACGGGACATATCGAAACCATGGCGCTGTTTAAAAAACAGTGTAAATAACCTGAGCTTTGAGGCCGTTGTTGCCCGAGCATTAGGCTAGATAATTTACCCGAAAATGAGGCGGGTAAGTAATTTTAAGGAGGTATCAAAACATGGTTGCTACTCGGCAGTCGCATCAAACCACTTTGCCACTAGAGTTTGATGCGCGACTCACTATCTTAAACTTGTCAGAGGATCAAAGGGACTGGCTGCAAAAGGCCTATGAACTTTGTCCCGCGGATGAGTCAACGGAACATCTCAATAATGCCATCGAAATGGTAGAGATCCTTGCAGACTTAAATTTTGATAGCGAATCTTTAGCAACTGCGTTTTTAACTCCTTATTTTGTTGCTGGAAAGTTGTCCCTTGAGCAAGTAGAGGAAGCGCTTGGCAAAAATATCTCTCTGCTTTTAAGAGGGGTGGAGAATATGGACACCATTAGCACTTTGGCACACCAAAGCTCGGGTAAGGTACAAGTCGACAACATCCGCCGTATGTTACTCGCTATGGTGGAAGATGTGCGTGCCGTGGTGATTAAGCTTGCTGAGCAAATCTGCCATTTACGTGCGGTTAAGAAAGCATCGGAAGAAGAAAGAGTCGTTGCAGCAAAAGCCGCAGCCAATATTTTTGCGCCACTTGCGAACCGTTTGGGGATTGGCCAATTAAAATGGGAACTTGAAGATCTCTCTTTCCGTTATTTGCATCCGGATACGTATAAGTCTATTGCCAAGAAGCTTTCTGATAAACGCCTAGACCGCGAAGCTTATATGGAAAATATGGTTAATTCGGTGGCACAAAAACTTGCGGATGCAGGCATTAAAGCGCAGGTCTACGGTCGCCCTAAGCATATTTACAGCATTTATAAAAAAATGGCGCAGAAAAGCTATGAATTCGAACAGTTGTTCGACATTCGCGCGATGCGTGTGGTGGTAGATGAAATTCAAGATTGCTACGCCGCTTTGGGTATTGTGCACACCAGCTGGCGGCATTTAAACAAAGAGTTTGACGACTATATTGCTACGCCTAAGCAAAACGGCTATCAGTCTATCCACACCGTGGTATTTGGTCCTGAGGGCAAAACGGTAGAAATCCAAATTCGCACTGAGGCCATGCATCGAGATGCAGAGCTTGGGGTGGCGGCACATTGGATGTACAAAGAAGGTGCATTGCCGGGCAGAAACTCAGGATACGAGCAAAAAATTAGCTGGCTACGCAAACTGTTGCAGTGGCAAGAAGAAGTGGTAGATGGCAGTGAAATAGCAGATGAGCTGAAGAATCAGGTTGTCGAAGACCGTGTTTATGTATTCACGCCCAAGGGCGATATCTTTGATTTGCCGCTAGGCTCGACGCCACTGGACTTCGCTTACTACATTCATTCCAATGTTGGACATCGCTGCATTGGTGCAAAAGTGTTTGGTAAAATAGTGCCTTTCACTTACACATTGCGCACAGGCGATCAGGTAGAAATTCTTACCCAGAAAAATGCTTCACCAAGTCGAGATTGGTTAAACCCGTCGCTGGGATATATTCATTCTTCAAGAGCGCGCAGTAAGATCCATCACTGGTTTAAGCAGCAAGATAGAGACAAAAATCTTCAAGCGGGTAAGGAAATTTTAGATAGTCATCTGCAAAAACTAGATATTACCTATAAAGATTTAGAACCCGCGATTGACCGCTTTAACTTTAAAGAGCTCGACGATTTAATGGTGGCGATTGGTGCCGGTGATATTCGTATCAACCAATTCCTGAACTACGTTCAAGATAAACCTGAGGATACACCTAAGTTAAAAATCTCCTCGCCAAAACACACGAAAGGCGACAAAAACGCAGTGGTCGTTGATGGGGTTGGCAGCTTGATGAGTCATATGGCGAAATGCTGTGAGCCGGTACCGGGCGATGAAATTGTGGGTTACATCACGCAAGGGCGAGGTATTGCTGTGCATCGCTCTGATTGTGAGTCGTTTGCTCATATTACGGATGTACATCCAGAGCGTGAGATTGCGGTCAGTTGGTCAGATGATGTTAAAGCGTCGTACGCCATTACATTAAAAATTGAAGCACACGACCGCCAAGGGCTGATCCGAGACATTAGCTCTGTGCTTGCCAATGAAAAAGTCAATGTGCTCAATATGAACGTACAAACACAAGACGATAAAAACGTAGCAGTATTTATGATGAAGGTAGAGGTGGATGACCTTTCTGCTATGCATCGCTTGCTGACTAAATTGATGCAAATCGAAGGTGTTTTTGATGCCAAACGACTCTAAGCCTTCTACAGCAACGGGGATAGAGCAGCTGCTAGAGATTATGTCGCAGCTGCGCGACCCAAGCACTGGATGCGACTGGGATAAGAAGCAAACCTTTAAAACCATTGTCCCTCATACGTTAGAAGAAGCACACGAAGTTGCCGATGCTATCGAGCAAGGCGACTTTGCTCACTTAAAAGAAGAGTTGGGGGACTTGCTGTTCCAAGTGATTTTTTATGCTCAGCTTGGAAAAGAGCAGGGGTTGTTTGATTTTGCTGACATAGTGCAAACCCTCAATGATAAATTGGTGAGACGTCACCCTCATGTATTTGAAAAGCAGGAAAGTTTAAGCGAAGCAGAGCTTGAGCAGCAATGGCACGCCATTAAACTGCAAGAAAAACAGGCACAAAAACAAGGGGCATTCGCGGCAGATATTCCAAGCAGCTTGCCTGCATTATCAAAAGCCTACAAAATTCAAAAGCAAGCAGCCAAACTCGGATTTGACTGGCCAAGTTACCACGGCGCGTGGGATAAAGTACAAGAGGAAGTCGCAGAGGTGAGCGAGGCGCTACAAGTTGATCCACGCTCTGAACATACGGCGGAAGAGGTGGGCGACTTGTTGTTTGCAACTGTGAATGTGAGCCGACATATAAAACGAGATCCGGAGCAGCTGCTACGCCAAGCTAATGAGAAATTTAAAAATCGCTTTGTGCAAGTTGAAGCCGTTTTGAATGAGTCCTCACTATCACTTAAAGATGCGAGCTTGGAGGAGATGGATGGTGCTTGGGAGGCAGTGAAACGTCGTCACCGCAGTAAAAACAGAGACTGATTTTACGGTTTGTTCGTTACTTAAAACAACCTCCTGATAAAATATATTACCGTGCTAAGTCATTTTTAGCTGGAATGACTTAGGTGCTTTTGCTATACTATCGCCCCGTCTTGATTCTTATTTAAATTCCAATTTTCCTGAAATTTCTAGGGTTCGCATGAGTACAAAATTTATCTTCGTAACGGGCGGAGTAGTATCCTCCTTGGGTAAAGGTATTGCAGCTGCTTCTTTAGCCGCTATTTTAGAAGCACGTGGCTTGAAAGTAACGATTCTAAAGCTGGATCCTTACATCAATGTTGACCCTGGGACTATGAGCCCTATCCAACACGGTGAAGTATTCGTAACCGAAGACGGCGCGGAAACCGACCTTGATCTTGGTCACTACGAGCGTTTTATTCGCACTAAAATGACCAAGCGTAACAACTTTACACAGGGCCGTGTATTTGAAGACGTGTTGCGCAAAGAGCGTAGAGGTGAGTACTTAGGTGCCACTATTCAGGTTATTCCTCACATCACAAACGACATCAAGCGTCGCGTGCTTGAAGGCGCGGAAGGCCATGATGTTGCTATCGTAGAGATCGGTGGTACGGTTGGTGATATCGAGTCACAACCTTTCCTAGAGGCAATTCGTCAGCTAGGC
Organism: Pseudoalteromonas sp. CO348; assembly: GCF_004208845.1. Classification (NCBI taxonomy): domain Bacteria; kingdom Pseudomonadati; phylum Pseudomonadota; class Gammaproteobacteria; order Alteromonadales; family Pseudoalteromonadaceae; genus Pseudoalteromonas; species Pseudoalteromonas sp. CO348. Next base: position 259,341 of record NZ_SGPI01000021.1, on the reverse strand, counting down.
ACAGAGCTTGGTCGTGAGAGCGCTTTGTTTATGCACTTGACGCTAGTACCTTTCTTAGGCCCTGCGGGTGAAGTGAAAACTAAGCCAACTCAACACTCTGTGAAAGAGCTTCGTTCAATCGGTATTCAACCTGATATTTTGATCTGTCGTTCAGATCGTAAACTACCAGCGAACGAGCGCGCGAAGATTGCCCTATTCACTAATGTGGAAGAAAAAGCAGTTATCTCGCTACAAGACGTAGACAGTATTTATAAGATCCCTGCGCTATTGAAGTCGCAAGAGCTTGATAACATCATTTGTCGTCGTTTCTATCTTGAACGTCCGGAAGCGGATTTATCTGAGTGGGAACAAGTACTTTATCAAGAGTCAAACCCTACTGGTGAAGTGACAATTGGTATGGTTGGTAAATACATCGAATTACCGGACGCATATAAATCAGTTAACGAAGCATTGAAGCATGCTGGTTTGAAAAACCGTTTAACGGTGAATATTGAATATGTTGACTCTCAAGATATCGAGAGCAAAGGCACTGAGTTACTTGAACACCTTGATGCTATCTTAGTACCAGGTGGCTTTGGTAACCGTGGCGTTGAAGGTAAGATCTTAGCTGCAAAATATGCACGTGAAAACAAAGTACCATACCTAGGCATTTGTTTAGGGATGCAAGTTGCGTTAATCGAGTATGCGCGTAACGTTGCAGGTCTGACTGGTGCTAACTCAACTGAATTTGATCTTGAAAGCCCACACCCAGTAGTTGGTCTGATCACTGAGTGGTTAGATGCAGACGGTAAGATTGAAGTACGTGACCACGACTCTGATCTTGGTGGCACTATGCGTCTTGGCGCGCAGCTTTGCCACTTAAAAGAGGGCTCTAAGGTGCGTGAAGTATACGGTAATGCCGAAATCGTGGAGCGTCACCGTCACCGCTACGAAGTAAACAACAACTATGTTGCTGAGCTTGAAAAAGCGGGTCTGCAATTTACTGGTCTGTCAGAAGACAAGAAACTAGTTGAGATTATCGAGAATAAAGATCACCCTTGGTTTATCGCGGCTCAGTTCCACCCTGAGTTCACGTCAACGCCTCGTGATGGTCACCCATTATTTGAAGGCTTTGTTGCGGCGGCATACAGCCACCAAAAAGCATCTTCGTAATAAGAAAAAGCCGTGCTCTTGCACGGCTTTTTTGTTGCAGAAGGTTTTGCAATAGGCGCTAAGTGTAGTGTTTATCGCCAAACTTTTTCTTATCTGCCGGCGCGTCAATGTGATACGTGTAAATTCTTCACTTTGCGAAGCAACAGAGATAAGGCAAACTTTAAAGCGGGTTTATTGACCCTGAATTCGCCTGCGACAGAAGCAGTGCAACACACACCACTTTGGGAATAAGAGGAATCAAGATGTCAAAAATCGTTAGAGTGATTGGCCGTGAAGTTATGGACTCACGCGGTAACCCAACAGTAGAAGCGGACGTACACCTAGAGTCAGGTGCATGGGGCCGTGCATGTGCGCCATCAGGTGCATCTACGGGTACCCGTGAAGCACTAGAGCTACGTGACGGTGATAAGTCTCGTTACTTAGGTAAAGGTGTATTAACAGCGGTGAACTACGTAAATAACGAAATCGCGGCAGCACTTGAAGGTCAAAACGCGCTAGAGCAACGTGCAATCGACCAAATCATGTTGGACTTAGACGGCACTGAAAACAAAGAAAAACTAGGTGCGAATGCCATCCTTGCGGTATCTCTAGCAACAGCAAAAGCAGCTGCACAAGACAAAGGCGTGGCGCTATACGAGCATATCGCAGACATCAACGGTACAGCAGGTCAGTACTCAATGCCAGTTCCGATGATGAACATTATCAATGGTGGTGAGCACGCGGATAACAACGTTGATATTCAAGAGTTTATGGTTCAGCCTGTTGGCGCAAAGAGCTTCCGTGAAGCACTACGTATGGGTGCTGAGATCTTCCATAGCTTGAAAAACGTACTTAAGTCTCGTGGCCTGAACACTGCTGTTGGTGATGAAGGTGGTTTTGCTCCAGACCTTAAATCAAATGAAGAAGCGCTAGAAGTGATTGTTGAAGCGGTTGCAGCAGCTGGCTACGAAATGAACAAAGACGTAACACTAGCACTTGACTGTGCAGCGTCTGAGTTTTATGTCGATGGCAAGTATGACCTAAAGGGTGAAGGTAAAGCATTCGACTCGGAAGGTTTTGCAGACTTCTTGGCCGATCTTGCAGCACGTTACCCAATTGTATCAATCGAAGATGGCCTAGACGAAAGCGACTGGGCTGGCTGGAAAGTCCTAACAGATAAAATTGGCGATAAAGTTCAGCTAGTGGGTGATGATCTCTTTGTTACTAACACTAAGATTTTAAAGCGTGGCATTGAAGAAAGCATTGGTAACTCAATCTTGATTAAATTTAACCAGATTGGTTCACTGTCTGAAACGCTTGATGCTATTAAAATGGCGCAAGATGCTGGCTTTACTGCCGTTATTTCACACCGCTCTGGTGAAACTGAAGACGCTACCATTGCTGATTTAGCAGTGGCGACAGCGGCAGGTCAAATTAAGACAGGTTCACTTTGCCGTTCGGATCGTGTAGCTAAGTACAACCAGTTACTACGTATTGAAGAAGCGCTAGGTGAAAAAGCGGTATACAAAGGTCGTAGTGAAATCAAAGGTCAGTAATTAGCATTACTTGATGTATTGTAAAAACGCCAGTTTAGCTACTGGCGTTTTTTATTGCTAGCGGTCGTCGCCCCAAATCTCACAATTTGCTTGGCCATTTCTAAATGTCCAACAGACTTGAAGTGAATTACAAGCATCATCCATCGTTGCAGGACCATTACCTCCAGCAACAGCCGGCGTCATCTTAGTAGCAAGTGTTTTGTTCACACTAAGTTCTTTAATCGATTTTTTGTTGAACTTTAATTTCATTGTCGTCTCCTTCTATAAAAATATAAATGTTAACCAAATCTATACAAGATGTTGGTTGTGTTACATTTGTACTTTTTGTACAAAAAGTCAACAGGTGTTTTTAAGCACCAAACTCTTGCGCTAATATCGATTGAGTGAAATTGATTTTCAAATAAAAACCTCTTGGTAAAGTTTGCACTATTTTACCGTTAGGCCCTATGGCGTCGGTGAGCGCTTTGGCATTTGCCGCCTTTGGCCTTATCTGCATGACTTCGCCAAGATGCCCTGAGATTTGCTCTACGTGACCCGTAGCGATTAACTCGATTTGTTCTTCCCAGTCTCTTCGTAACAACTGTTCTTGATGCGCGTCTGGCCGCCATAAGAAGCCGTGTCCAATAACCCTATCTATTAAAGGAATTTCTCGTTCGGCTAATATGGGTAGCCAAAGAACGTGAGCTAATTTCTTTTTAACACTCGACGCTTCCCACGTTAATCCTGTTAACTGAGTCAGCGGCACGACAGAAACATAGGTGGTCTCTAGCGGTTTGCCTTGATAGCTTATTGGCAAAGTCTTGAGTTCAACGCCAATATGCTCAAAATCAGGCACAGGCTTTGAGCCCGCGGTGGCACCTAAGGCTGCTTCTATGAGTTGTCCTACCCAGCCTTTTTCTTTGAGCAAGTCTTGTGGTGTTTTAAACGAGAGCTGCTGAGCGAGTTCACCTAATGTTAAACCGGCTATGTTTTCAACGCGTTGCATAAGTTCGCCCACAGAGCGTGGTGGTGTAACTGGTGGCAAGCGATACTCCTGAGTCTATCCCTTAAAAACACGATTATAAAAGAAATCATGTGGTGAAGTAAGTTGGTTATTTTGCGCTCAACTTAAGTTCGGCTTGTTATTTCACCATATGGTTAAAGTAATAACTTTATTATCTATATGATAAATATGAAGTTATTTTTATTTTGCTACAGACGGAGTGGCTTGAAAATCTTATGGCTTTGGATAAATACAAGACTATAAACATAATTATCCACAGAATATGTGGAAAACCTGAGGTTTTAAGTGTGTAATTGTGGATTTGTTCGTAATTTGAACTGGAAAATACTTAGTTATGCACAAGTTGTGGGTAACTTGAGAGTATGCTGAGATAATTTAGGTATAGAATGGAATTAAATTTGCCGTGACGCGGGAGTTGTGGAACAATCATTAAAAATCGACTTATAAATGAGGCACTAAGGTGATTGATGCCGAAGGGTTTCGTGCCAATGTCGGAATAGTGATTTGTAATAATCAGGGGCAGGTTTTTTGGGCCCGTCGTTACGGACAACACTCTTGGCAATTTCCTCAAGGCGGAATAGATCAAGGGGAAACACCTGAGCAAACGATGTATCGTGAACTTCATGAAGAAGTTGGACTTAGGCCAGAAGATGTTGAAATAGTAGCAAGTTCTAAACATTGGTTACGTTACAAACTACCAAAAAGGTTAATTAGACGAGATTCAAGCCCAGTTTGTATCGGGCAAAAGCAGAAATGGTTTTTATTGAAACTTAGGTGTAAAGATGAAGACGTAGACTTATTACGTACGCATCACCCTGAGTTTGATGATTGGCGCTGGGTCAGCTATTGGTATCCAGTACGTCAAGTTGTATCGTTTAAGCGTGATGTCTATCGTCGAGTGATGAAGGAATTCGCTCCGTTTGCGATGCCATTTGGTAAACGTGAACAGCAAGGGCAAAAGGATTTCTGGCGCACAAAACGATAAAAATAGGAGCAGCAGGTGTTAGCAACGTTAAGATCGATTGCTGAGTCAGTGGCACAGCAAAGTGACCTACAAAGCGCGTTAAATTGCTTTGTTACTATGGTCAAAGATGCCATGCACACTGAATGCTGCTCAGTTTATTTTGCCGATTACAGTCAAGATAACTTTATCTTGATGGCAACGGATGGCTTAAACCCTGAAGCAATCGGAAAGTTCCGAATGGGATTTACCGAAGGCCTAGTCGGTCTTGTTGCCCAGCGTGAAGAGCCAATTAACGTTGCCCACGCCCAATCACACCCAAGATTCAAATTGTCACCTGAGGTTAATGAAGAAGGCTACAATGCTTTCTTGTCAGTGCCCGTTGTACATCAGCGTAAAGTACTTGGGGTTATTGTGGTGCAGCAAAAGATTGCTCGTGTATTTAGCCATGATGAAGAGTCCTTTCTTATTACGCTTTCAGCGCAATTGGCTTCACAGCTTGCCAACACCGAAATTCAAACTTTACTTCAACAAGATGCAAGCAGTCACAGAACCTCAGTGTTAAAAGGGGTATCGAGTGCACCAGGTATTGCCTTAGGTGATGGTTATGTGGTGTTACCCCATATTGATTTTGCGAGTATTGAACCGCAGCATAGTGACAATATTCAGCAGCAAATTCAGCTGTTTCATCAAGCGGTGGCCGCGACTCGGCAAGAGTTTCATATTTTAGCCAAAACTCTGAGTGATGATATTCCAAAAGAAGCGGTAGCTGTGTTTGAGGTTTACCAACAGCTTTTGGATGCCAAGAGTTTAGGTAAACAAGTTGAGTCTGAGATACAACAAGGCTGGAACGCAAAAACCGCGCTAAAGCTTGTTATCGAAAAGCTTGTGGCTCAGTTTGATATGATGAGTGACCCTTATATCAAAGAGCGTGCGATTGATGTTAATGATATTGGCCTGCGCGTGCTCCAACATTTAGTCTCGACTGAGCAAGCTGTTAAACACTATCCAGATAATACGATTCTAATCGCCCATACCTTGACCCCGACTATGTTAGCGCAAGTACCAAAAGAAAAGCTCAAAGGGGTAGTCAGTGTGCATGGCTCGGCCAACTCTCATGCTTCCATTCTGACTCGCGCGATGGGCGTCCCCGCTATTTGGGGCATAGAAGACATTCCATTATTACAGTTTGATGGTAAGTCCATGATCATGGATGCGTATTCTGGGCGGCTTTATATTTCGCCTTCGCAAATGTTGGTCAATGAGTACGTTGAAATCAAACGTAAAGACAACATTCTGCATGATAAGTTTGAAGCGGAACATGATTTGCCGCCTATTACACTCGATGGTGAGCGTATAAATTTACTCTTAAATGCTGGGCTCGATCTTTCGACCGAGACATTAAGCGCCAGTTATTGCGATGGCGTTGGTCTTTATCGTACTGAGTCTTGGTTTATGCAAAAAGGCCAATTCCCAACACAATCGGAGCAAGAAGTCTGGTATCGCGAGGTGCTATCACGTTATCACCCTGAGCCCGTAGTGATGCGGACTTTAGATATCGGTGGCGACAAAATTCTAGATTACTTTGATATCAAAGAAGAAAACCCTTTTTTAGGGTGGCGGGGCATTCGTGTATCGTTGGATCATCCCGAGCTTTTTTTGGATCAAATCAAAGCCATGATCAAAGCAAACGCGGGTCTTGGCAATTTACAGATCATGTTGCCTATGGTGGGCCATAGTGAGGAAATAGATGAAGCGATGGCACTCATTGAGCAGGCTTGTTTTGAGCTGCAAGACGAATGGGCTGATCCTTTTTATACCATTGATCGGCCAGAAATCGGCGTAATGCTTGAAGTACCGTCTAGCGTGTACTTGTTACCTGAGTGGTCGAAAAAAATCGATTTTTGCTCTGTGGGCAGTAATGATTTGACGCAATATTTATTAGCCGTTGATAGAACCAACGCACAAGTGGCGGATCTTTTTGACCCTTATCATCCCAGTGTATTGCGAGTGTTAAACCAGATTGCACAGCAGTGTGAATTACACGAGCTGCCTTTTAGCCTATGTGGAGAGTTAGGCGGTGAGCCTGAGGGAGCAATCTTGCTTATTGCAATGGGGTATCGCCGTTTGAGCATGAATATTTCATCACTGAACAAAGTGAAATGGGTGTTACGTAGATTGAGAGTAACGGATATGGAAGCTTTACTTGAAAATTGTTTAGCACAGCCGTCATCTAAGCAAGTGCGTCGAATTATTAAAGAATTCATGATAGAGCATCATTTTGCAGAATTACTCTATACCAGCCACCAAGCAAAGGGTGCTTCTTAAGGCTATTTACGCTACCATTACGGCGCTATAAGAATAAGAGCTTGTTGATGGAAACTATTATACTCATCGTTGTACTTTGCGCTTTGCTCGGCTGTGCAGTTGGCTTTTTGGCAGGTCTGCTTGGTATCGGCGGCGGGCTGTTGATAGTCCCTATTTTATCTGTCATCTTGACCAAATTTAATGTTATACCCACAGAACAAGTGGTGTTGGTTGCAATTGCGACGTCTCTCGCCTCCATTATTTTCACTTCGACATCTTCAGCCAAAGCGCATCATAAAAATGACAATGTTCCATGGCACATTGCTCCATGGGTGATGTTAGGTGTGGCAGTCGGCGCGTTGGGTAGTGGTTTTGCCGCAGTGATGTTGCCTGAAAAACTGGTCAGAATTATTTTTGTGGTTAGTGTTGTGGGCATTGCATTGAAAATGGCGTGGAGTTCCAGAAGACCGCCACAATCAACCAGAGTTATACCGCAAGGACCGATACTTGCGATGCTAACCTCGGTAACGGGGGCGCTGTCTGCAATGATTGGTATCGGCGGGGGAGCATTAATCGTCCCACTACTGACATTTTTTTCTGTTGATATGAAAAAAGCGATAGGATGTGCGTCTGCCAGTGGTATTGTTATCGCTATCTTTGGCTCCTTTGGCTATATCGCCTCTGGCAGCCAACATGTGGATATTGAACATGGATTTTTAGGTTTTGTCTATTTACCGGCTTTGTTTGGTATAGTGGCAACTTCATGGTTTATGGCGCCTATTGGTGCTAAAGCTACGCACCACTTACCAGTCACAACGATTAAGAAAGTGTTTGCGGCGTTACTCATTGTTATCGCTGGCAATATGTTAATGAATTAAGGAAAGGCTATGGCTTTGCAGTTTCCACAGATAGACCCTGTGATTTTTTCCATCGGACCGTTAAGTGTTCGTTGGTATGGATTAATGTATTTGATCGGCTTTATGTTCGCCATGTGGTGGGCAGGGAAAGAAGCAAAAAAACCAAACTCTGGTTGGAATAAAGACCAAGTTGGCGACCTAGTTTTTTACTGTATGCTCGGTGTGATCTTGGGCGGACGAATTGGTTACGTGCTGTTTTATCAATTCTCTCATTTTATTGAAAACCCGCTTTATTTGTTTAGGGTGGACCAAGGCGGTATGTCTTTCCATGGCGGCGCATTGGGCGTTATCACGGCGATTATCGTGTATGCGCTTAAAAACAAACGTTCGATTTTATCGGTAGGTGACTTTGTCGTTCCTATGGTGCCTGTGGGGCTTTTTGCTGGTCGTATCGGTAACTTCATTAATGGCGAATTATGGGGTCGCGTAACGGATGTTCCTTGGGCATTTATTTTCCCAACGGGCGGACCACAGCCGCGCCACCCATCACAACTTTATGAAGCGTTTTTTGAAGGGTTGGTATTGTTTGTGATGTTGGTATGGTTTAGGAAGAAACCGCGCCCAGCGGGCAGTGTAGCAGGTCTATTTTTAGCCGGTTACGGTGTCTTCCGCTTCTCAATCGAGTATTTCCGTGAACCAGATGCACATATTGGCTTATATGGTGGCTTTATTTCTCAAGGTCAGATCTTATCCCTCCCTATGGTGATTGCAGGCGCTATCCTTATGGTGTGGGCATATAAGCGTGAAGGTAGCAACCCATCTACCGGGCAAGTTAAAAGTTAAAGAGTAGCGAACAATGAAGCAATATTTAGAACTGATGCGCCATGTGCGTGATAATGGCACAAAAAAAGAAGACCGCACGGGCACTGGCACAGTGAGTGTTTTTGGATACCAGATGCGCTTCAACTTGCAAGAAGGCTTTCCGCTTGTAACGACGAAAAAGTGTCATCTACGCTCGATTATTCACGAGCTACTTTGGTTCTTGCAAGGCGATACTAACATCAAATACCTAAAGGAAAATGGCGTTAGCATTTGGGATGGCTGGGCAACGGATGACGGGGACTTAGGGCCGGTTTATGGTAGCCAGTGGCGCTCTTGGACGGGGCCAAATGGTGAAGTGATAGATCAAATCAAAGATGTTGTAGAGCAAATCAAAACCAACCCTGACTCTCGTCGCCTGATTGTGAGTGCTTGGAACCCTGCGCTTTTACCTGATACTAACTATTCACCGAAAGAAAATGCAGCGATGGGCAAACAAGCGTTGCCACCTTGCCACACGTTATTCCAATTTTATGTACTAGATGGCAAGCTTTCTTGTCAGCTTTATCAGCGTAGTGCGGATATTTTCTTAGGTGTGCCCTTTAACATCGCAAGCTATGCGCTGTTAACGATGATGATTGCACAAGTTTGTGGCTTAGAAGTGGGTGATTTCGTACATACTTTCGGCGATGCCCATTTATACCTAAATCATATGGAACAAGTTGAAGAGCAGCTAAGCCGAGCGCCGTTTGCGAAGCCACAAATGCAGATCAATCCTCAAGTAAAAGACATATTTGGTTTTAAATTTGAAGACTTTGAGTTGGTGAATTACGAATGTCACCCGCATATAAAGGCACCGGTCGCGATTTAGGAGCATTTATGAAAGCCGTTATTCCAGTGGCGGGTCTTGGCACTCGCATGTTACCCGCGACGAAGGCCATTCCAAAAGAAATGTTGCCAATTGTCGATAAGCCTCTGATCCAGTATGTAGTAGATGAAGCTGCGGCGGCTGGCGTCAAAGAAATTGTCCTGATAACCCATTCAAGTAAAAACTCAATTGAAAACCACTTCGATAAGAGCTTTGAGCTGGAAGCGACACTGGAAAAACGGGTGAAGCGTCAATTGCTAGAGGAAGTACAATCTATATGCCCCAAAGGCGTTACGCTGATCCATGTGCGTCAAGGTGAGGCTCGAGGTCTTGGTCATGCCATCAATTGCGCTGCCCCTGTGATTGGCGATGAGCCCTTTGTGGTTATGCTGCCTGACGTATTAGTCGATGACGCTGCATGCGATCTAACAAAAGATAATCTTGCTGATATGATCGCGCGTTTTAAAGCGTCAGGTAATAGCCAAGTGATGGTAGAAGCGGTAGCGCCTGAACTCGTTTCTCAGTTTGGTATTGTGGACTTGGGAGGAGCGGCACTCGCGCAAGGAGAGTCAGGCGCGATGCAGTCTATTGTCGAAAAGCCTGAACTGCAAAGTGCACCTTCAAACTTAGCTGTTGTTGGTCGTTACGTGTTAAATAAATCTATTTGGCCACTTTTGGCAAAAACACCGCTAGGTGCTGGTGGTGAAATTCAATTGACCGATGCGATTGCCATGTTGATGGAGCGAGAGCAAGTTGATGCATACTCGCTACGTGGAAAAAGCCATGATTGCGGAAGTAAAATTGGCTATTTAAAAGCGATAGTTGAGCATGCGATGCGAAGAGAAGAGTATTCAACTGAGCTTGCTTCTCTTATCGATTTAATTGCTAAAAGGTAATTACATAAAGTTAAATGTACCGATATTTGCGGTAAAAGCATTTGGTTATTTACCGCGATTTATGTACCATAGCAGAAAATGGATTTTTGTTATAACTTATTGTGGATATTCGGTTTTTTAAATTTTTACTACTCGGCTCTTTAATCACCTTAGGTGGCTGTAGTCATTCATCTAAAGAGCCTTCGCTGTTAAGTGAGCAGCAGCTCAAAAGTATTGAGCGATTGAGCTCGTTAGAGCAGGATCTCACAAACTTGCTGACTTTGTTAGAGTCTCAAGCAAGCGTCAATAATATCCAAGCAACATCGAATACTGACGTAGAGGTTAAGCGTTATTCAGCGAGTAAACAAAAGGCGAATCAAACGACTGGAATTCAACTCAAGTTGTTTCCCCTATCTATCAATTCCATGCCTCAAGTTGAGCAGCATCAAGCGCTATTAGCGGCAGTAAAGCGAAAGTTTCCTAGTATATTTTCTGAGGCAGAATTGCAAATTCAAGCGTTTGAAATGCGAGATTGGGCAACAGTTTCAGGATTAAGATCAACTCAAGAAGCAAAAGTCTACTGTAGACTATTTTCTATCCAAAGCATTGATTGTAGAAGATTAATGCTTTAATTTTTACTAAAGTTTTCCCATTTGGGAACGATAAACAGTAAGTCACCAAAAACGGTATTGCGGTGATGATAAAAATGACCTCTAAAGGAATTTAAAGATGAAAACACTGATTAAATCTGCGCTTATTGCAAGCTCTATTTCCGCTGCTTTATTTACTTCTTCAGCAATTGCTAAGGATACTGCTCGTCTTGAAGTAAAAGTAGAAGTTAAAAACTTATTTTCAGCTGAAGCCGGTGATCCGCTTGATTTCGGTATCATTCGAGTGCAGGGCGATGCAGCTGATGTCGCCACGATGAAGATTGAGGCGGATCCAACATTGACCGATCCTGAAATCAAGAATACTGGTGATGCAATAATAAACCTTATTAGTACAGGTGGAGCTGGCTCTATCAATATCACCGATGCTGCGCCAAATACTGAGTTAACGATTACGGTTCCGGCCGCAACTACTGTTGATAGCGTAGGTAATGCCTCTTTTGATTTAAAGGATTTTGAATTTTATGTGGTAAGCGGTGCACAGCCTAACAGTGAAGTGACAAACAACAAGTTTAGGGTTGATGCAAATGGTGCCGCAACGCTTTCAGTTGGTGCGACGTTAAGTACGAAAGCACTTTCTGGAACAGACACGTATGGCGGTGGTGTATACACCAGTAAAGTTGATATCGAAATCGCTTACTAAAACATGTGGCGTTACATGGTACTGGCATTGCTTTTTGCCAGTCACTTGGCCAAAGCTCAAGATATATCGGTCGTTAAGAAATTGAGCTTTGGCACTATTGCGATTATTGACCAAAATAGCGCAGGCACAGTGACGATAGAACCTAATGTTAGGCCACAAACCTCAAGCAATATTCTATTCGTAGAGTTTGGTCATGCGGCAGAAATCCTCTTGACCGATTTTCCTCATAATCGCCAAATTAGCGTCCAATCTACCGTTTACAATGACTGGTTTGGCTATTGGAATCTTGGTGCATCCGATGCCTTCCAATTGACTGAGCTATATCACGAGAAGGCGATTTACACCGATAGTGTTGGGTCTGGTGAGTTTAAGGTCGGTGGTCAATTGCGTTTTGCTGGCAACGGTAAATCGCTATCGGATGGGGTGCAAACCTTGAACGTTGAAATAACTTTGTCTTACTAGGGTCTGTTGACCTTTGCTGTTTGATTTTTGTTCCCCTGAGTGGGTTTTGGTCGCGGCGCTCGACTTGCCGCCTAGTAATCTAAGCAAAAGTTGAGCAACAATGAACAAAGCGCACTCAGGGGAACCCAAAGGGCAGTGCTTGATTGGCATTTCTACTGTGTTATCGCCTGACTCACATAGAATAACTATGCTACGCAGGCTCTGCCTTGTATAAATGGCAATCAAACTGCTGCAAAAACAAACTTGAAAGATAAACAGGCCCTAAATTATGAATAAATTAATATTAACGCTGCTTTTGTTTTGTTGCTGTAAAGTAAGCGCCAATCTGATGATCACCCCAACACGGGTTGCTTTCGAAGAGCGTCAGAGAATTGAGAGGGTTACAATCATTAATAATGGTGATGTGACCAAATCTTATCGACTTGAATTTCAAGAGAAGCTAGCACTTAAAGAAGGTGGTTATGCCAACTTTGCCGAGCAAAAAATGAACCCTATGGCTGCAAGCCATTTCATCCGTATTTCACCTAGGCAAGTAACACTGGGGCCTGGTGAGCGTCAGGTAATAAAGCTGGCTGTGCGCAGAAAGGCGAATATGGAACAAGGAGAGTATCGCTCACATTTGCTCTTTAGGGAGCTGCCGAATAATAAAGGCAAGCTGCAAGAAGGTATCAATATTGACGTGCTGATGAGTTATAGCATTCCGGTGATGCTACGAGTTGGTGATGCGAACCCGCAAGTTCAGCTTGAGGATGTCATTGTAAGCAACGCAAAAAATGGTCGTCAGGCAATTACGGTACTACTTAATCGAACTGGGAAATATAGTAGCTTTGGCGAATTATCCGCTTATTGGCAGGGGAAAAATGACGTTAAACCAGTGCGGATCGGAGTATTAAATAAGTTTGCCGTATATCCAGAGCTTAATCAAAGGAGTGTAGAATTCTCGATAGACCCTGCAATCAAGCTCGGGCCATCAGGCAAGGTCTTAATCAAGTATGTGGGTGATGATGAGTACACTGACCGCACCTTTGTAGATGATTCGGTATCTTTGTAGTTTAGGGTAAGCGAACGTAATGAGAGCCCACGTTATTTGGCGCGCGTTACTAATAGGCATGCTATGCTATCAACCAGCTATGGCATCGCAGGTTGATACTTTGCAACAGCTATTAGAACGGGTTGAACGAGTGAAAGCAAAACTTGCGATACAGCAAAGTGAGCGGGTGGTCTCTCGGGTTGATGTTGGTACGGAACTGTTTTTATCCGCCTATAAAGGAAATTTATATTTAGGTGAAGTGATCGCGGTGACGTCGGAACAAGGCGTCAATGTGGAACTCTTGAGCTTGTTTTCAGCTTTGGGGTTTGTGGTATCAGAAGATGTATCAGGAACTTTTGATGGCTGGTTCTTCACTCCTGAAAACACCTTTAGTCTTAATGCCAAAGCGCATTTAGTTGAGAGCAAAGGCCAGCGAACGCAATTGAGTGATAAGGACGTTCAAGTTATCAATGGTGAGGTATTTCTCGCCGATTATATCGTTGCGACCTTATTCGATGTGAGCCTGTTTACCGATATACAGGATTTATCTCTTACGGTTAAAAGTAGGCAAATTCTGCCAATAGAAGCACAGCAACAGCGATTAGGAAGAGAGGTTGTCAGTTTTGACCGCAATGCTAGCGCAACATTACCGTGGCGACCAAGTCCTTATCAAAGTATCGGTAAGCCAGTGCTGGATGCTCAGATAAATGCACAGCTGACTGAAGACATTAGCCAGACGTCTTATTCCCTTATTGGTTCGCAAGACATCGCCTATTGGCAAGCTCAGTATTTTATTGCTGGTAGAGAGGGTGATGTGATTAATCGCTCACGATTATCCCTCAACCGTGCTTCTAAAAAGGCCGATGTTTTACCGTTTGGGAATTTTACCAAGGTATCGCTCGGTGATGTCCAGAGTATTCAAGTTGGAGTCGATGCGCTAAATGAAGAAGGGCGAGGAGTGAGCTTCAGTAACGCGCCGCTAGATAGGCGTACGAACCGTCAGCGCATTGTCATCTCAGGTCCAGTTCAGGTAGGGTGGGACGTAGAACTTTATCGAAATGGATTGCTAATAGGGCAAGAAAATAATGTCCAATCTGGGCGCTATGAGTTTGAAAATATTGATTTACTATTTGGCGAAAATACCTTTGAACTAGTGATGTATGGAGGCCAAGGTCAAGTATCAAAAGAAGTGCAGACCTATTATGTTGAACAGAGCACCACAAACGAAGATGAAGGCTTTTTTGCCGTATCAATTACTGAGACGGGCAAAAGTATACTGGGCGACAAGACCGCAGCATCAGGGAAGTCAAGCTGGCAAGTAAATGGCCGCTTTGACTACGGTCTTACGACAGACTTTGCGGTGTATGCAGGTTTTCAGCATCGTCAAGGTGTGAAAAATAGCGCCTCAGAACAGTACTTTTCTACAGGGTTTAACACCAATATTAATAAACGACTATTACTGGATGTTGACTATAGTAAGAGCGAATTGAACCAGCGTCTCTCTGCAAATACTCGAACCCGTCTATTTGGCCAGCAGGTAGGTGCTAAAGTTGAGCTAAAGGAAGATTTAGAACGGGATGAAAATGCGACCGAGATAAAATTAACGGCGGCGGGAGATTGGTCTCTTTTTGATGCCGCTAAGATTTACTATCGTGCTGAATACTTTCAGCTTAATAGAGCTAATATAGACACCACCGAGCAAGCGTCGCTACTGTTTAGTACGGGTAATTATTGGGGCACTTTCAGTAACCAATTTGTGTGGCAAGAGCAGGCAAATCAAGCCAGCGATATGAGTGGCTACTTGCGCTGGCAGCGAAGGATTTTTGGGATATATAGTCGTTTTACTACTTGGTATGACATAAAACCTTCTAATGAAATTACAGCCGCAGAGCTAGAGTTGAGCAAAGAGCTAAGTCCGGAGCTTGATCTTGGCATTACCTTATACAAAGACTTTGCTGCGGATTACTATAAAACCGAACTTGGATTGAGCTGGAACCATGATAAGTTTAGGTTGTTAACAGACTTGCAATACGATATTGATGATAATTGGCAAATAGGCCTCTCTGGACAAGTAAGTATTGGAGCGGGCGAAACCGTAGATCAGGTTTTTTTAACTGGCAAACGCTTGTCGCAGTTTGGCTCTTTGATGGTTCGTGCTTTTATCGACCAAAATAATAACGGCTATCTTGACGATGGGGAGTTACCGCTGAAGGGGGTAACTATAAAAGCATTACAAAACTTTGCACAAGGTAAAACTGACGATGACGGTGTGGCTCTATTACCCGCAATGGTTAATTACAAACGAACAGATATTATTGTTGACAAAGAAACGATCCCCGAACCCTTTTTAATTCCCGCTAACGATGGCTTTTCATTCACTCCAAGACCCGGTCATATTGAATATGTTGAAATACCATTTGTAAACTCGTCGGAAGTTGAAGGTATTGTTGAAATCAATGAGGGTACTGAGCGCCGACCTGCAGGGTTCACCACCGTGAGTTTACTTGATGAAACGGGTAACGAAGTCGCTCGCACTCAGACAGCATATGACGGCTACTATGTATTTACTAGTTTGAAGCCAGGGACTTACCGTACAGCGATAAGTGATGCGAAAAGGCTCGCGGTAGCTAGTACTCAACAGATAGAAGTGGAGTTAAGTGCAGAGGGAGACTTGCTGCTTGATGTAAATCACGAATTACAACGACAGCGCGCAACCACGCAAGAGTTTGCTGTAGTTGGACGCTTCAAGACATTAACGATATTAAAAGTGTATGCGGCGATTTTGGCTAAGCGTTATCCCGCGTTATTAAGCGGTGGTTTTGGGTATGCGCAAAAAGAAGGCGACGCCACTTATTTACTTATATTAAGAGATGACGCCACACAAAATGCGGCAAATATTTGCCAAAATCTATTTCCCTTCAAAGTTTCTTGCACGGTGGAAGCCTTAACTATTTATGAAAGAGAAAACAATGCAATCAATTAAGTGGCATCTCATTATACTCAGTTTCGTTGCGTTAAGTGGTTGCCAAGCAACTGCGAGCAAGAGTCAACTTGACTCATTACAAATGAAGAAGCAGTTATCTTTACTGGAACAGCAGGTAAGCACCTTACAACAAGAAGTAGAGCAGCTCAGAGCGCTAAAACAGCAGGTTGCTAAGTTTGAAGAAGTGCAGGAAGATTTAGATGTTATTGCGATACAACTATCAAATTCGCTTGCAAAGCAAAAGGATGCCGAGCTTTTAGCAGAGCAACCCGAGCAAGTGATAGAGCAAAAAACAAAGCCTACCGAGAAACAAGAACAGCCTGTAGAGATGGCTGAATTTGCAATTCAATTGGCCTCTACAACGGAATATACCAAGCTTAGGCAAACCTACGAGCAACTCAAGGATAAGTTACCGCAAGACTTTGCAACAAGCGAAGTGAATATCGAGCAAATAGATATTCAAAATACGAAATATTATCGGCTCAAATTAGGTGCGTTTGCAGATAAGGCCTCTGCATACAAAGGTTGCCAGCAGCTTAAGCGTGCAGGTTTAAGCTGTTTGGTTAGCCATTACACCAGTCATCGACTTTAAAACTTGGTGCGTATTTTGCATTTTAACCAATAAGTTTATCGTGGGCTTGGTGAAATGAAATATCTAGCACTCATAGTGATTATGTTGTTGGCGGGGTGTACAAACAGCCAACAGGTTGGCAAAAGAGAAGCGACCCAGCAGCAAGAAATCTTACCTGACTTAGATGGGTTTGGCGCTCAGTTAGCCGCGGAACTTGGGCAGTATGTACGGCCGTTCAAGCCGAATTCAACGCTTGCTGTGACGAGTTTTTTTAAGGCTAATCAGCTGGATGATACCGTTGCTGGGCAAGGTTCAGGCTTGAGCGTGGCCTTGCAAGAATCCCTCATGACCCATTTAAGTCAAATGGGGGCAGATGTCGTGGAATATCGACTCAGAAACGCTTTATCTTTACAAAGTTCTGCCGATAGTATGTTAAGTCGAGAATTGAATGTGCTAAATCAGCGCCAGAAAATTGACCTCGTGGTGGTTGGGACAATCGTAGAAAGTCGAGATACCTATTTGGTCAATGCGAGGCTGGTTGATACCTTACATAATCGAGCCGTCTCAGCCGCATCAATCAGCATTCCTAAAGCTGTGATGTGGGGTACGGAGCGTGTCACAAATCGTGACGGTCAGATTATACGAAGCCAATATTAGTGGAGATGAAAGTAATGAAAAAAGTATTAAGTTTGGTTTTGCCGCTTTCATTGATGGTTGGCTGTGCTCAGAGTAACTTTTTTGCGGTGGATAATGCTCAGGCTGAGCCCGTGCGTAATGGCTTTGAGAAATCTTCGATGTATCAAAGTAATCCAAACGGTATGAAGCAATTTTCTGTTTCTCAGCAAATGGCTGGTAAAAATGTCACTCACTATGTCCAGTCTATTATGCAAGACATGGTTGCAAACTTGAAACACGTGAATGAGAAAACACCGGTAGCAGTGACAAGCTTTGTATTTTTAGATAAAGAATTTGATAAAGGCTCCTTGCTGGGTAATCAGTTGGCTGAAAGCTTTATCCATGAGCTTCATGCGTTTGGGATCCCTGTTGTGGACTTTAAAACAACAGACTATATCCGGGTGACACCTGAAGGCGATTTTATTTTTAGCCGTGACTTTTTAGAGCTATCTGACGACCATCCTTTTTTGTACGTGCTAGGTGGTACTTTGGTGAATCATCAGGGTGGAGTTATGGTTAATGCCAGAGTGGTTGGGCTTAGAAGTAAAAGTGTCGTGGGTTCTGCTCAAGGCTTTTTACCGCAAAACGTAGTTAACGCCCTACAAGATGGTGCGGCATACGATGGCATTCGTATAGAGCGTGCGAACTAATTCGGAGGCGATGATGAAAAATGTAGTGCTATTCGCGACGACACTTGCATTACTCGGTGGCTGCGAAATGACAAAACAGACTGCTCCTGAATCTACAGAAACTCAGCAATCCGATATGGAAATATTATATGCCATGATGGAAGAGCAAGAGCGCAATGAAGATTCACACGCCGTGGTATCGCAAGATATTGGCTTCATTAGCTATCGGCATCGCAAAGAAATTGCTAACTACGCCAATCAAATTGCGTTGGAACTGTCAGATACTGTTTTAGGGCAAAAGCCTGAGTCGATAGCGGTAGCCAGTTTTGTCAACTTTAATGAATCATTAAGGGATACAAACCAGCTAGGAAACCAATTGGCTGAGTCTTTAATGCATCAAATGCAAAAGCTGGGTTATCAAGCATTAGACTTTAAAGCATTAGGGAAAATTGAAGTGACATCCAGTGGTGATTTGACTTTTTCGCGTAACGCAAGCCGCTTGAAAAACACGCAATCGCCCAGTCATTTGCTCACAGGCACTATGGTTTATCGTCCACGAGGCGTGGAGGTAAATGCAAGATTGTTAGAGTTTAACACTAACTTAGTGATCGCAAGCACGGTGGTGACCATCCCGTATTTTATCCTTGATGATCAGGCGACCGCTTCAAGGTAGTACTTCAAATAGCGTTTTTTGAAAGAAATACCATTTAGGTTTTATTAAACGAAGAACTATCCTACTTCTTATTCACACCTCAAGCGAAGTAACTGATAGTGCAGTAGTGGGTCTTTACTGCTGCGTATTCACCTACTGAACCAGCTCATTTATTACCGCGAATAAATTGACTATTAATCTTTAAAAGTTCATTAAGATCAGTATACTAAAGCGAAGTCACTGAGATGCAGTACAACAGAGAATCAACAATTCTCGACTTTCATTGGTATTAAGTTCCGCAGATCCCGCTAGTGAAGGTCAAAAAAGGCGATTGTTATCTGACTTTAGAGATTGTCCCCATAGTTTAATGGATAAAACAAGGCCCTCCTAAGGCTTAGATGTAGGTTCGATTCCTACTGGGGACGCCATTGGTATCATTTCTGCGTGGAATGACCAAAGTAAATG
The DNA here is from genome assembly GCF_004208845.1 of Pseudoalteromonas sp. CO348. Classification (NCBI taxonomy): domain Bacteria; kingdom Pseudomonadati; phylum Pseudomonadota; class Gammaproteobacteria; order Alteromonadales; family Pseudoalteromonadaceae; genus Pseudoalteromonas; species Pseudoalteromonas sp. CO348. The sequence continues at coordinate 240,186 of NZ_SGPI01000021.1, read as the reverse complement.
GGTGATGGAAGCATGATGCAAAGGGTGTAAAGTCATCGAAAATCTTGCCTTTTGCTAAAGGAAGGCTCAGCACTTACAGTTCAAACTCATTTTCATTTTCTATTTGAATTTCAACCAAATCATTAATTTGCACATTGTGAAGTGGGCGATTGCTGATATTTACTGCAATGGCGTTTTGCGCATTCACTTGGATCACTTGCAGTTTATTGATGGTTTTAATTTGATGCATAAACACTTTACCATCGACATTAGTTAGCGGATTACTATGCGCTACGTTAAGGATCTGGCCATTCTCTAAGCCATGCATACGGCCTAAATTAATAACGACTTGTTCATCATCGATATGTAGGATTTTGCCATTGGTTGGTAAGCAGGCGACCGCTGCGTTTAAATCAGTTGCGATTTGTGTCAGCGTGGTTTGGATCTCATCAGCATAATCTGTCTGCCAAAAGCGCTCACTGTACACATCGATTAATCTGGTTTTCTTAAACGGCCATACGCCTTGAGTGGCATATTGTTTTTGCCACACCCTTTCATGAGAAAGTGCATCAAACAGCGCAAAGTCTACCTTGAAGCTTCTTAAGTATTTATCGCTTTGCCAAAATGCGAGGTCACTATTAAGTTTATCGACACTAGCAATATCAGTAATTTGACTCAGTAGTACAAATTGGCTGTTGGTATTTGCTGTAATGGTCTCGATTAGCTGCTCATTATAATCAAAACGTTGACTGAAAAAGCGGCTAACATCTATGGTCTGTGCAAAATAGGGAACGGGTTCTATGCTCGACTTTTGTTCAGTCATTGTTTGATATAGGCGCTCGCTCACGGCTTTATTTATGTCAAAAATTTGACCTAAAGTTGCTTGATGTTTATTTTTTAGCTGGCTTTGTGTGACTGCAACCTGTTTATTGTAAGCACTGGTTGGGCACTGAGTACTTTGTGGGGTAATATCGATATGCAATGTTACTTGCCATGAATCACCGACTTTTGCTTCAGCAATCACGTTGGCGCTTTGGATTTCGGCATTTGAGCGGATCTTAAGTTGATCTTGGGTGAGCACACCATCGGTGACGGTTTGTACACTACTCACAGAAGCACCAGAAAACAGCAATGCTTGTGTGATGGCGTCGTTTACGGCCTTTCTTTTGGCTTTTTGATGATCGCCATTTTTAACGTCAGCCATGCCGGTCACTTCAAACCATTCGGCATAAGCTGGATTAGTTAAGGTGATGCACAACAGTGATAGACTGATCGTGAATTGCTTTTTCATGTTTAAATGCCCAGATCAAAAACTACTCTTTAACTCAGCAATACCTGTGCCAAATTTTGGCAAGGTTCGTGCATAATCATAGATCATGAAAGTTAATTTTTATTTATTGCCAATACTCGATGAAACCACAACAACCCTTGCGAGACCACGATGCTGGGGAAGTGTTAAATTTTGATTGGTATTTATTGTAGCGGAGTGTGGTGAAATGCGTATCACTAATTCTATCAGTGCAGTTGTTATGGTTTGTTCGCTAGCGGGACTCAGTGGCTGTTCAAGCCTCGTTGACAAGCACATTGAATATGAAACGGTGCAACCGGAAACCTTTCCTGTTTTACGGGCAGTGGGGTACGCGCCTTTGAGTGCTCAGCCGGGTAAAACTGCGGGTGAGAAGCAGCTGATGGCCATTAAAGTCTCAAAATTAGAAGCCTATCGAGAATTGGCTGAGCAACTCTATGGCCAGAATTTGACATCCACTATTACGGTAAAAGGTGCTATTGCCCAAAACGACGGCCTTAAGAGCCAAGTAAATGGACTCGTACGAGGAGCTAAGGTGCTGAAAAGTTACGCTGTTGGTGATACTTACGCTACGGAATTAGAGCTTGATATGAAACGCGTTTATGATTTGTATATTACTCAAGTCAAGCCGCAGAAAATTAAGAAGATATCTTACAGCTTTAAGTAAGCACCCATCGCATGTTGCTTACTTAATGCGCTTCACTTCGGTTGTTCTTCAAAACTAAAATATGGCTGGCGTGGCTACGCCTTTAGATTACGTACTAACTCACTGTCGCTACTTTTCACACTACCATCCTGACCATATGTAATCGAAGTTGGTGCGCCAATTAAGATCCCTTTTAGTTCACGTGTGCTTACATTGGCCTGATGAGCCGTTTTAGCATTGATTTCATTTTTGGTTTGGCACTCACTGAGTAATGCTCGCACTTTAGCGACGAGCGGGGCTACTTCATTGTGTTCAAAGACGTGAGACTCAGTTTTTGACAATTCATTGTCGAGCTTTTGCAGTTTTGAAATGAGAGTTAGCTTTTCACGAGCGATTTCTTTTAAATTGTCGCCACGTCGGGACGCAAGCTCGTCAAGCTCACGCGCTAGAAGCTGGGTCATCGCTTCTAGCGTCGAGATTTGTTCTGAAAGTTTGTGGTGGCAAAGCCGAACCAAATCATCCATATATTTCGAACTCAAATGCAGCTATGTTTTTGGCGAGTTTTTCCGCGTCAACTTGATACTTGCCTTCTGCTATCGCTTTTTTCAGTTCTTCGACTTTCTTGTCGTCAAAGCCTGATGATTGCTGCGCTTTTTCGTTGACTGTTTTCAGCTGTTGCGCTTGTGGAGTCAGACTGACTGAATCCGCCGCTGCTTTCGGTGTAGCTGGTGATTTAACTGATGCGCTATTGGCATCATTTCTTTGCAATTCAGCTTTCTGTTGCTTAACATTATTAGCAACGGATGTAGACTGATTCTGACCGTTAACTTGATTAACCATGATTGTAGACCCAATAAAATTATACTCTCAGCCTTGTTATCGGCGTTTAGTAGTATTACTTTAGCAAATTTTTTATAAATTCACCTCTACTGTTTCCACTTCTATTACTCTAGCACGTAAGGTTTTGCCAGAGCGAGAGTTTTTAATATTAATAAGTTCACCACGGTTGCCATCTTGCTGTGCTTCTCCTTGAGTTTTGATCACGAGTCCACCTGATTTAGCAATAATCGTCACAGTATCGCCTTTGCAGACCATGCAAATATGGGCTTGGGTAAAGGCTTGGCCCTCCCTTATATTACGTTTGCTGCGACTGCCTATTAGTATTGACTTATCTTCTATATAAGAAACTCTGCGAAAACGTTTTGGCTGATACTCTATTTTTACATCTTCATCTTGAATAATACGGCCTTTTTCTAACATGGTTGCACTAACTAATATGGGGAAGAGGTGATCGATACGTACGTGGACGTATTGAGTCCAGCTGAGGGTATCGTTGCATCTAATTTGAACTGTCACTTGAGTATCAAAAGGTGGAGCCATCGCTGTACTATATTGTAATGGCGATTGACAATCCCGTGCTGGAATTCTTGAATCAAGTGGTATAGCAGTCAGTGACAGCTGACTATCGGGATCTTGCTCTACATTCGGTTCAACAAATTCTATTGCGTTTTGTTCTAAAGTTTTGTTGTCATATTGCTGACAATAACCATAGTCAACGCCTATAAAATAAGCGAACAAACAAAAAAACTGAATGTAATGGGTTTTTTTTAACAAACTCATGATGTTTCGACTATGCTTATGGGGTGAAACAAGGTATAAAGATTCTGCTTTAATAACTGCACCTAATCAAGGGTGGTAAACCATATCAGAGTCGAAGCAAAGATCGTTCCGATTAGCGGTTTATACAGTAGGAGATTGAAATGGCAGGTATTTTAGACTCGGTTAACCAACGTACACAGCTGGTTGGACAAAACCGTCTCGAGCTATTACTTTTTCGACTTCAAGGTCGACAGCGCTTCGGCATTAATGTTTTCAAAGTCCGAGAAGTGCTTCAATGTCCAGCATTGACAAGCATGCCCAAGTCAAACCCGCTTATCCGAGGGGTTGCTCATATTCGAGGCCAAACTATATCCGTAATTGATATGTCACTTGCGGTAGGTGGACCTCCTATTCAAGATATTCGTAACTGTTTTATTGTGATTGCAGAATACAACCGTTCAGTTCAAGGTTTTCTAGTCAGTGCGGTAGAACGCATTGTGAATATGAACTGGGAAAAAATAATGCCCCCGCCATCTGGGGCTGGTCGTTATTCCTATTTGACAGCGGTTACAGAAATTGAAAACGAGCTAGTTGAAATATTAGACGTAGAAAAGATCCTCAATGAAATTTGCCCAATCAACACAGAAGTCAGTGCTGACATTGTATCTGATGGTGAAATGCAAAAAGATTTAGGCGAACGTATTGTCTTTATCGCTGATGACTCCGCAGTTGCTCGTAATCAGGTCAAACGCGCATTGGAGCCATTAGGTGTTCAGACTGAACTTGCGAAGAACGGCAAAGAAGCACTTATCAGGCTTCGTGAAATTGCGGAAATGGACTGTCAAAATAATGTCACTGAGCGAGTAGGGCTATTAATTTCTGACGTTGAAATGCCGGAAATGGATGGTTATACGCTAACGGCTGAAATAAAAGCTGATCCAAAATTAGCGCCATTGCATGTGATACTCCATACTTCACTGAGTGGTGTATTTAATCAGGCCATGATTGAGAAAGTTGGCGCTGATGATTTTATTGCTAAGTTTAACCCAGATGAATTAGCTTCAGCGGTTAAAAAATGGGTTCATTGTGATTAAAGCTGGTGGTAGCACTTGGAAAATAAGCATTTAGAGCAAAAAGAGTACGATCAATTTAGAACCTTTTTGGAGCAACAGTGCGGTATTGTACTGGGTGACAATAAATTGTACTTGGTCAAAAGCCGACTCGCTCCTCTGATGGCTCGCTTTGGTGTGGAAACACTTTCGTCCTTAGTAGCTAAAACACTCAGTCCCCATGAGCGGCAATTGCGTGCCGCTGTGGTGGACGCGATGACAACGAATGAAACGCTTTGGTTTAGGGATACTTATCCGTTCGAGCTAATTAAATCGAAAATCTTACCAGAGTTTAAAGACTTAAGACGTCCAGTTAAGATTTGGTCGGCGGCAAGTTCATCAGGACAAGAGCCATATTCAATCGCGATGTCTGCGAGTGAGTATGTGAGTAAAAGCCCTGGCGCGCTGAAAATGGGGGTGCAGATCGTCGGTACAGACATTTCTAACACCATGCTGGATATGTGTAAGAATGCTGAATATGACGCGCTAGCGTTGGCGCGAGGGTTGTCGCCTGAGCGTAGAAAGAAGTTCTTTATGGATAGTGGCAATGGAATGGCTAAGGTTGTTGAACCGATCCGTAAAATGGTCAGTTTTAGACATTTAAACCTGCTAGATTCTTATGCATTGATGGGTAAGTTTGATGTAATTTTCTGCCGTAACGTCCTGATATACTTTTCACCGGAAGTGAAAGCCAAAATCATTTCGCAATTTGCTCAGTCGTTAAATCCTAATGGTTATTTGTTTTTAGGTGCGTCAGAATCGATGGCGGGTTTAAGTGACGACTTTAATATGATCCGTTGTAATCCTGGTATTATCTATCAGAAAAAGACTTAATATTCACATATAGCGGCAGGGACGTTCGCTATAATTAGGTATTGAATATTTGTACTCAGTCGCAGTTCCAGTGTCTACACTAATTAACCTTGGATTTTCTAAGTTCAACCGCTGACTCTTCAGACGCTTCCTCTTATTTATTTCACTCCTCAATATTGGCTCAAGTTTAATTATTCCAAAAACACAATGTAACACATTGAAATTTAATGAATAAATCTTGTTTTAAAACTGGCCTAAAGATTGCTTTATCATACCTGAGTCAATTTTTTGGAGTCAGATAATGGCAATTAGTTTCGATAAAGCGTTGGGTATACATCAGCATACGATGCTGCTGCGCTCACAGCGCGCTGAAATTCTAGCAAGCAATATCGCAAACGCAGACACTCCAGGATACAAAGCTAAAGATATTGACTTTGCTAGTGCTTTAAAAGCGGCAAAGACAATGCAAAGAAGCGGCAATGATATGGTTAGAACAGATGCAAAACACCTCACTGGTGGTACCAAAATGAGTAATTCATCTGAGCTATATCGTTCGCCAAATCAAGCAGATACAGGTGATGGTAACTCAGTTGATATACAAGTGGAACGAAACTTGTATGTACAGAATGCATTAGAGTACCAAGCCAGTTTGCAATTTCTTGGTGGTAAGTTCAGTAGCCTTAAAAAGGCACTCGGCGGGCAAGGGGCATAACAATGAGTCTATATAACGTTTTCGATATTGCGGGTTCAGGAATGAGCGCACAGAATGTGCGACTTAATACCACCGCAAGTAATATCTCAAACGCAAACTCAGTGAGCTCTAGTCAGGATACTGTGTATCGCGCTAGACACCCTGTATTTGCCGCTGAACTTTCCAAAGCTGCAGCTTCCCAGAACAATGTTGCGGGATCTTCAGTTGGAGTAAAAGTCTTAGGTGTGGTTGAAAGCGACAAGCCGCTTCAAGTTGAGTACAACCCAAACCACCCAAGTGCTGACGCAAATGGCTACATTTATAAACCGAATGTGAATGTGGTAGAGGAGATGGCAAACATGATTTCTGCTTCTCGCTCTTACCAAACCAATGTTCAAGTTGCAGACGCTGCAAAGCAAATGCTTAGTAAAACATTGCAACTAGGCCAGCGCTAAATTGGGAGTAACAGCTGATGAGTAATAATGTAAATGCCACTTCTTCAACGGGTGTAGATTCACTCTACTGGGATAGGCAAAAGCAGGCCGAGGAGAAAAAGCCCAGAGATGAGCTATCGCAAGAAGATTTCTTCTCGCTGCTTACTCAACAGCTCTCTTTCCAAGACCCAAGTAAGCCTGCGGACAACGATCAGATGATCGCGCAGATGACCAGTTTTACCATGGCTGAGGGGATCTCGAAGCTAAATGAGAATTTTGACTCGTTAGCTGCATCAATGACTTCTAACTCAGCGCTTCAAGCATCAACGCTGATTGGTAAAAAAGCATTACTCGAATCAACGACGTTAGAACATGGTGATGATGCACTTACAAAGGGCTCGGTGATTGTCCAAGAGCCTGTGCAGAATTTATCTGTGGGTATTTATGACGAATCTGGAGCGATTGTTAAGACGCTTGAGTTTGGTGAGCAAAGTGTAGGCGCTGTGCGTTTTGAGTGGGATGGTAAGAATAAAGATGGCGAGATGATGCCCCCTGGGGAATACACCATAAAAGCCGAAGGCATGATTGAAGGTGAATATCAGACTTTACCTTCGGCCACATTTAGAAATATTGACAGTGTTAATGTTAATGGTGCTAACGGCATCGTCATTAATACCAAAGAAGGCGCGGTGCGCTTAACTGATATTGCTGAAATAGCATAGTAGTTTTAAAGAATTAACCTTAAGAACTTAGAGGTGAGAGTATGAGTTTCAATATAGCACTGACAGGTATTGCCGCCGCGCAAAAAGACTTGGACGTAACAGCAAATAACATTGCTAACGTGAACACGACGGGTTTTAAAGAATCTCGCGCAGAATTTGCTGATGTTTACGCGTCTTCGGTTTTTAGCTCTGGCAAAACGAAAAATGGTGATGGTGTACAAACTACTATGGTAGCGCAGCAGTTTCACCAAGGGTCATTAAAGTTCACGCAGAACTCGCTAGACTTGGCGATTGAGGGCGAAGGCTATTTTGCCATGTCAAATTCTCTTCAATCACAGGATTTTACGTATTCTCGAGCTGGTGCATTTAAATTAAATAAAGACAACTTTATCGTGAATGCAAAAGGTGACTACTTGCAAGGCTTCCCTGTTGATCCATCAACAGGTGATACAACGTCTTTGAGTCTAAGCACAACATCGCCAATTCAAATTCCAGATGCATCAGGGTCTCCTCGAGCAACATCGCAAATTTATACATCATTTAATCTAGATGCAACGGCGCAGCCACCTACGATTGCATTCGATCCTACGCAAAGTGCATCGTATAACTCAAGAACGGCAATTACGGTATATGACTCACTGGGTGAATCACATACACTGCAGCTATTCTTCAGAAAAACGGCGGATAATGAATGGTCAACTTACGCAACAATGGACGATAAGCCATTTAACCACAATGCGCAGCAAATTGATCCAACCGCTACACCACCTGTGCCATACACTCCAGTAAGCGTATTTCGTTTTGACGCAAGTGGTATTCCTTCACAAACAGCGGATGATCCATCAGCTTCACCACTGACATTTAGTAACAATACGGGTACGACGTTTAACCCGCTTAGTCTTGCAGGTCCTCAAGATGCGGTCGATCCAACTATTGGTATGTCAAACTTGTTAGAAAACGGCGCAACCTTCCCGAATGATATTGTTGTTAACTGGCGTGATGAAGCAAACACGGCTCAGAAGTTACCGACACAATATTCATCAGGTCGATTTGAAGTGAAAGCGCTGGAACAAGACGGTGCAACCGTAGGTCGACTAGCTGGTATTGATATTGGTACTGATGGCAAAGTAGTAGCTTCATACACTAACGGTGACTCGACTTTCCTAGGGCAAGTCGCGCTCGTACGCTTCCCGAATTCTCAAGGCCTCCAAGCGATTGGTAATACTGAGTGGAAGAAAAGTCTATCTTCCGGTGAGCCCCTAGCAGGCGAGCCAAACACAGGTACGCTTGGTGGTATTAGTTCATCGGCGTTAGAGCAATCGAACGTCAACCTCACAAACGAGTTGGTTGACCTTATCAGTGCCCAGCGTAACTTCCAAGCGAACTCTCGAGCGCTTGAGGTTAACTCAACATTACAACAAAATATATTACAGATCCGATAATATATTATGCCCTCCAAAGGCTGCTACAAAGGCAGCCTTTTTTATGCCCGTCAAAAACATCTCATCACTTTGGCACTGTGTTTGCATTAACTAGATTAAGTTTGAATTTTATAGGTCATCGTCATGGATAAAATGGTGTATATCGCAATGTCAGGCGCTAAGCAGAGCTTACGCGGTGTGGCACTCAAAGCGAATAACCTTGCTAATGCCAACACGACTGGCTTCAAAGCAGATTTTGCTCAAGCGCGTTCAATGCAGGCATTCGGAGAAGGGTTACCCTCTCGGGTTTTTGCTATGCAAGAACGTCCTGGTACGAATATGACCGGTGGTGCAATCGTTGAAACTGGTCGTGAGCTTGATATTGCAGTAGATGATAAGTCGTGGATCAGCGTCGTTGACGCCTCGGGCGAAGAAGCTTACACCAAAGTCGGCACGCTTAATATTCGTAATGACGGTGCGTTAGTCACAGCTCACGGGCGTCAACTTATTGGCGAAGGTGGACCTATTGTTTTACCTATTCCCGTTGATAAAGTGGTGTTTAGTGACGATGGCTCTATTCAAGTGCGTCCACAAGGTGCCCCCGCTAACTTTCTTGAGGTGGTTGATAGGCTGAAAATTATTGAAGCAGATAATAGTAAGCTACAAAAGGGCAATGACGGCCTGTATAGACCAAAAGAAGATAAGCTAGAAGATGGGATCTGTGGCTTTTGTGAAATATCTCCAACTGCAAAAGTAATGAGTGGCTTCTTAGAGATGTCCAACGTCAATCCCGTTCATGAGATGGTGGATATGATCAACCATCAAAGACAATTTGAAATGCAAATTAAGCTGATGAAAACAGCTGAAGAAATAGATGAGCGACACACTTCGCTCCTACGCATAGTTTAAGAGTGAGGTAGAGATTATGAATCCAGCATTGTGGATAAGTAAAACAGGCTTAGATGCTCAGCAAACTGATATTTCAGTTATTTCGAACAACTTGGCGAACGCCAGTACCGTCGGCTACAAAAAGAGTCGGGCGATATTCGAAGACTTGCTGTATCAAAACATCAATCAACCAGGTGGCCGCAGCTCTCAGGATACAGAACTACCATCAGGCTTAATGCTTGGTGCAGGTGCCAAAGTGGTCGCTAACCAAAAGAATTTTTCTCAAGGTAATATGTTAAGTACCGAAAACTCTTTGGATTGGATGATCCAAGGTCCGGGCTTTTTTGAGATTCAGATGCCAGATGGCACAACTGCGTATTCAAGAAACGGTCAGTTCACGACGGATGAAGAGGGACGGATAGTTACTTCTGGGGCGGGTTTTCCTGTGTTACCAGAGATGAATGTGCCCGACGATGCACAGTCAATCACTATTTCTCAAGATGGCGAAGTATCAGTGCGCGTTGCAGGGCAAGCTGAAAACGTTGTCATTGGGCAATTGACGATCAGTGACTTTATTAATCCATCAGGTCTTGAGCCAGTTGGTCAAAATCTGTACACAGAAACTGCGGTAAGTGGTGCACCTGTACAAGGTAATCCAAGCGTTGAAGGGCTAGGTAAAGTAGTTCAAGGCGCACTTGAGACGTCAAACGTTAATGTGACCGAAGAGCTTGTAAATCTAATCGAGACACAACGCGTGTATGAGATGAACTCAAAAGTGATTTCAACGGTAGATCAGATGCTGAGCTACATTAATCAACAGTTGTAATTGGGTAGGGGGTATTATGCGTGCATTATATTTAGCCATCGTAACGGTCGCTGCATTATCTGGATGTAGTACAACACAAAATAAAAATGTGGTGCGTGACGACCCGTATTATGCACCTATCTATCCCGAGGATAATCAAGCCCAAATGGTGGCAACAGGGTCATTGTTTAATACGCAGTTTTCCAATGATCTTTATGCTGACAAAAAAGCGTTAAGAGTCGGTGATATTATTACCATTGTACTCAGAGAAACGACCCAGGCGACCAAAGCTGCGAATTCTCAACTTGATAAATCTAGTGACGCTAGTCTTGATCCGATTATTGGCCTTGGTGGCAATGCCATCAATATTGGTAAGGAAGCGATACAATTTGGAGCAAGTTCAAGCTCTTCATTCTCTGGTGATTCTCAAGCCAATCAGTCAAACAGCCTATTTGGTAATATATCGGTCAATGTCACCCGAGTACTTCCAAACGGCAATTTAGTGATCCGTGGCGAAAAGTGGTTAACGCTCAATACTGGCGAAGAGTTTATTCGCTTAGAAGGGTTAGTAAGGCCTCAGGATGTGACCGCAGATAACACCGTTGAATCCAATCGAGTGGCAAACGCTAGAATTCAATATTCAGGTAAAGGCGACCAACAAGAAGTGCAAAGTGCAGGTTGGTTAACGAGTTTCTTTATGAGCGCGCTGATGCCGTTTTAAGGTGCTGAAAATGAACAATATGCTTAAGAATATTTTGCTTATCGGTGCGGCCATTACGTTGGTTGGTTTTTCTTCTTTGGCATCTGCTGAGCGAGTTAAAGATGTCAGTATGGTTGAAGGTGTTCGTTCAAACCAACTGGTTGGTTACGGCCTAGTTGTGGGCTTACCTGGTACCGGTGAGCAAACCAGATTTACCGAGCAAAGCTTTAAAGCGATGTTGAATAGCTTTGGGATCACGATGCCAGCAAGCTTAAAGCCAAAAATTAAAAATGTCGCGGCTGTTGCGGTTCATGCTGACTTACCACCTTTTGTTAAACCCGGTCAAACCATTGACGTTACTGTGTCATCTATTGGTAGTGCTGGTAGTTTACGAGGCGGCACGTTACTTCAGACCTTTCTTAAAGGGGTTGATGGTAACGTATATGCAATTGCGCAAGGTAGCTTGATTGTCGGTGGTTTGGGCGCTGATGGCGCCGACGGGAGTCGAGTTGTGATCAATACCCCGACAGTAGGTCGGGTGGCAAACGGCGCGACAGTGGAGCGAGCAGTACCTAGTCCGTTTACTCAGGGTGATTACATTACCTTTAACTTGAATAGGCCGGATTTTACTACCGCAAAGCGCTTGGCCGACACTATCAATGGTCTTGTTGGACCAAACAGTGCTAAACCTATGGATGCAGCTTCAGTTCGAGTAATTGCACCAAGAGATCCGTCTCAGCGCGTTGCGTATCTATCTACGCTTGAGAATCTTGAATTCAAACCAGCGGATACCGCTGCGAAGATCATCGTTAACTCGCGCACAGGTACTATCGTTATCGGCAAAAATGTCAAGTTGCAGCCTGCGGCAATTACTCATGGCGGTCTTACCGTAACGATTGCTGAGCAACAAAATGTGTCTCAACCTAATGCGCTGGCAAATGGCGAAACAACAGTGACGCAGCAAAGTATTATTGACGTAAATCAGGACGACTCTCGAGCGTTTGTGTTTGACCCAGGCGTGAGCCTTGATGATTTGGTTAGGGCAATTAACCAAGTTGGCGCAGCGCCTGGTGATTTAATGGCGATCCTTGAAGCGCTAAAAGAAGCGGGCGCAATAAATGGTCAATTAGTCGTCATTTGATGTTCTATTATTAATCAACTAGTTAGCCTCACAATTGTGGGGCTTTTTTTTGGCTCGGATTTTGCATTTCTATTTGTATAGTTATTAACGTCAAACAGTGCTGAGTGTATGAACACCGACCAATTGAAAAATCAAAGCTTTTTTGACCTAGGAAACCTTGATTCGATCCGTAAAGAGGCGCTGAAAGGTGCTGGCGATCAAGGTGCCTCAGATCAGGCATTGAAAAAGGCGGCACAACAGTTTGAGTCTATCTTTACGCAAATGTTGTTACAAAGCATGCGTAAAGCGAATGAGGCGCTAGAGGATAAAGACAGTCCATTTAACTCTAGTGGTGTCAAATTTTTTGAAGAAATGCATGATCAGCAACTTTCGATGCATTTATCTGAGCAGGGCAGCTTAGGACTTGCAGATCTGATTGTGCAGCAGTTGTCTCCTAATTCTGAAAAGTATAAGCCTGCCTCAGTAATGAGAGCTGACGGCGATATTTCCTTTAAAAGACAGGCGACAGCGAGTGAGAGTGTACGTAAACCTGAACCGCAGGCTGTCAATGTTAAGGCAGATACCTCAAGCGATGAACAAACAGGCTTTGCTTCTCCTGAGGAATTCGTCGACAAAATTTGGGAATACGCTCAAACAGCGGCGAAAAAGTTAGGCTTGAACCCTGCGGTAATGGTTGCACAAGCTGCACTGGAAACCGGTTGGGGTAAGCACATCATCAGCAAAAAAGATGGTAGTAGCAGTTTTAATCTATTCAATATCAAAGCGGATAGCCGCTGGAGTGGTGAAAGTGCCAGAAAATCGACACTTGAATTTGAGCAAGGGTTACCGGTGCAAAAGCAAGCCGATTTCCGTGCTTATAAGTCGCTAGAACAAAGCTTTGATGATTATGTGAGTTTCCTAAAAGGTAATCCGAGATACGAGCAAGCCTTAAACAAGGCTGGTGATAGTCATGCTTATTTAAGTGAGCTTCAAAATGCAGGCTACGCGACCGATCCGAATTATGCCAACAAAATTAAGTCAGTTTTAAAGCGTATTGATGTATCCGATTTCTTATCCGGTGCGCTAACAAAGGGAGTCAGATGAGATGTCATTTGATCTATTAAATATTGGTGCAGCAGGGGTTAGGGCTAACTCTGAGTTACTACAAACCACCAGTAAAAACATCGCTAACCTAAATACCAAAGGGTATATCCGTGAACGGACTGAACACGGAACAATGATAGGTGGCATGGTTGGCCGCGGTGAAACCGTGCGTTTGCTCAACCAATTTGCGCAGCAGCAATTAAATCGTGATATTTCTAATCAGTCTTACTATGAGCAGTTTGTCACTGAGGCAAGCCGCGTTGATACGTTGTTTGCACAAGACTCAAACAGTCTGAGCAAGAGCATCAACTCTATGTTTAACAATTTACAAAGCGCGATTAACTTGCCTTCATCGACAACTAACCGCTCTTTATTTATGACGGGTGCTCAAGGTCTTGTTGATCAAATGGATAGACTGTCAGGAATAGTTGTTGATCAAAACAGTATTGTGAACGAGCAATTGGATATATTCTCAGAAGAAGCTAACAACCTTGTTCAAAAAATCAGCGAGTTAAATAAACAAGTAGCGAGTAAATCAGCACTCAATCTGAACAATGTCGATCACAGTGTACTTAACGAGCGAGATCAAGCTATCAAGGAACTCGCTGAACTTGTAGATATAGAAACACTCGATGGTGAAAATGGCGAGAAGCTCGTATTTTTAGGCACTGGGGATGCACTTGTGATGCAAGGTGGAGCCTTCAATTTATTCGCGATGAAAGGCAACCCAGATCCTAACCATAAAGAACTAATCCTAGACATTAAAGATAAAAATGTTGTGCAGCTCGAGTTAGATAGCGGCAGCTTGAAAGGCAAAATCGGTGGGTTACTGGCGTTTAGAGATGAAGTGTTGATCCCGGCACAAAACCAACTAGGTCAAATTGGCCTCGCATTGGCAGATGCTTTTAATCAGCAAAATAGATTGGGAATGGACTTAGATGGCAACATAGGTGGAGATATATTTAAAATACCTACCGTGGGTGGCTTTGCTTACAGCGAAAATACAGGCACCGCAGCGCTTACGGCAACCCTTGAGCCAGGGCGCGGCAATGAGTTGCCAGCTACCGATTTCCAAGTTACTTATACCAGTGCAACAACCGTTGAAATAACAGCTGTAGATGCCAAAGGCAATCCTATCGGTACTCCGACGACTGGTAATATTGCAGGTGGAGTCATCACGGGAACGGGCGATTATTTTGGCTTACAAATGAACGTAACGGGTAGTGGTGCAACAGGTGATAGATTTCTTGTGAAATTAAATCAACAGGCTGCAACTGGCTTGGAGCTTGCAACTCAAAGACCAGAAGCACTCGCATTAGCGTCGCCAATTCGTACTGAAAAATCAGCAGACAATAATGGTACGGCGACCATTTCAGCCGGAGTCGTCACTGATACCGATCCCACGACCAGTGCGTTTACTGCGGGAACGCCGCCAACGTTGAATGATGGTCCTTATACTTTGACTAAAACAGCCAATGCTAACGAATATACGTTAACCAGTAATTCAGGTACAACGCATACCTTTACGGCTCCTGCGGATGGCAAAGATATTCTTTCTGGAGTGGGAGCTGCGCCTGCACCTTTTGATAATCTTGGCTTCACTTTCGATATTGAGGGTACGCCGAATACCGGTGATAGTTTTGAGATTAGTTTTAACACTGGTGGCTTTGATGACAACCGTAATGGTGCAGCGCTCGATGGTCTGAAATCATCGGATTTAGTTAGACAAAATGTAGAGTCTACAGGTAGTACAGAAAGCCATAAAACCTTTAATGAAGCATATGCCGATATTGTCACTGGTGTAGGGGTTATTACCAATCAAGCGAAAACCAATGGCGCGGCATTTGAAGCGTTAGCCAATCAGTCAAGCGCATGGTTTGAGTCTCTTTCGGGCGTGAACCTAGATGAAGAGGCGGCTAACTTGTTACGTTTCCAACAGTCTTACTCGGCTTCGGCGCAAGTCATTTCGGCAGCAAGAACTGTGTTCGATACCTTATTAAGTGCAGCGAGGTAATTATGCGTTTATCTCAAAATCAAATTTTTAATTCTAATCTCAATTCTATTTTGCGTAATCAGCAAGACGTGAATAAAGCAACACAGCAGTTGAACACGCAAAAGCGGGTGTTGAGTGCTTCTGATGATGCTTCAGCGACTGCTAGAGCCATGCTTTTTGACGACCGGATCCAAGCAAACGATCAGTTTACTAAGAATTTGACTATGTTGTCTTCGAGATTAGACACTCAAGAGTCAGTACTAGAAAATATTAAAACGGCCATTGATAGTGCTTATACCAAGTCGATACAAGCAGGTAATGGTGGGTTATCCGATGTTGACCGCCAAGCAATCGCTGACGAGCTAGAGTCAATCCAAGATACTATTTTGGATTTGATGAACTCAAAAAGTGAAGATGGTAAGTTTATATTTTCCGGCTACCAAGACAATACGCAAACTTATAGTTTCGATTCAGCCACTGGAAAGTACGTATATAACGGTGACCAAGGACAGCATAAAATAAAAGTCTCTGAAGGGGTCGAGATACGTTCCAGTGATAACGGTTTTGATGTATTTGAAAGTGCAGAGAAGCGACTGAATATTACTTCAAATACAGGTGTGGTTTCTGGTGGTATCACCTCTGCATCGGTTTATGTAGATGAGCAAGCTGTGTTTGATAAGTTTCATAAAGCGAATTACAACGCGGATCCAAGTGCGCCTGCAGGTGCAAACACCTTTGACTTAGTGGTGACAGCGGGTACGCCAAATACTTACCAGCTTGAGCAGGGGGGAACGGTTATTTCAACCGGTACTGCAGAAGGCGGAACTATTAAAGTCGCTGGCATGGAGTTTGACTTCGCTGGTGCTGCGCCAGGCCAAATAAGCTTTGATTTGGAAAAACCTCAGAAGGAAAACATTCTAAATACATTAGAATCTATGATTACGTCATTGAGAGACACCAGCATTACGGGTGATGATTACAAACAGGTACTGGCTGACGGCATTACTGGCCTAGATAATGCCAAGATTAAAATATCGCAAGGACAAGCGGGGCTTGGTGGCAGGTTAAATGCTGCAAAGCTTGTATCTGATGCAAATTCAGACTTGGACGTTGATAATAAAGCAAATAAAGCGGCTTTGATTGAAGTCGATTTTTATTCAGCGATTTCAGAGCTCACCAAGCATGAAACTGCATTACAGGCCTCTCAGGCAACATTTGGCCGCCTAACTAACCTTTCTTTATTAGACTACATTCGTTAAAAAGGTGGCCTTTAAAGGTTACCTTCTTCAAAACAGCCTAAAACACTACTATCTAATTTAATGTATTGAAAGTAATAGTACTTTCAATACATTTCTTCAGTATAAGCTCATAGCCATAACTTCCTGTCCTTTGTTCCATATAAAACAAAAAGTCTCGATAAATCAGTTGTTTATGTTTTTTTTAAAAAAAACACTAAAGGAAAATTTTTGCCGACCGATAACTTAAATAACCAAGCCGGAGAGTGAAAAACATTCAAAGGTTGGAAAGTTTCTAAGTTTGAGAGTGAAAGACTCGATTTAAAGTGGGAGAACCATCATGGCACTTTATGTAAATACTAACGTAAGTTCATTGAACGCACAAAGACAATTAATGCAATCTGGTAACGCACTAGATACATCATTTAAGCGTCTATCTTCAGGCTTTCGTATCAACAGCGCTGCTGATGATGCTGCAGGCCTACAAATTTCTGACCGTTTGACTTCACAAATCAATGGTCTTAATCAAGGTAACCGTAACGCGAACGACGGTATCTCTCTTGCTCAAACTGCAGAAGGGGCAATGGACGAAGTAACTTCAATGTTCCAACGTATGCGTACCCTAGCTCAACAAGCTTCAAACGGTTCGAATACTGATGAAGACAGATTGGCGATTCAAGAAGAAATCCGTTCTTTAGCATCAGAAGTTAACCGTGTAGCAAAAGATACAACTTTTGGTGGACAAAATTTACTAGATGGCTCATACGAGGCTAACTTCCAAGTCGGTGCTGATGCAGTACAGACAATTGGCTTCAGCATGAAAAACGTTGGTTCGTCTGCGAATGGTTCCAACTCTTTGACAGCAAATGGCGGCTTCACAATGTCTGGTATCGCGGGGATCGCTTCCGCGGTAACTGGCAAAACAATGTCGACCCTTGCTGCTGGTATCAGTAATGTTGGTACAGGTGTTACAGAAGCGACAGCTGGTTTCACCAACATGGCAGCTACAATCATTAGTGTATCGTCACAGGAAAATGCACAACAAGTGTTAGCTGCGATGGATTCAATGATTGCAGTAGTTGATAAGAAACGAGCTGAGCTTGGTGCGGTACAAAACCGATTCCAATCAACTATTCGTAACCAATCGAATATTCAGGAAAACTTATCAGCTGCAAAATCTCGAGTGAAAGATACTGACTTTGCTCAAGAAACAGCTAGCTTGACTAAAATGCAGATTCTACAGCAGGCAAGCCAAACAATTCTAAGCCAGGCTAACCAACGTCCTCAAGCTGCACTAAGTCTACTAGGATAATTTAACTAGGATGGTAAAAGGTGCCTAAGCCAGATGGGGTATTTGCTTAGGCACCGAATTGGATGATAAAGCGGAGGAGCTAAAAAATCCAATAGCGTTCATTAAAACAATGAACACGTTAATTAAAGCACATACCATGCCAAGTTTGTGTTAAAAAAATGACACTCACTCTCAAACTTACTAAAGAGGGGCTAGCCAGCCCCTCTTTTACTTCATATAACTTCCTTTATACCAACTATATATAGAGCGTAAAATCTGTTTGTTTGCCGCTAAATCAATGTATGAGGTTTGGATAAGGCATTAGATGTTCGATGCACAGATTATTTAACCAGCGACTTCAATGCCTAGGCTATTTTGTCTAAGATTTATTGGTGAGCATCGCTCACACGGTATATGAGTACCGCTCAAATAAGCACAGTAAATTGACGCTAAGATAATATCTATATCCAAATTTCAAAATAGAAATCTATAAATTTCATATTTATCATGGTTTTAAATTAAATTTTTAGCTATGTCTATAACCTTGTGTCTTTTTGGCCTGTAACTTGCTTTAAACCCAGTAGAGTTAATTTTGGCGTCAAAGTGGCAATTGGTTGCCTTAGTAAAAAGAAAACCTGAAACATGCATGCCGCTTTGTCATTTAACTATCTATCAATTAGATATTGATTTGGCAAAAAGAGAGTGAGTTATGGCTTTATATGTAAATACCAATGTCAGTGCAATTAATGCACAAAGACAATTGACTAATTCAGGTAATGAACTAGATACTTCTTTCAAGCGTCTATCATCTGGTTTGCGGATAAACAGTGCTGCTGATGATGCTGCAGGTTTACAGATCTCCGACCGATTAAATTCACAGATCATGGGACTTGAACAAGGCAACCGTAATGCGAATGACGGTATTTCTCTTGCTCAAACAGCTGAAGGTGCAATGGACGAAATCACCTCTATGTTCCAGCGAATTAGGACGCTTGCACAACAGGCTGCAAACGGCTCTAATACTGATGAAGACCGTTTAGCGATCCAAGAAGAGATTCGTCAGCTATCAGCTGAAGTAAATCGAGTCGCAAGTGATACAACATTTGGTGGTCAAAATCTACTTGATGGAACCTACTCTGCAAACTTCCAAGTAGGTGCAGATGCCGTTCAAACAATTGGCTTTAGCATGAAGGAAGTTGGCTCTTCTGCTAACGGTAGCAACTCAATGACCACCAATGGTGGCTTCACTATGTCTGGAATAGCGGGGATTGCGTCTGCGGTTTCAGGTAAAGGGATGTCAGTGTTGGCTGCTGGTATTAGTAATGTTGGCACCGGAGTAACAGAAGCGACTGCCGGTTTTACGAACATGGCTGCAACTTTGATCAGTGTTTCTTCGCAAGAAAATGCACAACAAGTTCTCGCAGCGATGGATGCAATGATAGCAGTGGTGGATAAAAAACGTGCAGAGCTGGGTGCTGTTCAAAACCGCTTTCAGTCGACCATTCGAAATCAGTCGAACGTATCTGAAAATCTAAACTCAGCGAAATCGCGAGTAAAAGACGCGGACTTTGCTTTAGAAACTGCAAAGTTAACGAAGAATCAGATTTTACAACAAGCTAGCCAAACTATATTAGGTCAAGCAAATCAACGACCTCAAGCAGCTTTAAGTCTACTACAAGGCTAATGAGTTAAATTTTTTAAAAAAAAAGCTAAAGCTTCCTCTTTTATAGTCGATAGAAGAGTTAGAGAACTATCAATCTAGTACTCTAACCTCTTCAATACTGCAGGGTAGGGGTATCCCGCAGCATTGAAATATGTATTATAAAGCGGAGGCTATTATGGCTATTTACGTTAATACCAATGTCAGTTCATTGAATGCACAAAGACAATTGATGAACTCAGGTAGTGCGCTTGATACTTCTTTTAAAAGATTGTCATCAGGCTTTAGAATAAACAGTGCAAAAGATGATGCTGCAGGTATGCAGATCTCGAACCGTCTAACAGGACAAATTAACGGATTAAACCAAGGTATTCGAAATGCGAATGATGGTATTTCTCTTGCGCAAACCGCAGAGGGTGCTTTGGATGAGACGACACAAATGTTTCAGCGTATTCGTACGCTAGCGCAACAAGCATCAAATGGTTCGAATACAGACGAAGACCGATTAGCACTGCAAGAAGAAATTCGCTCATTGGCGTCGGAAGTTAACCGTGTTGCTAAAGACACAACTTTTGGTGGTCAAAATCTACTAGATGGCACCTATGATTCAAATTTCCAAGTTGGCTCTGATGCCGTTCAGACTATAAGCTTTAGTATGAAAGACGTTGGTTCGTCTTCAAACGGCTCTAACTCTTTGACAGCAAATGGTGGCTTCACAATGTCTGGTATCGCCGGCATTGCGTCAGCAGTATCAGGAAAAACAATGTCAACATTAGCTGCTGGTATCAGTAATGTTGGTACTGGAGTTACAGAGGCTACCGCTGGTTTCACCAACATGGCTGCCACCGTAATTAGTGTATCTTCGCAAGAAAATGCACAGCAAGTACTGGCTGCAATGGATACCATGATTGCGGTAGTTGATAAGAAACGTGCTGAGCTTGGTGCGGTACAAAACCGATTCCAGTCAACTATTCGTAACCAGTCAAATATCCAAGAAAACTTATCAGCAGCTCAATCTCGAGTTAGAGATACCGATTTTGCTCAAGAAACAGCCAACCTGACTAAGATGCAGATTTTACAACAAGCGAGTAGCTCTATTTTGAGCCAAGCTAATCAGCGTCCACAGGTAGCACTATCGTTACTTGGGTAATATTCTGAGAAAAGCGTCAAGTTTGGGAATGTTCGCGAACTTGGCGTATACTCTTTATAGGCTTTACAGGAGGTCTAGATGAGTGATGTTCAAATTTCTCAAGGGCTAAACTATTCGGTTGATAGCCAACTGATTAAGCAACCAAGACAAGAATTAAACAATGAACGCGGTAATACTCCAGATGGAGTAAAGCCTGAAGATTCACCTGAGCATAATGGCAAAGGTGCTAGCAGTAATGAACAGTTAATATCAGAAGTTAAAGACAATTTAGCTAGACTAAACGATGTTATCCCCGTTACGGCTACGAACTTACAGTTTCAACTTGATGAAGAGGGTGATCCTCCAGTTGTTCTTGTTTTAGATAAGTCTAGCAATGAAGTAATTAGGGAAATTCCTTCAAAAGAGTTTAGGGAAGTAGCTAAGGCTTTGGAAGAGTTTGCCGATAAACTTACAAAGCGTGGCGTGTTATTTGATAGAACCGCCTGATATAGATTTGGAGGTAGATTATGCCACTTATTACATCTGCGGGTGTTGGCTCAGGGCTTGATTTAGAGTCAATTATAAAAGCTTCTGTGGATGCGGAAAACGTACCCAAGATGCAAAGGTTTGCTGCAAAGCAAGAATCACTGAAAGTTGAGTTGTCTTCTGTCGGTGAGGTTAAATCTGCCATTTCAAAACTTAAAGACACAATTGAAAAACTAGCGGACATCGATAACTTTGGCAAGCGAATCGCGAATATTCGTCAACCAGATGGTGCTGAAATAATCAGCGTAACACCAACGTCAGATATTTCTACGGGTAATTTCAAGATTGCTGTAGAACAATTGGCGCAAGGAAGCCGAGCCGTTTCTGCGGACGGTGCTTTTGCTTCAGCCGACGCAGTTGTTAGTGCAAGTGGTGGTACTTTGTCTTTTTCAGCAGGTGCGGATAAATCATTTGATTTAGAAGTAACTGCTGGAATGACTCTGGCTGAGTTAAGAGATGCTATTAATGCATCAGATACCAACTTCGGTATCACTGCCAATATTATTAACACAGGTGATCCCGATGTAGGCTCCAAACTTGTTTTTACGTCAAATGTCAGTGGCGATGGAAACGACCTAGTGATTACAAGTGATACTACTGAGCTTGATGCTATTGAGACATATGACGCGACAACAAACCCGTCTGGTGGCATGGTAATTGCGGATGCAGACAAAGCGCAAGATGCAATTATAACGGTAGATGGCCTTACAGTTAACAGCGATACAAACACATTTAAAGATGCTGTTCAAGATATGACGATAAGAGCACTCGAAGTTAGCCCTGAGGACACATCTGGTACAAAATTAACAGCTAAATTGGACGTAGATTATGACAGAGAGTCTGTCACTAAGCTCGTCGATGAGTTGATTACAAATTACAATAATCTCGTTGGAATGATTGGCCTGCAAACTCGAGTCGGAAAGCCTCTAAATGGTGATGCTTCGATGAGAGCATTGAGTGATCAGTTGGTTTCTACTCTGGGTTCTACGTTGACTGATGCTGGACCATTTGAGTCAGTGTTTGACATGGGCCTTGGTGTTAATAAAGAAGGTTATTTAGAAAAGTCATCACTAGTTCGCAGCTTAAACGAAGCAATGGATGATAATTACGATGATATTGGTACAGCATTTGCAGGGGAAAATGGTGTAGCCAAAAAATTAGAAGAATTGCTCGGAAACTACGTCGATTCAGATGGACTTATGAAACAACGTGAGACTAGTTTGAATGCTCAACTTGACGATTTAGAGGACGATGTCATAAATCACCAGGAGCGTATGAAGTCATTTGAAGCTAGCTTACGTCAAAAATATGCAGGGCTTGATGTACTTATCGCGCAAATGCAGCAAACTCAATCTTATTTGGGAGCTCAACTTTCTAATCTTCCAGGCTTTACCAAATCCAAGTAATAGAGAGGATTGAACATGTATAATGCAAAAGTTAAGAATTACCAGAGAGAAGCGCTTAAAACTCGAGTGGCAGGTGCGGATCGTTATGAAATTATCCAGATGTTGATGGCAGGCGCTATTGAAAAAATGGTACTGGCAAAGGTAGCTATTGATAAAAGAAATCTTGAAGCCAAATCCGAACATATTTCAAGAGCATCAGCAATTATTGAAGCGTTACGTGAATGCTTGGACTTTGATGTTGGTGGTGAAGTAACAGAAAACTTATATGCCCTGTACAGTTATATGATGGATAGGCTACTGGATGCATCAGTACAAAATGATTCAGCCATCGTAGATGAAGTGTCTAACCTGTTGAAAGAAATTAAATCAGCTTGGGATGCGATCCCTGTAGATGTCCGCATTAAAACACTGAATAATGCTTCTCAAGACGCTAGTCATGGATAGCCAGCATAGAGACGAACTTGGGGAATTGTTGTGTTTGATTTTCGAACACCTTCAAAGAGGTGAGATGGAACTCGCTGAAACAGAAACAAAGAAATTTTGTTTATATATTCAAAAGCGTTCAGACTTGATAGAAGATGTTGAAGAAAAAAGGGTCTACTTAGAAGAGTCAATCGCAATGTTGAATGAAGTGATTGAACGTATGAATCAAGAAAAAAGAAGTACCCGAGAGCAGTTGCTG
This sequence comes from Pseudoalteromonas sp. CO348, assembly GCF_004208845.1. NCBI lineage: Bacteria > Pseudomonadati > Pseudomonadota > Gammaproteobacteria > Alteromonadales > Pseudoalteromonadaceae > Pseudoalteromonas > Pseudoalteromonas sp. CO348. The sequence goes on along the minus strand of NZ_SGPI01000021.1, from coordinate 216,907 downwards.
AAGATTCAGCGAAAACAATCCTCAATCAAGAAATATAACGAGTTCAAATAATATCATGGATCCAATTAAGTCCCAGTTAGAAACTCTTGAAGTAAAATTAAAGGCCGTGGAAGAACAGGCGCTTAGAGAAGAGTTGTTTATAGAAGCTGCCAATTTAAAATTTGAAAGAAACCTCAAAGCCTTCAAATCACATTTTCCAGAAATTTACGAAAAATACTTAACCTACGAGCCAAACTCGCTGTTTAACTTATTTGTTAATCCTAACGGCAGCGCCAATATTATTGATTATAAAACTGGTGTACCGATGTATAGCGAAGACCCAGTTTCACAAATACAAAAGCAGACACAGAAAAATATCGAAAATCCAATTCTTGGACGTTTAGACCACTCCGGTGTTGCATTTGTTGAAAATGGTGACATCGAGTTTCTTCATGTTGAATTGATGCGAAACTTAGGGGAAATCTTTGTTGAGACGAAATCGAACTTAGCGCCATTTAAGAAGTTAGGTAGTGCAGTTCCAAACAAGATGATTTTCGGTATTGGGCTTGGCTATCACCTTGAAGACGTTATCGATGCTTGTAAAGCTGGTTACGTAAATATTTTTGAACCGAATGAAGACTACTTTTTTGCTAGTTTGTTTGTTTCCGATTGGGTTTCTATACTTGAAAAAATTGAGGCTCAAGGTGCTTACCTTTATCTAGGTGTAGGGGTCACAGAACATGAAATTTACGAAAAGGTTTATTCACGCTCAAGAGAAATAAGTGTAGCCAGTGTCTGCCACTCTTGGTTTTATCAGCATTACCCATCAGTTGAAGTAAATAAATGGATCGCGGAATTTAAAAAGAATTACCACCAGTTTTTCGCGGGATTTGGCTTCTTCGATGATGCTATGATCGGGATAGCTAACTCATTGGGGAATGTTAAAAACAACTGCAACTTCATGTTTTCTGCCAATGAACAGCAAGATAAAGCGCTATTGCATGATATACCAGCCGTAGTGGTTGCAAACGGTCCTTCATTAGACGCCAATATTGAACCGCTAAAACGGATCCAAGATAAAGTCATTATATTCGCGTGTAACTCAGCGACTACAGCATTAATAAAGCATGGGATTATTCCCGATTTTCACGTTGCACTGGAACGAACTAAATCAACCTATTATTTCCTCAAGCAGCATATACCCGAATCGATGCGCAAAGACTTAAATTTGCTTGTTACTAATGTGATGCATCCAGATGTGGCTGGTCTATTTGGATGGGCGGGAATGGCGCTTAAACCTGGTGAGTCAGGTACACAAATGTTGCAACTATCTCATTACAGGAATGAGAATAAAGTGCTTCGAAGCCTTTCATTTTCAAATCCTCTCGTGGGCAATACTGCGCTGAGTTATGCATGTCATCTTGGATTTAAAGACATCTATCTGTTTGGTGTGGATAATGGCTACATAGACCCTGAACATCATCATAGTAAGGCAAGCTTTTATTACAGTGAAGAAGGTGAGACTGTCATTGAACCAACCAAAATAGGGGGGCAAGTCAGGATCCCAGGAAACTTTTGTGAAACGGTACTTTCTGATGAGTTTATGTATGTTGGCAACTGTCAAATGGAAAGGATTCTAGAATCATTTCTTAAAGAAAATGTAAACTGTTACAACTGTAGTAATGGTGCAAAGATTAAGCACTCTATACCACTGGAGAGTAAAGACATTTTGTTGCCTGAAAGGGGAGTTGATAAACACCAAGTTGTGGAGCATATCAAAACTAACCTTTTTGCAGCTAAAGCTGACATTGAATCTATGGAAAAGCTACTTTGTGAAGAAGAGTTTGAGCAGCTGTGCGGCACAATGGTGGAGCTTTTGGAAGAAGAGTTTGATTGTCGAGAATCTGCGCAAGAAGTTTTACTGAAAAGTCTCAGGTATTTGTACTCATTTAGAAATTCTGCAGATCATTTAGGCTTGTATCAGTTACTAGAAGGTGAAGCTCTTTATACGTCATCAATATTAATTTCAATTCTTCATAACTTTGGTGATGATTACGAAGTGGTTCCGTATTTTAGAAAAGCGTTAAAGGCTTGGGTTGATTTTCTTAAGCAATGTCCTGAATACTACCGCCAAAGAAATAGACTTTGTCAGTAAAAGTCGATATGTAAAAGGGTGACAAGATTTTGTCGCGGCTCCGAAGTTAATGAGTAGACACTTCGGAGCCAGCTTAAACCAGAAATAATAAACGTTTTGCATGGCTTGTTACTCTCTACGTTTCCCCCCATTTTCTTTTAAAATTAGCTGTTTATTTAAAATTCCCTTACACTTTACTGAAATCTGATTCTTGAGTGAAAAATATCAGTAAAACTACCCTTGATTTCCCTGAAGGAGTTGTTTACTGAAGATTAAAAGTGACTCAAGCCAAATTTAAAGGTTAGTTACCACCTAATTGGTACTAACTTTGCTTCATCAGTGAAGTTGAAAATGTTAGTTGAGAAATCATGACGAATAAAAATACTGAAATGCAAGCAAAAGCGAAGCAACTGATCCCTGGTCTTTCACAATTATTGTCAAAGCGACCCGACATGTTTAATCAAAGTGTGTGGCCAGGTTACTTCAGCAAAGCGAAAGGTTGTTATGTTTGGGACCTCAATGAGCAACGATATCTTGATATGTCGATATCTGGCATAGGGGCAAACATTCTAGGGTATGCTGAGCCTGCCGTCGATCAGGCTGTAATTGAAACAATCAATAATGGGGTTAGTTCTAGTTTAAACTGTCCAGAAGAGGTCATGTTGGCAGAGAAATTAGTAGAGCTGCATCCATGGTCAGATCAAGTCCGATTCGCAAGGTGCGGTGGAGAGGCAATGACAATTGCTGTAAGAATTGCTCGCGCCGCGACGGGAAAAGATAAAATTGCATTTTGTGGTTACCATGGCTGGCATGACTGGTACTTGGCGGCAAATGTGTCCTCGAAAGAAAACCTAGATGAGCATTTAATTGCGGGTTTATCTCCAGCGGGTGTTCCAAAAGCGTTGGCCGGCACTGCAATACCATTTTCATATAATGACATTGACTCTCTAAAAGAGGTCGTCGAGCAACATGGCCCTGAGCTGGGCGCTATTGTTATGGAGCCAATGCGTAATATTGCACCTAATTCAGAGTATTGGAGTTTCGTTGGAAAAATAGCCAAATCACTGGGTATCCCATTAATAATTGATGAAATATCGATGGGTTTCAGAATTAATTGTGGAGGATCGCATTTACTGCTTGGTATAGAACCTGATATTGCCGTGTTTTCTAAAGCACTAGCGAATGGTTATGCGATGGCCGCAATAATCGGAAAAGAGGAGTGGATGGATGCTGCACAATCAAGTTTCATTTCCAGTACGATGTGGACGGAGCGAGTGGGTCCAACCGCAGCACTAGCAACTATACGTTATTATGAAGCAAATAACGTGCATGATCATCTTCAAAAAATTGGTGCACTGGTTAAAGCCGGTTGGCAGTCTCTTGCTGAAAAACATGGCTTGAGCATTCATATTTCTGGTATTGATGCCCTGTGTCATTTTTCTTTCGAGCATGATAACCCACTGCAGTTGAAGGCGTATTTTATAGAGCAGATGATAAACCAAGGAGTGTTAGCTACAAATATGTTCTATGCAATGTATGCACATAAAGAAGAACACGTAGATGAATATCTATCTGCAGTAGACAATGCATTTAAAGCAGTAAAAGTCGCTCTGCATGATCCTGAAGTGCTGAAGGAGGTTACTCCGACAACTGCTGGTTTTAAAAGGTTAAATTAATATTAACAACTTTTTGAAGACTGATATTTGATATTAGACGGGAAAGCACAAAATGATGATTGTTTCCGAGCGTTTCAAAATGAGAGGGTTAACTCCGTCCGACGCAACCGCTGATTATCTTTCATGGTTAAATAGTGACGTCAGTCAGTTTATTTTAAACCGACAACAAACGACCGACGATTTAGTGACATATATCAATACACAAAATAATACGCCAGATACTTATTTGTATGGAATTTTTACAAAGGAAGCTGAGCAGCATATTGGCAACGTGAAGTTTATTCTTTCAGAATATTCTGGTGGGACCTCGGCTGAAATGGGGATCTTGATTGGCGATAAAAATTGGCATGGCAAGGGAGTTGCGAAAGAGGCAATTTTTGCTTTTATCACAATAGCAAAAGACAAATACAACCTTAAGAGAGTGTTTTTGGGCGTTGATAAGTCTAATGTCCCAGCTGTGAAAGCGTACATTAAAATGGGTTTCAAGACTTTGGAACCTGATCAGCTCGATGATGAAAGTCTCTCTGGGGTTAAAATGGAATTGTTATTAAATTAGTTATTGGTTTGGCCGATAACAAAGCATTGAAGTATTTTAGTTATTAGTATGAATCAAAGTGACTCTATTTATGAAAGCTTAAAAAATAAGGACTTTCATATTATTATTCAGGCGCGGATGACATCAACTCGCTTGCCGAAAAAAGTGATGTTGCCTTTGTGTGGACGTCCAGTGCTTCAGGTTATGATTGAGCGTTTATCCCCTTTCAAAGACAAAATTATTGTAGCAACAACCAATGATGGCTCCCAAACCCCAATTACCGAACTGTGCAAGTCTTTGGGGGTAAGGTTTGTTGAGGGGGATACTCACGATGTGCTCAGCAGGTATTACTTAGCAGCAGAGTTAGTAAACGCGAAACCAGATACAGTACTTGTTCGCTGTACTAGTGATTGCCCTTTGATTGATGCCTATGAAACCGCTAAGGTCGTTTCTCATTTCTTTAATATCCGCAACAATTTTGATTATGTATGCGCGGGTCCTCATTGTGGATTTCCAAATGGCCTTGACACCGAGGTATTTACATTCGCAGCGCTAGCACAAGCACATGCCAGTGCTAGCCAAGATTTTGAGAGAGAGCACCTGACACAGTATATAGTGAAAAACTTGAAGGTCGCTGATTATAGTTATCATGAGGATTTATCTGGTTGGCGTTTGACTTTAGACGAACCAGATGACTATCTAGCAATACAGAAAGTTTTTCAGCTCTTCGATAATAAGACTGAATTTAGTTTTCCTGAACTGAAGAGAAAATTAAAAGCACACCCAGAAGTACTCGACATAAATAAACATGTTGAGCAAGTAAAAGTTGGATAAATATGTTTAAACAAGAGCTTAAAATAGATGGGCGTCTAGTCGGACATCAACACCCAAATTATATTATTGCTGAGATGTCAGCAAACCATGGACAAAGCTTAAGTCGAGCCAAAGAGTTGGTTTATGCGGCAAAGGAAGCGGGTGCCGATGCAATTAAATTACAAACATATAGTGCCGACACGCTTACAATTAAGTGTGACTTACCACATTTTTTTATTAAAGATGGGCCGTGGAAGGGGCAGTATTTATACGATCTTTATCAACATGCGTACATGCCCTGGGAGTTTCATGCTGAACTTTTTGAATTAGCTAAAAAAATAGGGATTACTTGCTTTTCTTCACCATTCGATAAATCAGCTGTTGATTTATTAGAACAACTTGATGCGCCGGCATATAAAATTGCGTCTCCAGAGCTGATTGATCATCAACTTATTCGTGATGTTGCCGCAACCGGCAAGCCTGTGATTATGTCTACTGGCGGTGCGACGCTGCCTGAAATTGCAGACGCAGTAAAAGTAGCAAAAGATGCCGGTGTCACTGAATTATGCCTGTTAAAGTGTACCAGTACTTATCCGGCACCTGCTGATAGTATTAATCTAAGAACAATACCGCATATGCGAGAAGCTTTTTCGGTTCCTGTTGGTTTGTCAGATCATACACTAGGGAACGATGTGCCTTTAGCGTCGGTTGCTGTGGGTGGATGTGTTATCGAAAAGCACTTTGTAATGGATAAAAATGATCAAACTGCAGATAGCTTTTTCTCAATGACACCAGAAGAATTACAAAACCTTGTACATGGAATAAGACAGATTGAGAAAGCAATGGGGCGAGTACATTACCCAGATACTCCTTGTCAAAAACGCCGTTGTGTTTACCTTATTAAGGACGTTGAATCGGGTGAAACGCTGTCTAATATGCATTTGCGACAAATGCGCCCTGGTGGAGGCGAAATTCAACCAAAGCACTTGCCATCGCTTATCGGGCGACGAGTAAATAAGTCTTTACCTGCAGGTACTCAGCTTAAATGGGAGGATTTTTGTTAATGCCTAGCGAAACTCAGCTACTTGAATTTTTTCAGACCTTTCTATTAGCTCGTGGTGTAGCCGTTAAGAGTGAACAGCTACAAAGTTTTAATTTTATGGAGTCCGGGTTATTAGACTCATTTGAAATGTTATCAATGGTAATGCAGATCGAAACCGATTTTGGGGTTCGCCTAACACCTGAGCAAATGTTGAGACCAGACTCAGCGACAGTGGGTGGCCTCATTGATGTAATCTTGAGGTCTTGATGTTTGTTTTTCGTGTTAACAGCACTCAAGGAATTGGCCACCTAAAACGATGCTTGAATTTGGCTAAGGAGCTTAGTGTTCGGGGTTGTGGTAGTCATTTCATTTTAGATGAAAATGACTGTCTGAGTGACTATATCAGTGGTATTAACTACAGCGTCACCTTAATTGCTCATGGGACGAGTGAATATGATGATGCCCAACAAACTTTATCTATCGCTTACCAAGTAGGTGCTGAAGCTATCGTTGTTGACTCTTATCTATTAGGTAGAGAGTGGGAAAGCCAAATTCAAGATCAATTTAAACTTGTTGTAATAGATGATTTGGGTCGTGAACATTTAGCCAATACATTAATAGATATTAGATGGCGAGGAGATCAAACCGAAGCTTATTATCATCATTTGGTATCTCATGACTGTGAAACGCTTTTGGGACCTAAATATGCTTTACTTGAAAGTGTATATCACGACAGTTCGCGCGCAGATATAGAACGTTCTCATCTGCTATTTTCTCTCGGTGGTGGCGGGGATTGGGAGTTATTGACTCCTATAATTGAATTAGTGTGTCAGCTTAGGCCATGTCAGCCGATAGAAATTGTCCTAGGACCATCTGCAACAAATTATGACTCGATAATATCATTGCAGCATATTTATCCACAAGTTGAGATAAACAGAAGTCCAGAGAGTTTGTACCCAAGCTTTATTAGAGCACAGTTATTTGTTGGTGCGTTGGGTACTTCGTTGTATGAACTTGCTGCAACAAAAACACCTGCACTAACATTTAGTATGGCTAAAAATCAAGAGCATAATCAGAGCTGGTTGGATGATTTAGGGCACTGTTTACATCTGCCTGAGTTTTTATCTAGTGATCCGTTGGAAGTCGTTGAATTAATTAATATATTACTTGATAATTCAGACAAGCTAGCTGAGTACAGAAACCACAGTAAAGTTTGCGTCGATGGCAGGGGAGCTGCTAGAGTTTCAAGTTATTTATTATCACAACAGACACAGTCTGAAGCGGAAATACAGTCACTTTGTATACGTGAATATCTACCTATAGCAGCAGATTTAACCGTTAGGATGGTAGACTTTTTTGATATTAATCGCTATTTACACGCCCGCAATAGTCAACATAATAACGTCAGAATGACTATCACGGAAGCTATCCCGACACTTGGTCACTACAAGTGGTGGCATCAAAATCAGCGTGAAAACTTTGTCGTTGAATTAGATGGTAATCCTCTCATCTATATTTGGCACCAATCACTAGAGCAAAACGGACAAACATACTTATATGGCGGCTGGTTTTCAGCCCTTGAGCAGGTTAATTTTGCGTATGTCCAGTTGGCATTAAACTGGCAGCTAAAACTCTGTGAGGAAGAATATCCTGATGGTATTTGGCTTGCAGTAATCCATAAAGACAATAAGTTTGTTAATTTGCTGAATCAGCATAATGGTTTCAAAGCTATTGAGGTCGATAGTCCTCATTTTCAGGTTACACAATCAATTTTCCCATCAGCTGATCCTAAAAAGTTTAATTATGTAATGTTAACGAGAGAGAACGAGCATGGTTAATATATACCACCTTTTTCATCGAAATGTGGAAAAGTCGCCAGATAAGGTAGCAGTAGTATTTTCAGGAACGGAAGTTACCTACCGCTCGTTGTTTAATTACGTCCTAATTTTAAGTCGTTTTTTTAAGGAGCAGGGTCTAACACCGGGGCAGCGAATTGCATTGTTTGCACCCAATGGCATTGAATACCCTGTTGTATTGCTAGCTGCTGCGAAATTGGGTTTAGCTGTGGTACCGTTGCCAATAACCCTAAAGGGAGCTGCGTTAGAAATAGCGCTGAAGAAGACTCCTGTAAGTATGGCCATTTGTTGGCCCACTGTTAGTCGTACTTTACTGGAAAGTGCGGTTGTGAGAGAAGATGAGGTAATAACTATAGGTGAAAGCGTTCTCGGTGAACGTTGTTGGGAAGATATTTTCACCGATGTAGAACATGACGAAGAATACTCGGATGCAGCGCCTGAGTTGGACTTTATTTTGACTATGACGTCAGGCTCAACAGGTTCACCAAAACCAATCGTGTTAAGTCAAAAGTGTAAGATTGAACGCGCGTTTTCAGCAACGATAAATTACTATCAATTAACGTCAGATGATGTCATTTTGGTCGCAACACCGCTTTATCATTCCCTTGCCCAACGGGGGGTATTAATGCCGTTAATGCTCGGCGCTACAACTGTGATTTTACCTAAGTTTCAGTTACAAAGCTGGCTAGGTGCTATCGAACAGTATCAAGTCAGTTTCTTGTTTGCGGTGTCTTCACAGCTAGAGGGGTTAGTTGCCCAAGGTGTCGAAAACAAAGACATTTCCTCCGTCCGAATACTTGTGTCTTCATCAGCTGTTTTAAATACAGTGACGAAAGGGAAGTTATTAAAGTTACTTAGCTGCGAGTTTCATGAATGCTATGGTGCATCTGAAGTGGGGGTAGTAACGGACTTTTGTATCGATGATGAAGGTGGAAATCAGGGCAGTGTAGGTAAACCTCTCCCATTTGTTGATGTAAAGATCTGTGACGGCCACAGAAAACTTGTTGAAATCGGAGTTGTCGGAGAAATTGCCTGTAAAACTACAACTCAATTTTCAGGTTATTTGAAACAGTTAGAGGCAACAAAAGCTGCATATGATGATACAGGTTATTTTTACACAGGCGATTTGGGCTACCTGAGTAAGGACGGTTTTCTATTTTATGTGGGTCGCAAAAAAGAGGTAATATCAAGTGGTGGCATCAATATTTACCCACAAGATATTGAAGAGGTAATAAAACGTCACCCCTTAGTTACTGATTGCGTTGCTTTTGGCGTTGCCGATCCTACTTTAGGAGAAGTCATTAAAGTAGTCTACGAGCAGGCGAAAGTACAACAAGAAGAAAGCCTTGAGCAAGCGTTACGTAAATTATGCTTCGCTGAATTGACCGATTATCAACAGCCTCGGATTATTGAAAAGTGTGACAATTTAGCCCGAAATGCGATGGGAAAAGTACTCCGGCAGCAAGTCAAAGAGACATACAGCTAGTCAGGTAGATAAGCACTTTAGAGAGTAATAGCATGAAGATTTCACTAATAGTACCAACTTACAACAGCGCTGAGTATATTCAAGCTTGTCTTGCAAGTTTGGTGACTCAATTAGAAGATTTCGCTGAGATCATCGTAATTGATGATTGCTCAACGGATGGTACTTTTGCGTTGTTATCAGCTTTTGCAGAGCGCAATCAAGCTGTGCATGTGCTCCAGACTGAGACTAATAGTGGTCCGGGAGTTGCGCGTAACTTGGGTATAGAGCATGCTAAAGGGGAGTGGATTTTATTTGTTGACAGTGATGACGCATTGACTGATCTAGCGTTAAAGCAGTTGATACAATTTGTTGATCCCGAAACCGTTAATTGTGATGTGGTGGCTTTTGACTGGCGATATAAAAAAGATAACGTTAACAATGAGACATTTCATTTTGAAGGTCGGTTTGATAAACCTGAATTTACAAATGAAAAAGCGTTGTTGTTAGAAAAATACGTAAAATTTAGAATGGATCATTCGGCAATTTACTTGATGATCAAGCGTCAATTATTGATAGAGCATCAGGTGTCCTTTGCTGGTGGCTTCCATGAAGATATTGACTTTACCTTTTTAGTGTACTGGCATGCAAGGGAAGTAAAATTACTGGATGAAGTTATTTATTTAAAAACCCCACGACCTGGTTCAATAGTGAATTCGGTTAGCACGTCTCACATCAAAGGATTTTATCGTTCTTATGCAGTGATCCACACACTCCTCAAATCAGTTTCAAAGAACCAAAGCCTGTATACTGCTTTCTTAACCGGTGTAATTGGGTTGGTTGCTACTTGCATCAGGAAAATATTCTTAAAAGCGCCAAGTAAGGAGCTTCGAGAGCCTCTCTATGAATATACGTTTAAACAACTTAACGATTTTTCTGTGCCTATTGATAGCCTACCATTGGACAAAACCTATTACAGTTTGTTAGTAAAACACTTTCTTAATACCATGATGACGCATGAAACCGCAGCGCAGCGCCGAAGTGAAGTAATAGATGAATTCCTAGAAGAAAACGAAGGGAAAAAGTGGAGCTGTATAGACTTACATCACTCCGCGTTTCTTGCACCAAAAGAAATTCGTACTTGCTGTAAGCGTTTCTTTGTTGACAACGAAATGCGTGGCGACGTAACTATTGTTAATAGTGAGCAGCTAGAGCAATCCGAAAATCTAGTAAAAACGATAATGGATGCAAAGAAAAAGCTATTTGCAGATATCAATATGGGTGAGCCGACAGGTTGCGATGGTTGCCCTTACCTAGAGTTTAAACAGTGGGGGGCGATTGAATCTAGTAAAATTACAAAGGTATCGTATGAGCATCACTCAGTATGTAACTTGAAATGTAGCTACTGTAGCGATACTTACTACGGTGGAGAAAAGCCAGCTTACGACGTACTGGCTTTGCAAAAAGCATTATTAGATGAGCAACGACTGAGTGAAAAAGCGCTTTGCATTTGGGGTGGGGGGGAGCCTACCTCTGATAAGCATTTTTCTAAATTACTTTTGCAGACAACGGAGCGATTACCGCTATCAAGCAACCGGGTTATAACTAATGCGGTAGTGTTTAATAAAGCGATCTATGAGCTACTGCTCGCTAAGAAAGTTAGCATATTTACGAGTATAGATGCGGGGACTGAAGAAACGTTTGTCAAGATAAGGGGTAAAAACAGCTTACATAAGGTGATGGAAAACCTTGTAAAGTACTCCAGTGCTAATGCCGAAGCCGTTACGGTTAAATACATATTCACGGATGGAAATAAGTTTCAAGCGGAAATTCGTGCGTTTGCCGAGCTAATTGATCGATATCAGCTGAAAGCTTGTAATTTTCAGATAAGTTTTGATTTTAAAGAAGAGCGTATTAGCAGCGATGATTTGGTGCTTATTGTGCGTTTATATAAATCATTAAAGCAGCTTGGCGCACACGTGGTTTATTTAGACGACTTGATACTCATGCGTATCGGAGAGTTAAGCGCTGATGAAGAGGCGTTGTTAGCGGATAAATTGGAGCTGGCTGGGCTGAATGATATCGTCGCGTTAGCGGACTCCAAAGTGCCTGTTGCTCTTTGGGGGGCAGGAGAAACAGCACGTCTGTTATTGGAGCATAGCAACTACTTCAAAAGAGTCGAGTTAGCTTATTTTGTTGATCCAGACCCCAATAAAATTGGAACCACGTTTATGGGTAAACCGATTTATGCACCAGATATGCTGACAAAAACCCAGACACCGGTGTTTATCGCAGCGGTTCAGTACTATGCTCCGATATATAGAGAATTTAAGCAACTACGCTTGCCTGACAGCCGTTTGATTAACAAGCTTATTATCTAATCAGAACAGCGGACAAACTGGAAGGCCGATTGCACGTTTACGGCTGGCTTTGAGGCTACACGATGTAAAAGCACTATTATGTTCAGCACAAGGTGAGCTACAAAAGATAGGTTGAACAACACCTTATGCAAGGGGGAGATATCCCGAAAGTGATTTTTATTTTAGTGGTATGAAGAGCTAAACCGAAGGTAAAAGTCGTTAGCAAAGCTTGGCTCATTCAGAACTCAAGAGCGAAGTGTTTGATGCAATTGGCTGAAAATTTATTCCCTAAAATTGATTAGGGAATAAATAAGGTCTATTGAAACGATATTAATTCGCTATTTTTTCCCAAGTACCAGAGTGTACAGATTCTTTGGCGGCTTTAAATAGGCACAGACCTGCTTTAGCTTGCTCTAGGCCAAATACGTAGTCATTGCTTTTCTTTTCACCTTCCAGATATAAGCATAGCTCGTGGTGTATATCTGCGTATAGGTTAGCGAATGCTTCGACAAACCCGGTAGGGTGGCCTGGCTTCATACGGTTATACCGAAATTGACCTGCGTACTCACATTGCCCAGCGCGGTCCAAAATTTCTCTGCGGCCATCATTATAGTTGAGTTCAAGTTCATCTGGGTTGAGTTGATACCAAAACGCACTCCCTTTTTCACCATAAATGCGCACTTTTAAGCCATTCCTATGTCCTATTGCTGTCTTAGACATCCACATACTACCTTTAATATTACATGGATATTTTAATAGCATATGTACATCATCTACTAAATTTGGGTACTGCGAGTGATTCGCAAATTCTGCTATGGTTTCGTTTGGTTCAATGTCGAGCAAGTAAGTGGACAAGTGATGTAAATGAACGCCTAAATCCAAACAAATTGTTGGAACTTCGCTGTCGTGTAAGCGCCAAGCCTGAGGGCTAGAAGCTTTCCCCGCAATATCTGGAGGTCTACGAAAACCCTCTTGAGGCATCTCTAAATGAACTTTCTGTATGGTTCCCAGCTTATCGTGCTTAATCAGATGCTTTAGCTCTCTGATCATGGCATAACCTGAATAGTTATAGGTAACTGCTAAGAAGTGCTTACTGGCGTTATAAGTCTTCTCGAGAGTTGCTATTTCAAGTGGGCCGCAAACTAATGATTTTTCGCAAATTACGGGTATATCTTGCTCCAACAAAGTTGTGAGAACTTCGATATGGTGGGGTGTAGGTGTCAGTATAACAAATGCATCTACGTTACTTTTCTCTTTTTTTATAAGCTCTTTCCAGCAACGATAAGTGCGTTGCTCTGATATACCCCAGCGATTTGAGGTTGCAATGTTTTGTTCCGTATCTCGTGAAAAAGCACCAGCAACAACGGTGAATTTGTTGTCGAGTTGAGTGGCTGCAAAGTGTACATAACCGACAGCTGAATTATTGCCACCACCAATGAACGCAAGCTTTAGTGGGGACTGGTTTGTCTTCATTTGCATTTTAATTCCTATTCGTTATGGCCACAGTGCGGGGTTGGTTAACGCTAAATCATCCACACTCAAATCTGGCAAGTCACTTGAAGCTATGTGAATCGCATTCTCAAAAGCTGATAGTATGTCAGTAAGCTCTCGAGCCTTATTTACTCCAACAACACAGTGATCTATCGCTTTTTGCTGTAATACATAAGCGAGGCTAATAACTAACTTGGAGGTATTGAAGGTCTCTGCGAGTTTTGAAATCTGTTCAAGGTTGCTTATCCAAGGCTTGAAGTAAGGCGGTACTTTGTCAGATTCCATCAAAAGCAACCCCTGTAGAAATATACTTCGAGCATGAACTTCAATTCCTCGTTGTCGGAATTGAGCTAACCATCCTGTCTGTTCAAAGTATCTGTCCAATACATTGTATGGTAGTTGAACTAGATCAAGCTGATAAAGTGATAAGAGCTGTTTACAGTCAGCATTGGCATACATCGATACACCTAGCTTTGAAATTTTTTTTTCACTTTGAAGGGCTGTTAGTCTTTGCCAGATTGCTTCTACTCCGGGCTTTAGGAGATCTGCACTTTGGTGAAATAACACGCCGTATAAAGAGTCGGCGCCGAGTTCCTCAAAAGCACTTTCAATATATTGCAGGTAATGGTCTACATCCGACTTTTCGAAGTAAGCTTTGTTGAGCGGAGGAAGTTTCGTGATCAGATTGAAATCACGTTTGGCTACATGATGATCGTTTAGGACGTTGTGACTATTGCCGTAACCGATAGCAGTATCAATCAAGTTGATATTATTTTTTTCAGCAATCTCTAGAATTTGAGCCACTTCTGCTGTGCCCGGTCTGCCATCAAAATTACTCACTCCATAATCTAAACCAAATTGAACGGTACCTAGTGCTAACTTCATAATAGCTCCGACAATATGGACGAGATGTAAGCAATATCTTGTGTTGTCAAATTAGGGTGTAGAGGCAAAGTAATGGCACGTTTATAGTACGCTTCCGCATTGGGAAAATCACCTTTTTTAAATCCGAGAGATTGGTAAAACGGCTGTAAATGAATCGGGATATAATGGACGTGTGCAAACACTCCCTTATCGCGTAAATGTGTGACCACGTATTTTTGGTCCAAGCCTTCAGGTAGCAGCACGATATAAAGGTGATAGGAGGAGCGACGATTAGATAGCCGAGTTAAATGGCAAAGCTGCTTAGGCAAATTATCACTGTAAATCTCAGCCAACTGGTTTCGCCGAGTGACAAAATCTTCTAGGCGCGACATTTGACTTAGTCCGAGAGCAGCTTGTATATCTGTCAGTCGATAATTAAAGCCTAAAGATTGCTGTTCATAATACCAAGGGCCGTGACTTTGCTGGACTAATTCTTTTGGATCAGAGGTAATACCGTGGCTTCTAAATGACTTGGCTCTGTGTGCTAATTGTCCATGCTTAGTTGTAAGCATGCCTCCTTCAGCACTTGTGACAATCTTTACTGGATGAAAGCTAAATACGCAGATATCACTGTATTTACAGTTTCCTACAGGTTCCCCTTTGTAATTCGCACCGATAGCGTGGGAGGCATCCTCTATTACTTTAAATCCATATTTTTTCGACAGTTCAGCAATTTCATACATATCGCAAGGCTGACCTGCAAGGTGCACTGGAATGATAGCTTTGGGTAATTTATTTTCAGATTTTGATTGCTCAAGTTTTTTTGTCAAAGCTTGAATCGACATATTACCCGTTTGGGTGTCTATATCAACAAAGTCGATGCTTGCACCGCAATATAGGGCACAGTTACTACTTGCTACGAATGAGACTGGTGATGTCCAAACGATATCATCTGGACCGATTTCTAATGCTAAGCACGCTATGTGCAAAGCAGAAGTAGCACTATTACATGCTATAGCATGTTCAACATTGCAGTGTTGCGCAACTTTTAACTCAAAATCTTGAACTTTAGGGCCTTGGGTTAGCCAGTCTGACTTTAGAACTTCAATGACAGCATCTATATCATCTTGATTAATATCTTGTCTGCCATATGGGATCATTTAATTGCCTCAATGTTAAATGCCAATATTTCTTCAACAGACATATAATCAGGGTTATCGAGAGAGTTAAATTCGAAGTTAGTACTAACAGGGTGGCCTTTTTCGCCAATTGCGTTGATCGTAAAGTCGTTACTTCGACTACTGAACTTTATACCTGGAGCGATAACGAAATGATCGTCATATTCAAAAGTATCAAAGCATAAGTCTGCAGGACACATTACTTCGTGAAGTTTTTCGCCTGGACGTATACCAATAATTTTCTGCGGTAAGTTGGGGGCCATCGCGGTCGCCAAATCCGTAATCTTTATGGAAGGTATCTTTGGAACGAAGATTTCACCACCTAGCATCCGCTCAAAATTCTTCAGTACAAAGTCAACCCCTTGCTGCAGGCTTATCCAAAAACGGGTCATTTCAGGGTGTGTGATAGGAATGTGATCTTTACCTTCATCAATGAACTTTTGAAAGACAGGAACTACAGAGCCTCTGGAGCAGACAACATTGCCATAACGGACAACGGAAAAAAGAGTTTTATGTCCACCTGCAATATTGTTCGCAGCGACGAAAAGTTTATCTGATGCGAGCTTCGTAGCACCGTATAAATTAATTGGATTTGCTGCTTTATCTGTAGAAAGTGCGATAACCTTTTCTACATCATTATCTAAAGCGGCTTCAATCACATTTTCAGCCCCATTAATATTGGTTTTAATACACTCCATAGGATTATATTCAGCAGCAGGAACTTGTTTCAATGCAGCGGCATGAATGACGTAGTTGACGCCTTGCATTGCTCTTCGTAACCTATCTTTATCTCGTACATCTCCGATAAAGTATCGCATGCAGCGTTGATTAAACTCTTGTTGCATCTCAAACTGTTTTAACTCATCTCGAGAAAAGATAATGATTTTTTTAGGCTTGTATCTCTCGAGCAAAGTTTTTACATATTTTTTGCCAAAAGAGCCTGTGCCGCCGGTTATTAAAATGGTTTTATTATCAAACATAGGGTGTCCACCTACAGGTGCAATCAAAACTTTACAGTATCGAGTATCGAAACTGCTCTAGATATCTCACCGATACAATAAATTAGCTACTACTCAATACTTTATATCACTTCTATGTGTTTTGCAGTATTTATGCCAGTCATTGCAGGAAATTTAACGGCTATGGTGACTTTTTGCTCACAATAGCGTAGATTTAACCTAATGATAGTGAATGGGGGTATATATGAAAATCCAATCACAAAGTACTGCTTTTTTTAATCGTACGGAGCAGACTGCTAATAAACTCAATCAACAGCTGGCTTCTGGTAAGAAGGTTAATTCTGCTGCAGACGACGCTGCGGCTTTGCAGATCATTAATCGTTTGACGTCTCAACAGGACGGCTACAGTCAATCTATTCGTAACGCATATGATGGTATCTCGTATTCGCAAACTGCTGACTCGGCATTATCTGGTGTGAATGATGCGGTTTCCCGAATTAGAGAATTATCGATTCAAGCCGGTAATGGGGCGCTGACAGATAGTGACCGTCAAGCGTTGCAAGAGGAAGTATCGCAGTTGCAAACGCAAATCAGCGAAACGTTTGAAAATACTACATTTGGTGGCGCACAAATTTTTGACGGTGAGTCTCGTAGTTTTCAGGTAGGTCCCGACGCTAATACCACTCAGTCGCTACAGCAGACTGATGGTGGTTTTGCCAGTGCAATATTGAGTGTAGACATTTCGACGCAGGCGGGCGCACAAGCTGCCATTGATGCGGCAGATACAGTCTCTGAGGATTTAAACAGCCAACGCGCGGAGCTTGGCGCATTTGAAAATGCGGTATCTAGTACAATTCGCTCTGCAAGTAACCAACGTGAGAACATTGCGGCGAGCCAAAGTCGAATTCAAGACACCGATTACGCGCAAGCGGTGAGCGATCAAGTTGCCAACGATATTTTATCGCAAGCTTCTATTGCTTTGCGTGGTCAAGCTAATCAGTCTGCATCATCGGTACTAGGTTTATTATAAATTAATACCAAAGTATTGATATAGAACAGCTCTAGTGGCGATTTTTTGGCGTTAATGTCAAAAAGTTGCCACTTAGGTATTGCATCCCCCTTAATCTCTCTTACAATCTAACTATTGAAAAAATTTTAAGTAGATTGGTTCTCAAGCAATGGTCTTGATCTTAGATAACAACAACAAAAGAGCGATCGGATTAGGTGCGGCACTTAGTTTTGTCGGTCAAGCAAATGAAGTGCTGGCCGAAGAGCGTTATGAGCCCAAGATCCTTGATAACAACCAAGAACCAATTTTTGTGCTAGGCGCTTTGCAAAGCTTAACACACGAAGCGTTGATAAAATCTCATCCCGCCGTCCCGTTTTTATTAATAGGTGAAACGCTCAGGCCGCTACTTGCATTACCGAATGTAATAGGGCTTATCACCGAACCCTTTGGGCAAGAAGTCACGATGCAATTGCTACATGACTGTCAGCAATATTTACGTATGCTTCCAAATAAAGAGAACAAGCTACTAAATAAGAGCTTTGATGGTTTAGTTGGGGAAACCGAAGCGGTTAAAAACGTTCGTTTCTTGATTTCTCAAGTGGCTAAAACCGACGCCAATGTCCTTATTTTGGGTGAATCGGGAACCGGTAAGGAAGTGGTTGCACGTAACGTACACTTATTGTCTAAACGTGCACAGGGACCATTTGTGCCAGTTAACTGTGGTGCTATCCCTGGGGAGTTGTTAGAAAGCGAGCTTTTTGGTCATGAAAAAGGCGCGTTTACTGGCGCGATTTCAGCCAGAAAAGGGCGTTTTGAACTGGCGCAAGGAGGTACGCTTTTTCTCGATGAAATCGGTGATATGCCACTGCAAATGCAGGTGAAATTGTTACGAGTTTTACAAGAACGCACCTATGAACGAGTAGGGGGCACAAAGCCGATTCAGGCGGATGTTCGTGTGATTGCCGCAACGCACCGTAATCTTGAAACCATGATTGAAGACGGCAAGTTTCGCGAAGACTTATTTTATAGACTCAATGTATTCCCCATTGAAAACCCCTCTTTAAACGAGCGTGCGGAAGATATTGCGCTACTGCTAAAAGAACTAACACGTAGAGTAAATGAACAAACGGGCAATTCGGTTAAGTTTACGGATAGAGCCGTAGACAGCTTAAAGTCGCACGCTTGGCCTGGGAATATTCGAGAGCTTGCAAACCTTGTGGAACGAATGGTGATTATGTTCCCAGACAAGGTTGTCGATGTGACTGATTTACCACAAAAGTACCGCTATATAGAAGTCGAAGCGTTTGAGCCTGAATATCCAGAAGAACTTTTGGAAAAAGATGCCTTCAACGAACTATTTAGCGATGGTTTTAGTGACGATGAAGAGGATATGGTAGCAGAAGATTTTGCGCCGCAAGCATCGAATGTTGGCTTACTGCCGGACGAGGGGATAGAGTTAAAAGAATATTTAGCAGAGCTTGAAATTGATTTGATCACTCAAGCTTTAGAGCGCTACGATTATGTGGTTGCTCGCGCGGCTGAAATCTTGGGCGTTCGCCGTACAACATTAGTTGAGAAGATGAAAAAGTATAATCTCAATCGTGATTGATAGTTCATCAATTACTACCTAACCTGAACTCGGGATAAGAAGTAAGTTAATCCACTAAAATCACTAAATTCAAAAGCGAAGTATCACTCTAGCCAGAAGTTATTTCTTAATACAAGGCAAATTTGTGCGTCAATAGCTGGCCTATTGTAAGCAAATTTAACGCAGTAGTAAGGGGTAACAGCTGCTAGAGAACAAGTTGTTATTCCAAGTTCAGGTTACCTAATCAACTCAACAAGGCCGCTTAATACGCGGCCTTGTGTTTTATTGTTTAAAGTCGAGTAAAATCCAAGTCTTGATAACTGGCAATAATGGTTTGTTTGCAAAAACAGTTATCGGCATGGTCGTTAACCATGCCGCAAGCTTGCATATGTGCATACACGGTCGTTGAGCCTAAAAACTTAAATCCACGTTTTTTTAAGTCCTTGGCAAATTTGTCGCTGAGTTCACTGGTGGCAACGGCATCGTGTTTGTCATGTATGGGATTGATAACAGGCTTGTAATTAACAAATTGCCACTGGTATTTTGCAAAGCTGCCAAACTCTTGCTGAATTTCAATAAATCGCTTAGCGTTGTTTATCGTGGCTGCGATTTTTGCACGGTTTCTGATAATTCCGTCAAATGCTAATAGCCGCTCGACATCTTGCTCTGTCATCTGGCTCACTTTGTGTACATCAAAATCGTGGAATGCTTTTCTATAGCCTTCACGTTTTTTCAAAATGGTATACCAGCTTAAGCCAGCTTGTGCAGATTCCAATGTGATAAACTCAAACAAGCTCTGGTCATCTAGTACAGGTCTTCCCCATTCCTTATCATGGTATTCAACATAATCGGGTTTGCTCTCGTCTACCCAGCCGCATCGTATTGTCATTGTTGGCTCTCTTCTATCTAATTGTGAGTATGAATAAGCTAAATGATTTACTACGCCAACTACTCATTGCGGCATCACATTTGGCTTTCAAAAACTCTAGCATAATGCTGTATATAAAAACAGTGTCAATAAATTGATATTGTTAAGTGTTCTGTAACTCTATGTTTTATATCAAATATAAAGTTGGATCGTTTTTTGCTTTTATCCATTGAGTTTATTTTTAAGAGAGCGGAAAAATGGCATTAGCACATGTTATTAATCCACAAT
The DNA here is from genome assembly GCF_004208845.1 of Pseudoalteromonas sp. CO348. Classification (NCBI taxonomy): domain Bacteria; kingdom Pseudomonadati; phylum Pseudomonadota; class Gammaproteobacteria; order Alteromonadales; family Pseudoalteromonadaceae; genus Pseudoalteromonas; species Pseudoalteromonas sp. CO348. The sequence goes on along the minus strand of NZ_SGPI01000021.1, from coordinate 196,805 downwards.
TTGTACCAACGACGAATCGCTACAATCCCTGTTTGCTGCAAGAAGCCTACGTTGGTGAATTGAGCGACCTTAGACAGCAGGCGAGTTGGTTAAGTCATCTAGTTGATACTATGCCTGCAGGTGTTGTGGTACTTGATGGTCAAGGTATGATTGCCAAGGCGAATCAAATCGCGATGGATATGTTGGGTGAACCACTCGAAGGTGAAAAGTGGTTTAGCGTTATTCAGCGTTCATTTCGACCACAGCAGGACGATGGTCATGAAGTCTCTCTTAAAGATGGCAGAAGAATTAAGTTAGATATAACCGCGCTAACACCGGAACCTGGGCAACTCATTTTGATGACAGATCTTACCGAAACGCGCCGACTCCAAAGTCGTGTTGCGCATATGCAAAGGTTAAGTGCGTTGGGAAAAATGGTTGCTTCATTGGCGCATCAAGTGCGTACGCCGTTATCGGCTGCGATGTTATATGGTGCAAATCTAGGTGCAGCTAATCTTCCTCCGGCTTCTCGAGAAAAGTTTCACGATAAGTTGATGTCTCGGTTAAAAGACTTAGAAAGCCAAGTTAATGACATGCTGTTGTTCGCTAAAAGCGGTGAACAACAAGTGGTTGAGCGAGTGTCAATGCAACAATTATTAAGTGAAGTCAAAGCGGGTGCTGACGCTATGGTTGAGCTTAACCAAGCAAAATTGGAAGCATTTTTACCCGAGCCAGATATCGAAATATTAGGTAATCGTACTGCGCTTGCAAGTGCGATCCAAAACCTGATCCACAACAGTATTCAAATAATTGGCAGTGCGGCACACATTGAACTTAATGCAGAGCGCGAGCCGTGTGGCGAGTATGTACGTATCTCAGTTGTTGATAATGGACCTGGCATCGATGAAACCTTAGTCGACAAGTTGTTTGAACCATTTTTTACAACTAAGTCGCAGGGGACTGGGCTAGGACTTGCGGTGGTTAATTCGGTCGCTAACGCGCACAAAGGGTTTGCGCAGGCAGACAATGTTGAAGGTAAGGGCGCACGTTTTAGTTTGGTACTACCACTAATTGAGGCGGAGGAACTATGAGTAACAGAGTTTTAGTTGTTGAAGATGATGCTGGTTTAAGAGAAGCACTCATCGATACATTGCAGCTTTCAAATATCGAGTGCGTAGAAGCAAGTTGTGCGGAACAAGCCGTTTTATTGCTAAAGCAGGAAACCTTTTCTTTGGTGGTGAGTGATGTGCAAATGGGTGCCATGAGTGGGCTTGACTTGTTAAAGACCATTAAACTCAACTATCCCGAATTACCGGTATTGATGATGACAGCATACGCGACCATTGATGATGCGGTTGAAGCGATGAGATTGGGTGCCATCGACTATATGGCTAAGCCGTTTGCGCCTGAAGTATTGCTCAATATGGTTGGACGTTATCTACCTGAGAAGGAAAAAGAGACAGACGGCCCCATTGTTGCCGATCCAAAGAGTATTAAACTACTTGAACTGGCTGTAAAAGTAGCTAAGTCAGATGCCAGCGTTATGGTACTTGGACCGAGCGGTTCAGGTAAAGAAGTGTTGGCTCGCTATATTCACGATAAATCCGACAGAGCAGACGAGCCCTTTATCGCAATTAACTGCGCTGCAATCCCGGAAAATATGCTCGAAGCGACTCTATTTGGTTACGAAAAGGGGGCGTTTACAGGTGCCATTCAGGCGTGTCCTGGAAAATTTGAGCAAGCACAAAAGGGAACGATTTTGCTTGATGAGATCACAGAGATGGATTTGGGATTACAAGCAAAATTACTTCGCGTGTTACAAGAGCGCGAGGTAGAGCGTTTAGGCAGCAGAAAAACCATTTCACTGGACGTCAGAGTGTTGGCAACCAGTAACCGCGATTTAAAAGAAGCGGTGGAGGATGGGGTATTTAGAGAAGATTTATATTATCGCCTCAATGTTTTCCCGCTAGAGTGGTTGCCACTGAAGGATAGAGCGGGTGATATCGCTGTGTTAGCCGAGCATTTGTTGGTAAGACATACGCAAAAAGCAGGCAAGCCAACACCTATATTAAGCAGCGGTGCAAAGCACAAGCTCAGTTCGCACAGTTGGCCTGGAAACGTAAGAGAGCTAGATAACGTTATTCAACGTGCCCTGATTTTGTTCCAAGGTAATGAAATTCAAGAAGATGATATTTTTATCGAAAATTTCTCACCGATGGCTTTGATTGAGTCAGCACCACTTGTAAATAATGAAGCATCAGCTTTAATGGAGCGATCTCAAGGTGAGGATGAGATCATTAGCTATAAAGATGAGCTACAGGATAAAGAACACCAAATTATTTTAGATACGCTGGCAAAGTTTAATGGTAAACGCAAAGAGGTGGCGGAGGTATTAGGTATGAGTCCTCGCACACTTCGCTACAAGCTGGCAAAAATGCGAGATTTAGGGATTGCGCTACCCGCTTAACCTAGGTTAGCTGAGCTTAAAAACAATGAGTTAGTTCGTTGTTTATCCACATCTCAGGCTAAGCTTTATCTGTTAATTCAAATTTAATCAGGTGCCTATAAAGATCAGCAGATCTTAGGCGCCTAGTTTTCACTTCTATGTACTGCCAATTTTTCGACATGGTTAAAATGTTGTAAGATGTTGAAAATAAATGGTTTTAAGTTGGCACGTTTTCTGCTTTATTACAGGTAACTAAGAGTTATTTTGAGTAAAGCATCATGAAAGTACAATCATCAGCGCTATTTCAAGAAATGCAGGCAATGGCTGCAGAAGCGACGAGAAACACACAGCCATCAGTGCAGCCGGTTAAGACTGCGGCATCTTCGTCGGCTCAGTTTGGCGATTTACTCTCAGATGCACTTAATACGGTTCATGGCTTACAACAAGAAGCGAAACAAAAAGTCACCGCTGTTGAAATGGGTGACAGAAGCGTTTCTCTTGCAGAAGCCATGATAGCGAAACAAAAATCGTCGGTCGCTTTTGAGGCAACAGTGCAAGTTCGTAATAAACTTGTTGAGGCCTATAAAGAAATCATGAGCATGCCAGTTTAATTGAGTGACTGTGGAGAGTAATCGTGGCTACTAATCAATCAACAGATCTTACGCTTTCCGATGCAGCGCTGAATAATGACAGCGGTTCGGATGAGCAACAAGAGCAAAAATCAGGCTACTTCAGTGCGCTAAGCGGTGTTGATATGTTGCGCCAGGTTACTCTGGTTATTGCCCTTGCTATTTGTTTAGCAATCGCAATCTTTATTATCATTTGGGCGCGCCAACCAGATATGCGCCCACTTGGTAAATATCCAACAGAAGAACTCGTTGAAACGTTAGACTTTTTAGACCAACAAAAAATTGAATACCAATTAGATGGTAATACCATTTTAGTCGCTGAGTCGGACTATCAAGACATAAAACTACGCATGGCGCGTGACGGTTTTACCCAGTCTCCGAGTTCTGGCACTGATATTCTGATGCAAGATATGGGTTTTGGTGTTAGCCAACGTCTTGAAAGAGAGCGCTTAAAGCATAGCCGTGAGCAACAACTTGCGAGAACAATTGAAGAGTTACAAGACGTAAATCGTGCAAAAGTGTTGCTTGCAATACCAAAAGAAAACGTCTTTGCGCGTCGCGAGAAAAAGCCCTCAGCAACCGTAGTTATTACCCTTAAACGTGGCAAAACGCTTGGCGGCGAAGAAGTTGATTCAATCGTAGACATCGTGGCATCAGCGGTACAAGGCCTAGAACCTTCACGCGTGACCGTCACCGATCAAAACGGTCGTCTACTCAACTCTGGTTCTCAAGACTCTTTAGCTGCACGCTCGAGAAAAGAGTATGAAATCGAACGTAAGCGTGAACAAGAGTATCTAGAAAAAATTGATAGCATCCTGATCCCAACTGTAGGTCTTGGTAACTTTACCGCGCAGGTTGACTTAACGATGGACTTCAGCGCAGTTGAAGAAACGCAAAAACGTTATAACCCAGATTTACCTGCGGTTCGTAGCGAAACGACGTATGAAGAAAATAATATTGGTGGTTTAGCTGTAGGTATTCCGGGGGCACTGACTAATCAACCTCCCATAAACTCGAATATCCCAGAGATTGCGGGTCAAGGCGGCAATGGTCAAAGTGCAACACCAAGCAGTAATCAAAAAGAAGCAACCCGTAACTATGAGTTAGATACCACTATTAGCCATAAACGTCAGCAAACTGGGGTTATTCGCCGGATCAGTGTGAGTGTGGCCGTTGACTACCTCGCAAAACCTGATGCTGAAGGTAACATGGCAATGGCGCCGCGTACGCAAGAAGAGTTAAATAACATCCGTCGTTTGCTACAAGGTGGTGTGGGCTTTGATATGCAGCGAGGTGATGCGCTAGAGGTAGTGACTGTGCCATTCGTACGTGAAGACCTCACTGAAATGCAAGAGATACCACTTTGGGAGCAAGATTGGTTCCAAAAGACAATCCGTCTTGCAGCAGGTACCTTAGTGATCATTGTGCTAATCTTAGCGGTAGTAAGACCTATGCTTAAGCGTCTAATTTACCCAGATGATACGCTAGAAGATTTTGATGAAGATGCGTTGACCAGTGGTGTAGATTTAGGTGACAGTACACTCGATATGCTAAATAACGAATTCGATGAGTCTGCGGTTGGCTTCTCTTCTGACGGTAGATTACAATTGCCAGACTTACATGGCGACGAGGACTTACTCAAAGCAGTACGTGCCCTAGTTGCTAACGAACCAGAACTCTCATCACAAGTTGTGAAAGCGTGGTTGACAGAAGATGACTGATCAAGAACAAAAACAATTGCCCGCAGCCTTTGACGTTGACAAGCTAGATGGCGTCGACAAGGCTGCCATCTTACTGCTTAGTTTGACTGAAGAAGATGCGGCTCAGATTTTGAAACACTTAGAGCCAAAACAAGTGCAAAAGGTCGGTATGGCAATGGCCTCCATGGATGACCTATCTCAGGCTAAAATAGCAGCTGTGCACAATTTGTTTATCGAACAAATTCAAAGTTTTAGTACAATTGGTTTCCAATCGGAAGATTTCATTAAGAAGGCGCTAACCGCAGCACTTGGTGAAGATAAAGCGGCAAGTCTTATTGACCAAATCGTTATGGGCTCCGGTGCAAAAGGGTTGGATTCGTTGAAGTGGATGGACTCGAAGCAAGTTGCCAATATTATCCGCAACGAACACCCGCAGATCCAAACGATTGTATTGTCTTATCTCGAGCCTGAGCAATCCGCCGAAATCTTGTCTCAGTTTCCTGAGAAAGTACGCTTAGATTTAACAATGCGTATTGCAAACTTAGAAGAAGTACAACCTGCGGCACTACAAGAACTCAACGAGATCATGGAGAAGCAGTTCGCTGGTCAAGCTGGTGCACAAGCAGCGAAAATGGGTGGCTTAAAAGCCGCTGCAGATATCATGAACTACTTGGATACTAATATTGAAGGTCAGTTGATGGATTCAATCCGAGAACATGACGAAGAAATGTCGCAACAAATTCAAGACCTCATGTTTGTGTTTGAAAACTTGATGGATGTAGAAGACAGAGGTATCCAAGCCATACTGCGTGAAGTGCAGCAAGACGTACTGATGAAAGCAATTAAAGGCGCGGACGAATCTTTAAAAGAAAAGATTATGAAGAATATGTCTAAGCGTGCTGCTGAGATGATGCAAGATGACCTTGAGGCTATGCCTCCAGTGCGGATCAGTGAAGTGGAAGCTGCACAAAAAGAAATTTTGGCAACGGCTAGACGTTTGGCTGACTCAGGCGAAATTATGCTTGGTGGCGGTGGTGGTGAGGAGTTCCTATAAACCATGGTCGATAAAAAGTTGTATAAAGGCCGCCCAGTCAGCACCGAAGCGCTGGATGAGTTATTAGAAAACTGGCCCATTCCAGATGTTACGGATAAGCCCGAAAAATTCCGCGGTCGTTCGACCGCATTCGGTACACCACTTGAAGAGTTGTATACGAAAAAGCAGGCACACCCCGAACCTGAGCCACAAGAGCCTGAATTTCCTACTTTGACCATTGAAGAATTAGAGCAGATCCGCCAGGACGCCTACGACGAAGGAATAAAGCAAGGCCATGAGCAGGGCTATATTGAAGGCTTTGACAAAGGGGTTTCTGAAGGTAAAGAAGCCGGTTATAAAGAAGGCGTAGAAATAGGTAAAGAAAAGGGACTTGAGGAAGCACAACCGCTTATTGAAGAGAGGATGAAGGCGCTATCCACTATACTAGATGGCATGCAAACCCCACTGAAAAAGGTTGATGATGAGTGTGAAAAGCAGCTGGTTGTACTTGTCAATTTATTGGCGGAGCAGGTTATTTTTAAAGAGCTTAAGACCACGCCTGACCTCATTTTAAACGCGTTGAAAAAAGCAATGGACGCGTTGCCTGTCAAAGATCAAACAGTACGCATCCATCTGCATCCAGAAGATTTGGCCTTAGTGCAAGCCATGTACGGCGAAGAACATATACAATCACAGCATTGGCAGTTACTTCCAGAGCCGACGTTGGACAGAGGTGGCTGCGAGGTGAAAACGCCACAGTCATCCATTGATATGACGCTTAAGAACCGTATTAGCGAAGTGTTGGAATCATTTTTGCAAGATAGCGGTATAAACCAATAATACTGCACTGTTATCTAGATAAGCGAAGCAATCAAATCAGGATAACGATGCCTTCCTAAGGTAATTGCGAACATGTCGACATCTGCTGCTATGAGCGAGCGCATCAGTAAGTATCAGAAATTTATTAAACCATATGGGGTTGCGGTTGCAGGCAGCCTCACCCGTGTGGTTGGCCTCACCCTTGAAGCTAGGGGGCTAAGTGCTCCCGTCGGCAGCCAATGTAAAATCGAGACACTGGGCGGTTTTATTGATGCAGAAGTCATCGGTTTCAATCAAGAAACGCTTTACCTTATGCCAAACGATCATATTACAGGCGTCCTTCCTGGAGCGCGAGTGATCCCAAAAGTTAAGGATGCTGGATTACCTGTCGGAATGGGTCTACTTGGCCGCGTGGTTGACGGACTTGGTAGGCCACTAGATGGCCTTGGAGCCATTGACGCTGAGAAGCATCTGAAATTTGCCGCAGCGCCCATTAACCCACTTGCAAGGCGTCCAATCGACTCACCAATGGACGTAGGTGTACGCGCGATAAATTCGATCGTGACAGTGGGTCAAGGCCAACGTATGGGTCTGTTTGCAGGGAGTGGTGTGGGTAAATCGGTACTGCTTGGCATGATGACACGAGGCAGTGAGGCGGATGTTATCGTCGTTGGCTTGGTCGGTGAACGCGGTCGTGAGGTGAAAGAATTTATTGATGAGATTTTGGGCGTCGAGGGTAGACGCCGCTCCGTCGTGGTTGCCGCTCCCGCCGATGCCTCACCGCTGATGCGCTTAAAAGGCTGTGAGAGTGCAGTGACTATTGCGGAGTATTTCCGCGATCAAGGATTAAACGTACTGTTATTACTGGATTCGGTGACGCGTTATGCCATGGCACAGCGTGAGATAGCGCTTGCGGTTGGTGAGCCGCCAGCCACAAAAGGATATCCGCCTTCCGTGTTTGCAAAGCTCCCAGCATTGGTTGAGCGCGCAGGTAATGGTGGTGAAGGACAAGGCTCAATTACCGCATTCTTTACGGTATTGAGTGAAGGTGATGATATGCAAGACCCCATTGCCGATGCTGCTCGAGCTATTTTGGATGGTCATATTGTGTTATCACGAGAGCTTGCCGATAGTGGTCATTATCCAGCGATAGATATTGAAAAGTCCATTAGTCGAGTCATGCCTCAAGTGGTATCAGAGGCACATATGCAGCAAGCCAGAGTGCTCAAACAAGTCTATTCAATGTACCAGCAAAATAAAGACATGATCACCTTAGGTGCTTATCAACGTGGCAGTGATCAGATGTTAGATCAGGCGATAAATATGATGCCTGCGATGAATAACTTCCTTCAGCAAGGCATGAAAGACGTGATCAATTATGACGAGTGTTTACAAGGCCTCGCTAAGCTACTAGGACAAGCATAATGGCAAATAACAAACTGACTTTATTGCTTAAGCTAGAAAAAGACAAAGAAGATAGCCTTCGAGCGAACTTTGTTCAAGCCCAGCAGCACTTAGCAACAAACCAACAACGGTTATCGGGACTAAACGATTTTCGTCTGGAATACAGCATGCAGCTTCATACTAAAGCACAAGTTGGTCTGTCTAGTGGCGGATTCAATCAATATCATAACTTTATTAATAAGATTGAGCAGGCAATTGATCAGCAAGCAAAAACGGTCAACACCGCGAAGCAGGTGGTTGAACAACGTCGCAAGCTATGGCTAGCGCAACAGGCTAAAACGAAGGCAATTGAAAAGCTTATCGAGAAGCAAGCCCTCGCGAAGCAAACTCGTCTTGCCAAAGCAGAGCAAAAGATGCTTGATGAGTTTGCAACGAATCAGTTTGTACGAAGAGAGCGTGCTTGGTAAGTTGGCTCGAAATATGCTTCGTAATAATTAGCGTTTTATTATTTAGGTAGTTCACTCGTAAAAGTCACTAATATTCATAGTGTTGGTTTTTAACGGTGTATTACAACGGCAGGACATTGCCACTTTATGAGGTAGCTTTAAGATGAATCTAATGCTTGCATCCATGCTGCAACGAGGCAGTAACGAGGTTGATATTAAAGAAAAATCCCAAGATATGGATGCTGAGGGTTCTGAGGGCGGCTCTGGGTTTAGTGCTTTAATGGCTGAGCTAGCGGAACAAGAGAGTGCAAGTAAGCAGGTAAAAGAATCTGCAGATCCTGTAACCTTAGATCTGGATGCGCCAATAGATAGCGAAGTCGCATCAGATGATGCTCCGCAGGCAGATAGTAAAGCACAAGCCTCTTCTTCTAAGCAGCAAGGGGAAGTACCAACTTCTACTGTTAGCTACACTGACAAAGGTCAGGTAGTTGTGGACAAACCGCTTCCTGATCTCCCGGATAATGACTTGTATGCTCAGATCAACGCTGCAAAACAGCAGAGCACTTCATTGAGCCAATCCCCAACAGCAATTGCGCAATCAGTCAAAGAAGCATTGGGCAATGCTTCTTTGACTGATGAAGAGGTTGTAGCTAGCGATAGTGCGCCATCTCAGGAGCCGCTACAAGACGAAGCAAGTAAACTCATTCGAGGGGAGAAAGGCCAAACTGAAAACGCCGGCACTAAAACAAATACTTTGCTACAACCAACCGTTTCTTTGGATAGTCAAGACGCAGACGGTGAGGTTGCTAAACCTTCGTTAAGAAACGACAGCGCAGAGACTGAAGAGCAAATATTACAGCCTAAGTTGCAAAAGGATACTGGCACTCAAGCCTTGGTTACCAATACAAACGTAGAAAAGCGGGATCTAGGTGCTGATAAGTCAGTTGGGACTCAAGTTGAAGATGAGTCTGAAACCGCGCAACTGAAAGAACTCTTAGCCGCTAAGAAATCAGAGCTTGCTCAATCGGTTTCCTCATCTGAAGCTAAGCAATCAGAGACAAAGCAAATCGTCTCTGAGGCTAGTACACAAACTGCGAAAGACAAAAACGCAGTAAGTACAAAAAGCACTACAGATGTGCAAACCATGGTAGAAAAGTTGACCGTACAGCAACAACAAGAATTAAAAGCCGTGATGGCTGGTAAGCTGGATATTTACGATGCGTCACCAAGTGTACAAAAAGCCGTAGCTCAGTTAATTGGTAAAGGTGTTGATATCGCAAATGTACAGCCGTTTAAAGCATTTGTGCCATCCTCTGTCGTAACACAAACTTCAACAAACACGCCGCAAGAAGCTGCTACAGATGTTAAAAATACTACTCAAGCGTCTTTTAATGTAAATAGCACGCAAGAAAAGTCTAACAATAGTGAGCAGCAGGCTGTGGCAGTTAAAGAGGGTGAACGTGCTGAAAAAAATATAGCTGTAAATAAATTGACTAGCGATGAAAAGTTGGCTGCAGAGAAGCAGAGTTCAGAAAAACAGAACTTAGAAAAACAAATAAGTGAAAAGGTAGTTGATAAAGAAAATAGTAAGCTGATGCAAGCGGAAGCAAGCATCGCGAAAGAGGCTGTCAAAAATGAGCGTCAATCGGCCAATACCGCAACAGCGATACCAATTCCAGCCAAGCCTGAAGCAAGCCCTGTAAGTGCATCGCAAGACACAAGCTCACTAAACCAAACATTGAAAGAAGTTCAGCAAATTCAACAGTCTCAGCCAACAAACCAAAGTACAACACAGACAAAACAAGCAACAGATGCTAATCTTCAACAGGCGATTAACATAGCGCGTCAAGATGCCGCTAAAGAGCTTCATCAACGGGTAGGGCTGATGCTTAATCTTAACAATAAAGAAGCTGAAATTCGCTTAGACCCGCCAGAGCTAGGGGCGATGCAAATTCGGATAAAAAGCGATGCAGAGCAGGCTCAAGTGAATATTGTGGTGCAAAATCAGCAAGCTAAAGAGTTGTTAGAGCAATCACTTCCAAGACTAAGAGAAATGTTAGCTGAGCAGGGTATTGAGCTGGGTGACAGCCAAATATCACATCAGCAAGGTGGAAATACTGAATCAGAGTCGCAAACTGCTGGTGGCAATACGAGTGGACAGCAAACTTTAGGTGATGAATCGGGGGTTTCTGATAATTCACAATCGCCGCAACAGAGAAATACTGATTCTGCAATAGATTACTATGCCTAACACCTGCTATTATTGTAATTAATAAAGATCATAAGGGCTTGCTATGGCTGAAGAAACCGACTTAGAAATAGAAGAAACGGGTGGTTCTAAGAAAAAGCTGATTATCATTATTGCCGCGGCGGTATTGGTACTCGGCGGTGTCGCAGGGTTTTTCTTATTTTCAGGCTCAGACGCACCAGAAGAATCCCTTGCGGAAGAAACAACAGCAAGCGAAGTTAAAGCGGAGCAAGGTAGCGCTGCGCAAATGGGGAGCGCACTGTACGTTGCTATGCCTCGCCCTTTTGTTTTTAATGTGCCAGGTGCCAGTCGCGATAGAATCGTGCAAATTAAAGTTCAGCTGTTGGTTCGCGGTGATGTTAATGAAGAAGTAGCAAAGAAGCATATTCCCTTGATTGAAGGTACTTTACTGAGCGTGTTTTCAACGACTACGGCTGATGAGCTAAGCACGAGTGCAGGTAAAGAAACTTTGCGCTTAACGGCGCTAGATAAAGTCCAAGCTGCGATGGAAGGGGTTGAAGGTAGCAAAGTAATCGAACGTGTGTTGTTTACTGGCTTTGTAATGCAATAAGGTAGTATTTGTGAGCGATTTATTATCCCAAGACGAAATTGATGCGCTACTCCATGGTGTAGATGAGGTCGAAGAAGACGAAATCGGCGACGGTGGTGACGGCGAAGGTGCAGGTGCCTTACAGTATGACTTTTCGTCTCAAGATAGAATTGTGCGTGGGCGAATGCCGACGCTTGAAATCGTAAATGAACGATTTGCCCGCCATATGCGGATCAGCCTTTTCAACATGATGCGCCGCACCGCTGAGGTCTCTATCAATGGCGTACAAATGCTGAAATTTGGCGAATATATCCATACTCTATTCGTTCCTACCAGCTTGAATATGGTGCGCTTTAGACCGCTAAAAGGTACTGGCCTGATAACCATGGAAGCGCGTCTGGTCTTTATTCTTGTAGACAACTTTTTTGGTGGGGATGGTCGTTATCATGCCAAGATAGAGGGGCGTGAGTTTACACCAACGGAACGTCGTATCGTGCAGATGCTCCTTAAAATCATCTTTGAAGATTACAAAGAAGCCTGGGCGCCGGTGATGGATGTGTCATTTGAATACCTCGACTCAGAGGTGAACCCAGCGATGGCTAATATTGTGTCACCGACAGAAGTGGTGGTGATTAGCTCTTTTCACATCGAGTTAGACGGTGGAGGGGGCGATTTCCATATTTCACTGCCTTACTCTATGTTGGAACCTATTCGAGAGTTACTCGATGCTGGTGTTCAATCAGATACTGAAGATACCGATCTGCGTTGGAGTAAGGCGCTTCGTGATGAGATTATGGATGTAGAAGTTGAGATTTCTTCCCAGCTACTGGAAGTTGACTTATCGCTTGAGCAAATAATGAAGCTTCAAGCTGGTGATGTTATTCCTGTCGAAATGCCAGAACATGTAACGGTTTTTATTGAGGAATTGCCAACGTTTAGAGCAAAAATGGGCCGTTCTCGTGACAATGTCGCGTTACAGATCAGTGAAAAAATTAAACGTCCAGAATCAGTTAAGTCTGAGCTTCATGTATTTACCAAAGGTGGTAAAAAGCTCGATTCTGATGCTGAACTGGCAGAATTAGAAGAAGATCTACATCTTTCCGAAGGTGTAGATTTAGATTGGTAGTCGCGGACTTGTATAGGCAAAATCGTGAGACTAATTATGGACAACAAATTAACTTAATCAGGTAGTAATCCAATGAGCGATGATCAAGATACTATGGACGAATGGGCAGCAGCACTCGCTGAAGCCGAAGGTGCCGAAGGTGGCAGTGAGCCAGAAGTTGCAGAGTTAGATGAACTCAAAGATTCAGCGCCTGCATTATCGTCAGATGAAAAACGTAAACTCGATACCATTTTAGACATTCCAGTCACCATTTCTATGGAAGTTGGCCGTTCTAAAATTAATATTCGTAATTTACTCCAGCTAAATCAGGGTTCTGTTGTTGAGCTTGATCGCGTGGCCGGTGAACCGTTAGATGTGCTTGTTAATGGCACATTGATAGCGCACGGTGAAGTGGTTGTAGTAAACGACAAGTTTGGTATTCGCTTAACGGACGTCATTAGTCAGGTTGAGCGTATTAAAAAGCTACGTTAATGCGCTGGGGTTGGTCTTTAGCAGTGTTTGGCATCGCTTTTTATACACGGGCTGTCACTGCAACAACCTCAGAGACAGTACCTAAATCTTCTGTAGGGGCAGGTACCGCGGGGTTAAGCTCAGAGCTACTTTCCATGGGGTTGTCTCTGATGTTGGTGATCCTACTTATTTTAGGCTTAGCGTTCGTTTTAAAACGTTTAAATCCCAATATTGTAAACCAGAAAGACTTTAAGGTGATCCGCAGTATATCGCTCGGTACGAAAGAACGTTTGCTGGTTATCGAATTGGATGAAAAGCAGCATTTGCTTGGAGTAACACCAAATAATATCAACTACTTATACCAGTTGGAAACACCGTTAGATGATGTTAGCCGAACACCATTTGCAAATGAGTTACAAAAGTTTTTAGCGGGCAAAGGGCGAGTAGCCAATAACCATAATAAGAAAAGTCATGATTAGATTGCTGATACTCTGTTTATTACTGTTTTCTGGGGTAGCTTCTGCAGAAGGGATAGAAGCAATAAACGTTACAACAAACCCTGATGGCTCTCAAGAGTACTCAGTGACACTTCAAGTACTCGCCATTATGACAGCGCTGAGTTTTATTCCAGCAGCTGTTATCATGATGACTTCGTTTACTCGAATAATTGTTGTGCTTGCGATTTTGAGACAGGCGATTGGTCTGCAGCAGTCGCCATCGAATCAAATTTTACTCGGTTTATCGTTGTTTTTGACGTTGTTTATAATGGCACCCATATTTTCGCAGATAAATGATGAGGCGGTGCAGCCGTACATAAAGGAAGAAATCACGTCAATCCAAGCACTTGAACGTGCTAAAGAACCGATGAAAGCCTTTATGCTGTCACAAACTCGAATTAAAGACCTTGAAACCTTTGCCAAGATAGCGGGTTATGACAAGCTTGATAGCCCTGAAGACACGCCGTTTATCGTTATTATTCCGGCTTTCGTTACATCCGAGCTGCAAACGGCTTTTATTATCGGCTTTATGTTCTTTATTCCATTTTTGATAGTCGACTTAGTCGTAGCCAGTGTCTTGATGGCCATGGGTATGATGATGTTATCTCCAATGATAGTTTCCTTGCCGTTTAAGATTATGCTTTTTGTGCTCGTCGATGGTTGGAGTTTGGTCATGGGTACACTGGCCAGAAGCTTCGGATTGGGGGTGTAATGTGGAACCAGAAGTCTTTGTTGATATCTTAAGTGATGCATTGTTTTTAGTCATCAAGCTGGTGGCGGCGATTGTAGTACCTGGGCTTCTAGTTGGTTTAGTTGTTGCTGTGTTTCAAGCAGCAACATCGATTAATGAACAAACATTAAGCTTTTTACCTCGTCTCATTATTACTATCCTTGCGCTGATCATTGGCGGCCATTGGCTCACTCAAGAACTAATGGACTATTTTACCTCTTTGGTGATGCGCATCCCTGAAATTGCAGGCTAATCATGGAGTTCACCTTTGCGGTAATCATGCAGTGGCTAAGTGATTTTTTACTTCCACTGGTGCGGATAAGTTCAATGATGATGGTAATGGCGGGGCTTGGGGCACAGAGTGTACCTGCCCGAATTAAGTTTGCACTCGCCGTGGTCGTCACTTTTGCCGTGGTCCCCGTTTTGCCCAAATCAGAATTTATCGATTTGTTCTCCTTTTCGATGATTTTAGTTGTTATTCAAGAAATGGTCACTGGGGTAGCTATTGGGTTTGGTTCATTGCTACTTCTGAATACTTTTATCATTGCGGGTCAAATCCTTGCTATGCAAACCGGCCTTGGTTTCGCATCTGTTGTAGATCCGGCCAATGGGTTGAGTGTACCTGCTGTCGGTCAGTTCTATTTAATATTAGCGACATTACTGTTTTTTGTTTATAACGGCCATCTGATGATGATCCAAATGGTTGTGTATAGTTTTGAAAGCTTTCCCATTGCAGGGAACTGGTGGGCGGTAGACAATTTTTGGCGAATAGTTAATTGGGGGGGATGGATGTTCTCTACGGCTCTTGCACTTGCATTAGCTCCGTTAACTGCAATGTTGATTATCAATATCTCATTTGGGATTATGACTCGAGCCGCGCCTCAAATGAACATTTTCTCTGTGGGGTTTGCTTTTACCTTAGTTGCAGGGCTTACCATTATTTGGGCGACATTGGGTAATTTTTTAGCACAATTTGAATTTCAATGGCTCAAAATGACAGAGCTGATGTGCGATCTAATTGGTTGCACGGTATAGGAGTCTGAAATGGCAGAAGATTCCGGTCAAGAACGCACCGAAGAACCCACCTCCAAGAAAATAGACGATGCTAGGAAGAAGGGCCAAATAGCCCGTTCAAAAGAACTCGGCACGACGTTTGTGTTATTGTTTTCTGCAATAGCTCTACTTTTGTATGGGCCTGGAATTGGGAAGGCGCTCTACAATGTTATGGGGCGAATGTTGTCGCTTAATCGGAATGAAACCTACGACACAACCAAGATGTTTGCTGTGTGGGGAGATATTGCTGCTGAACTGCTATTTCCAATGGCCATGTTTGTTTTTATCATCGCAATTGCAGGAATAGTGGGGAATACGTTACTCGGGGGCTTTAACTTTTCTTGGCAGGCAGCCGCTCCAAAAGCAAGTAAAATGTCCCCAATGAAGGGATTGAAGCGAATGTTAGGCCCGCAAGCGGCCATAGAGTTATTGAAGTCCGTTCTTAAGTTTGTATTAGTAGCTGGCTTTGCAATCTTGCTTATCAATATGTATTTTAACGAAATATTACACTTGAGTATTGAGCAAATCCCATCGAGTATAGAGCATGCGTTAGAAATCATTGCGTGGATGTTCTTAGCACTTAGTTGCACTATGATCATTATTTCAGCGATTGATGCCCCTTATCAAAGTTATAATCACCATAAGCAGCTAAAAATGACGCTGCAAGAAGTCAAGGATGAATACAAAAACTCAGAAGGTGACCCTCAGATAAAAGCGCGGATCCGTCGAACACAAAGAGAAATGTCGCAACGACGTATGATGCAAGATGTACCAGATGCAGATGTTGTTGTGACCAACCCTACTCACTATTCGGTTGCGCTTAAATACGACACTGAACGAGCGGGAGCGCCTATAGTTATTGCAAAAGGGGTTGATGAACTTGCGATGCAAATTAGGAAAATAGCCAAAGGAAATGAAGTGCCGATTGTGGAGTCACCCGTATTGACTCGTTCACTTTATCACACCACAGAAGTAGGTGATCAAATCCCTGAACAATTGTTTACTGCGGTTGCACAGGTACTTGCTTATGTATTTCAGCTGAATCGTTTTCAAAAGGGCAAAGGGAAAAGACCCGTTGCACTTACTCGAGATTTACCAATCCCAGACGATTTGAAGCATTAAAATTGCTCTCATAAAAATAAGCTATTAATTGGAACGCATATTGCATTTGTTGCTATGTGTCAATTTTTTGCTTGTGTTAAGTTATGGAATTTAAAGCAGTTTTACAACAACTCAATCGAGATAAAAAAGAATATGCTAAAGGTGTGGGTACTCCATTGTTGGTGCTTGCAGCACTTGGCATGGTTATTCTGCCGCTACCTCCTTTTTTGCTTGATATTCTATTTTCCTTCAACATTGCATTGGCACTTGTGGTGCTATTGGTGACTGTTTATACCTTGAAGCCACTTGAATTTGGTATGTTTCCGGCGGTACTACTGATCGCGACTATCATGCGATTGGCACTAAACGTAGCGAGTACTCGCGTCGTATTACTTGAAGGTCATAATGGTGGTGATGCGGCAGGTAAGGTGATCGAAGCCTTTGGTAGTGTTGTTATTGGTGGTAACTACGCCGTCGGTTTAGTTGTATTTCTTATCCTTATTATTATTAACTTTGTTGTAATTACCAAAGGTGCAGGTCGTATTTCTGAGGTGTCTGCGCGTTTCACCCTTGATGCTATGCCGGGTAAGCAAATGGCCATTGATGCGGACTTAAATGCCGGTTTTATCTCTGCAGATGACGCCCGGGCTCGTCGTGAAGAAGTGACTCGAGAAGCTGACTTTTACGGTTCAATGGACGGTGCAAGTAAATTCGTTAAAGGTGATGCTATTGCAGGTATCGTGATCCTTGCCATTAATATAATAGGTGGCCTTTTCGTTGGGATGATCCAGCATGATTTAAGCTTTGGTCACGCGATGGAAGTATATACCATGCTGACAATCGGTGACGGTCTGGTCGCGCAAATTCCTTCTCTTTTACTCTCAATTGGCACTGCAATTGTCGTAACGCGTCAAAATGAATCGCACAACATGGGCGATCAGTTTAAAAACCAACTGGGTAATGAAAAGTCGCTGGCTATCGCGTCAGGCATTTTGATCACCATGGGACTCGTTCCAGGCATGCCACATGTTGCCTTCTTAGGATTAGGCGTATTACTTGGCTATATAGCCTATTACACAAGTCAGCAAAAGAAAAAGGCGGAGATTGAAAAGGCGGAACAAGCTGCCAAAGGGCCTGCCGCCAAAGGAGGCCATCAACAAGATCAAAAAGAGCTTGGTTGGGATGATGTACAACCTGTTGATGTGATTGGTTTAGAGGTAGGTTATCGCCTAATTCCTCTAGTTGACCAAGCCCAAGGCGGGGAACTTCTCAGTCGTATTAAAGGGGTGCGTAAAAAGCTATCTCAGGAACTGGGCTTTTTAGTACCGCCGGTACATATCCGCGATAACCTAGAATTAGATCCAAATGCATACAATATTACTTTAATGGGAGTTGGCTCAGGAACCGGTGAGTTGAAGCATGGCGATGAGCTCGCAATTAACCCAGGGCAGGTGTTTGGGCCGATTAAAGGCATAGAGACTAAAGATCCTGCATTTGGCCTAGATGCAGTATGGATTAAGCCAGACCAAAAAGATGAGGCGCATTCACTTGGCTATACAGTAGTAGATGCTGCAACTGTGGTGGCAACACATATTAGTCAATTATTAACGAATAATGCGTCACTATTACTTGGTCATGAAGAGGTACAAAATCTATTAGATATGCTTGCGAAAAGTCACCCTAGATTAGTAGAAGGCTTAGTACCTGATATTTTACCGCTCACTACCGTGGTAAAAGTGCTACAAAATCTGCTTAATGAGGGCGTTGCAATTCGAGATATGCGCTCGATTGTACAAACCTTAGTTGAGTACGGACCACGTAGCCAAGACCCTGATGTATTAACGGCTGCGGTAAGAATTTCATTACGTAGATTGATTGTTCAAGATGCCGTTGGAAGCGAAGAAGAAATTCCTGTCATAACATTGGCGCCTGAGTTGGAACAGATGTTGCATCAGTCACTTCAGAACGCAGGTGATGAGGGGGCAGGTATTGAACCTGGCTTGGCTGAGAGGCTTCAAGAATCATTAAGAGAAGCACATCACAACCAAGAAATGCTAGGGGAACCGTCCATCTTATTAACCTCAGGTATGTTAAGAAGTGTGTTATCTCGATTTGTTAAACATACAATTCCAGGTCTTAGAGTGATGTCATATCAAGAAGTGCCGGAAGAAAGACAAATTAAGATAGTGAGCTCGGTTGGACAATAGAGGATAAAGGGGCTGTAACATGAAAATTAAACGTTTCTTCGCAAAAGATATGCGTACGGCTTTAAATGAAGTAAAAGAAGAGCTTGGTGCAGATGCTGTCATTATGTCTAACAAAAAGTTAGCAGATGGTGTTGAAATCGTCGCAGCAGTTGACAATGACCGTGCTGCTGCACCTGTTAAGCAAGCTCCAGCTGCCCGTGCGACTGCCTCAAACGAGGCTCCGACCCGCTTTGTCCGTCCAGAGCCTCGCCAAGCACAGCCAGCAAAACAAGCGCAAGTTGCCGATAGCTTAGCGGCATTGCTAGAGCGTCAGGCACCGCGCCCACGCTCACCAGAACTTGCTTCTATGTTCTCCCAGTCGGGGATAGATACAGAGCAAATGTTAAGCAGCCAACGTAAAACACAAACTGCTGCACCGACGCACCAAGCGAAGCCACAGCAAGCTCGTCGCCAATCTTTTGACTTTGATGATGATGCATTTGAGCAGCCACAGCATTGGGGCGAGTCGGATGAGTTAGACAACGGTTTTGGTGATGATTTACCTGAGTTAAATGCCAAGCCTGACGAAATGAGTGCAATGCGCGAAGAAATGAACGCTATTCGTCAATTACTTGAACATCAAGTATCGGGTCTGATGAAACAAGAAATGGCTCGTCGCGACCCAACCCGTGCGTGTCTTGTAGATCGTCTGGAAGGAATGGGCATAGACAAAGACGTTGCTGAGCAAATGGCATGCTTTATCCCTGATGATGTTTCTCGTAAAGAAGCCTGGAATGCATTGTTAAATATGGTGATCAACCAAATGCACACCACTAACAATGATATTCTTCGTCAAGGTGGAGTATTTGCGATGGTGGGTCCAACTGGTGTTGGTAAAACCACAACGGTTGCAAAATTAGCGGCATTAGGTGCACAAAAATACGGTGCAGATAAAGTGGCGTTAATAACGACTGATACCTACAGAATAGGCGCTTACGAGCAGTTAGCTACCTATGGTAGAATCATTGGTTGTCCGGTTAAGCAAGTTAAAGATGCAAATGAACTTGCAGAAGTGCTTTATCATTTACGCAATAAGCGTCTAGTATTAATAGATACGGCGGGAATGAGTCAAAGAGATTTGCGCTTAACTGAACAGTTAAATACACTTATGCGTAGCGCGAGAGTAGATATTCGCAGCTATTTAGTATTAAGTGCGACAGCACAGATGAATGTGTTACAAGAAACAGTAAGACACTTCAAAAAAGTAAATTTAAGTGGCTGTATTTTCACAAAACTTGATGAAAGTCTAAGTTTAGGTGAGATAATTAGCATAGCGATTCAAAATCGCTTGCCAATAGGGTATCTTACCAACGGTCAGCGAGTGCCAGAAGACATTCGCGTAGCAAATGCTCAAAAGCTAGTAAAAAAGGCTGAGCAATTGTATTTAAAAAGAATAAAAGCACAGCACTCTCGACGTGTACCTGTAGCGTCAGAGTCAGTAGGAATGTATGATTAACACAGTTTTAGATCAAGCAAGTGGCCTGCGTAGAATGAGTCAAAATAGCAACCAGGGTGTAAAAGTAATAGCCGTGACCGGTGGAAAAGGTGGGGTGGGTAAAACCAACGTCTCGCTCAATACTGCCATCGCTATGGGCCAACAAGGACAGCGAGTTCTCGTTTTAGATGCGGACTTGGGCTTGGCAAACTGTGATGTGATGTTAGGTCTAAGGGTAGAAAAAAACCTGTCGCACGTGTTGTCGGGTGAATGTGAACTAGATGAGATTCTCGTAGAAGGTCCCGCTGGAATTAAAATTGTACCGGCGACCTCAGGCTCTCAAAGTATGGTAGAGCTGACTCCCGCAGAGCATGCAGGACTTATTCGTGCATTTAGCGAGCTTAACACGCAATTTGATGTTTTAATTGTTGATACCGCAGCCGGTATCTCAGATATGGTTCTGAGCTTCTCTCGAGCTGCACAAGATGTGATGGTTGTGGTGTGTGATGAACCGACTTCCATTACAGATGCTTACGCGTTGATCAAAGTTTTGAGCAGAGAGCATGGTGTCTATCGTTTTAAAATTGTTGCCAACATGGTCCGCAGTATGCGTGAAGGGCAAGAATTATTTGCTAAACTTTCAAAAGTTACAGACCGTTTTCTTGATGTAGCACTGGAATTAGTGGCCACCGTACCGTTTGACGAAAACATGCGTAAATCTTCTCGCAGACAAAGAGCTATCGTGGATTTATTTCCGAGTTCCCCTGCGGCGATTGCGATTAAGGGACTAGCTGCTAAGGCAGTTAAATGGCCAATTCCGCATCAACCTTCTGGTCATCTAGAATTTTTCATTGAACAACTTGTAAACGGGTGATTATGGCTTCTCCGGTCAATAGAGCTGCGGGATATCAAACTTCAGACCACATTCATAAGGTGGTTGAACGGCATGCTCCACTTGTCAAAAAAGTGGCATGCCACCTGATTGCTCGACTTCCGGCAAGTGTGCAACTCGACGATCTGATCCAGTCAGGTATGATTGGATTGATTGAAGCATCTAAAAATTTCGATGCAACTAAAGGCGCTAGTTTCGAAACCTTTGCGGGGATCCGTATTCGAGGCGCAATGCTGGATGAAATCCGTCGTGGTGATTGGGCGCCTCGTTCTGTTCACAAAAATAGCAGAATGGTTGCAGAAGCTATCTCCGAGTTAGAATCTCTCCTTGGTCGAGAACCAAAAGACACTGAAATCGCTGAAAAACTTGATATATCTCTAGATGAGTACCATCATATTTTACATGATGTAAATGCAAGTAAAGTCATCGGTATTGAGGATCTTGGGGTTGATGAAGACGTGATAACCCCAGCAAACAGCGATTTTGCGCTAGACAAACCGTTTAATAACGTTAAAAATGAACGTTTTAACGAGTCTTTAGTAAATGCTATCAAAGCGTTACCCGAAAGGGATGCTCTGGTTTTATCACTTTACTATAACGACGAAATGAATTTAAAAGAGATTGGTGCCATCCTTGATGTCAGTGAATCTCGAGTAAGCCAAATTCACGGTCAGGCAATGATAAAGCTTAAAGCTAAAATCAATGACTGGATAAATTAGAGTACATAAAATAGTTGGGTTCGAACCTCACTGGAGGAAGTTTTGGATAAGAACATGAAGATTCTCGTGGTTGATGATTTCTCTACTATGAGAAGAATAATCAAAAACCTATTAAGAGATTTAGGCTTTACCAATGTTCAAGAAGCTGATGATGGTAGTACAGCACTTCCGATGCTACAAAATCAGGAGTTTGACTTTGTAGTAACTGATTGGAATATGCCGGGCATGCAAGGTATTGATTTGCTTCGTGCAATACGCGCAGATGAAAAGCTTAAGCACATTCCAGTGTTGATGGTTACCGCAGAAGCGAAAAAAGAACAAATTGTTGCAGCAGCGCAAGCTGGGGTGAACGGATATATTGTTAAACCGTTTACTGCAGGTACGCTCAAAACTAAGCTTGAAAAAGTATTTGAGCGACTAGGCTAACAGCAAGGGGATATGGCCTATGTCTGTAAATGCTGCGCCTCAAATTACACTTGAACAAGCTAAGCAACTTGTTGAGCTTCTAGAGCAAGGTGAACAAGAAAAAGCTGACCAGCTGATTTTAGAAGCTGCTAACAAAGAGCAATCGGAGTTATTTGCAGAAGTCGGAAAGCTGACTCGCCAATTACACGAGTCCTTGAAGAACTTTGAGCTGGATACTCGCCTCGCAGATCTCACGACAGAGGCTATTCCTGACGCCAAGCAGCGTCTTAATTATGTTATGGAAATGACAGAAAGCGCTGCTAACAAAACGATGGACGCGGTCGAAGAAAGCTTACCTCTTGCGCAGAACCTAGCGGATGAGTTAGCGCAAATAAAGCCCACTTGGGATCGATTGATGAGCAGAGACATTCAACTCGGTGAGTTTAAATCTCTGTGTCATGATCTCGACAGCTTTATGCAGACTTCAAAGACACGTACAGACGAATTACAAGGTTTAATGACTAATGTGCTGATGGCTCAGGACTATCAGGATTTGACTGGGCAGGTTATTCGGCGCGTCATTGAGCTTGTGAGAGAAGTAGAAGATAGTCTCATTCACCTCCTGACTGTTTTTGGTACTTCAGATGAAGCGCCTTCAACTGCTGTGAAAGCGAATGAAAACGAAATAAAAACAACCGAGACTATCAGTGATGAATTGTCTGGACCTGAAGGTCCAATTATTGACGCTGAATCGCGAGATGACGTGGTTTCTGGTCAAGACGAAGTCGATGACTTGCTATCTAGTTTAGGCTTCTAGTTGGAGAGTGTGTATGAGCTTTGAAGTCGATGAAGATATCTTGCAGGACTTTCTTGTTGAAGCAGGCGAAATATTAGAACTGTTATCTGAACAGCTTGTTGAACTAGAAAATAATCCTGAAGATAAAGAACTTCTCAATGCGATTTTCCGTGGCTTCCATACCGTAAAAGGTGGGGCTGGCTTCCTAGGTATGACCGAACTGGTCGATGCCTGTCACGGTGCGGAAAACGTGTTTGATGTACTACGACAAGGGCAACGAAAAGTAACTTCCGAACTGATGGATGTTATTTTGCAATCTTTGGATACGATCAACGAAATGTTCGCTTGTATTCAAAACCGTGAGGAACCAGAAGCGGCCGACCCTGTGTTGCTTGAAACACTCCACAAACTTAGCCAGCCTGCATCTGAAGACGAAGTCAGTGAAGTGATTGACGAACCTACTTCTGAGCCAGAACCTGTGGTGCCAGATTTAAGTGCTGATGATATTTTATTCGACGCCGATGTTGGTTCAGGCGATGATAGCGGCTCCAGCATCGATGAGATAACAGAAGAAGAATTTGAAAATCTTTTAGATGAATTACACGGTTCGGGTAATGCGCCTGCTGTTGCTCCGGCAACTAAACCTGAAGCTGTATCAACCACAGATGATGGTGATATCACTGATGACGAATTCGATAACCTCTTAGATGAACTTCATGGTGTTGGTAAATTCGGTGGAGCACCAAATGCAGAAGATGCTGTTGCCCCAGAAGCGAGTGAACCTAAGGCTAAATCAACCTCACCAGCAGCCCCAAGTGGGTCTACTGGCGACGAAGAAATTACCGACGATGAGTTTGAAGCTTTGTTGGACGAGCTTCATGGTAAAGGCAGTGCACCTAAAGCGGTCGATGAATCGCCAGTAGAGGTTTCAGAGACTAAACCTGCGCAACCAGAGCCTGTTAAAGCCGCGCCAGCGCCGAAACCTGCGCCAAAGCCTGCGCCCAAAGTTGAAGCTAAGCCTGCGACTCCAGCACCAGCACCGCAAAAAGAGCCCGAGGCTGCAAAAGCTTCCACACCAGCCGCTGCGAAGAAACCTGCGGCACAAGCTGAGACCACGGTCCGAGTTGATACTAAACGTCTTGATGAAATCATGAATATGGTTGGCGAATTAGTATTGGTTCGTAACCGTTTGGTTAGCTTAGCGAATAACACCAACAGCGAAAGCATGGGTAAAGCTATTTCGAACCTTGATGTAGTCACTGCTGATTTGCAGGGCGCCGTGATGAAAACGCGGATGCAGCCAATCAAAAAGGTATTTGGTCGCTTTCCTCGAGTAGTGAGAGACCTTGCTCGCAGCTTGAAAAAAGAAATCAACCTAGTTTTACAGGGCGAAGAGACGGATTTAGATAAAAATTTGGTTGAAGCGCTTGCAGATCCACTGGTCCACTTAGTGAGAAACTCAGTAGATCACGGTATTGAAATGCCTGACGTACGTGAAGCGTCTGGCAAACCAAGAATGGGTACAGTCACATTGTCAGCATCTCAAGAGGGAGATCACATTCTTCTCACGATTCGAGATGATGGTGCCGGTATGGACCCTGAAAAGCTCAAAAAGATTGCTATAAATAAAGGCGTGATTGACTCCGATCAAGCAAGCCGACTGTCCGATACTGAAGCCTATAATTTGATCTTCGCACCAGGGTTCTCAACAAAAGAGCAAATTTCAGACATTTCTGGTCGTGGTGTTGGGATGGACGTTGTTAAAACGAAGATCACTCAATTGAATGGCTCGGTAAATATCCAATCAGAATTGGGTGTTGGTACCGTATTAGAGATTAAGGTACCGCTTACACTGGCTATTTTGCCTACCTTGATGGTGGTCGTTGGAGAGCAAACGTTTGCGTTACCACTTGCCGGCGTGAACGAGATCTTCCATTTAGATTTGACAAAAACGAATGTGGTTGATGGTCAGTTGACTATCATAGTGAGAGAAAAAGCAATTCCGTTATTTTATCTTGAACATTGGTTGGTAAAAGGTGCGAACAGGGGCATGAGAAAGGCTGAAGGCCATGTTGTCATTGCGCAAATTGGCACTAAACAAGTCGGTTTTGTGGTTGATTCTCTGATAGGTCAAGAGGAAGTCGTAATCAAACCACTAGATGCGTTATTACAAGGTACACCAGGTATGGCTGGTGCTACCATCACATCTGATGGTGGTATTGCGCTAATCCTTGATGTCCCCAACTTATTAAAACACTACGCCTAATTTTATTAGGCGTAGTTCGAATTCTAGAGCGGCATTTGCTGCTCTGCTGTAGAGCAAATTAAAGAGCGTTGCCAATGGCAGTTAAAGTGTTAGTCGTAGACGATTCTAGTTTTTTTCGTCGTCGAGTCAGTGAAATTTTAGAAAAAGACAGTGAAATCAAAGTTATAGATTTCGCAGTTAATGGCAAGGAGGCGGTTGAAAAGGCCGCTTCATTGCGTCCAGACGTAATTACGATGGACGTGGAAATGCCTGTGCTTGATGGGATCAGTGCGGTGAAGCAGATCATGCAGGCCACTCCGACCCCAATCTTAATGTTTTCTTCGTTAACTCGTGAAGGCGCTAGTGCTACGTTAGATGCACTGGATGCGGGCGCTGTAGATTTTTTACCGAAAAAGTTTGAAGACATCGCTCGTAATAGCGAAGAAGCAATTAAGTCGTTACAAAATAAGGTAAAGGAAATTGGCCGCCGTCGCGTTAGCCGTTTTACTCGCCCTACTATTGCGACTCCGCCAAAGCGCGTCGAGTCTAGAGCAACTCGCGCTGATACAGGACGAGCAACGATCCCTCAACCGGATAGAAGTTTTCAGAGGCCTGTATCTGGTGGTACGTCTAGTGCTGCGGGTGCTAGAGCATCGGGTAAGAAATATGGACTGGTTGCAATTGGTACATCAACAGGTGGACCCGTTGCACTGCAAACAATACTAACTCAGTTGCCTGCAAACTTTCCTCATCCAATTTTACTTATCCAGCATATGCCGGCCGCATTTACACCTGCGTTTGCAGCAAGATTGAATAGTTTATGCCAGATTAAGGTTAAGGAAGCCGAGCAAGGTGATAGATTAATGCCTGGGGTGGCCTATTTAGCCCCTGGCGGTAAGCAAATGCTGGTTGAAAATCGCGGTGGTAGTAAGACACTAAAAGTGTTCGAAGATGATAGTCCAAGGATCACCTATAAACCCAGCGTTGATGTGACATTTGCAAGTGTTGCAAAAGCTTATGGTGGCGACACGTTAGCGATTGTCTTAACGGGAATGGGCGCAGATGGCCGAGATGGTGCTCGTATGCTAAAACAGGTAGGGGCCACTATATGGGCGCAAGATGAAGCGACTTGTGTTGTTTATGGTATGCCTCAAGCTGGCGCTGGACTTTCGTCGGATAGTATCGCCCTACAAGACTTTGCTGCGAGAATTAATAAAGAAGCGGGTAATCAATAGACTAAGTCATCACTTGGTTGCTTTGCTTGAAGCTTGTAAATATCAAACGTCTAAAAAGAATGAATAACACTGAGTTGGTATAGTATCTATTGAACGAAATCAATAGAGATAAGCGAAGGAATATAGAGTGAAAATTTGGACAGTAGCAAATCAAAAAGGTGGTGTGGGTAAAACCACGACGACGGTGAGCTTAGGAGGCATTCTTGCTGAACAGGGTCACCGAGTTTTGCTTATTGATACTGATCCACATGCTTCACTGACATATTACTTTGGTATTGATTCTGAAGAGTTAGAAGTCAGTGTGTATGATATTTTTGCACGCGGCAGCAGCATGACGAGTGAAGAAATTTTACAGTCTCTTTGCCCATCAACCATAGAGAATCTTGATATTTTGCCTGCCACTATGGCCATTGCTACGCTTGATCGTAGTATGGGTAATAAAACGGGCATGGGGCTTATCTTAAAGAAATCGCTCGAAAAAATAGCGGATCAATATGACTATGCTATTTTAGACTGCCCACCAGTGCTTGGGGTACTGATGGTTAACGCATTAGCAGCGAGTGAGCGAATTTTAGTACCTGTCCAAACTGAATTTTTGGCATTGAAGGGACTAGATAGAATGATGCGCACGATGGAGCTGATGCAGTCTTCACAGCAGAAACAGTATCAATATACTATCATTCCAACTATGTATGATAAACGGACCAAAGCGTCGTTGGAGGCGTATAAAACGTTGCTAGCAACATACAAAGAGGCTGTTTGGCCAGGTGTGGTTCCTGTAGATACTAAATTTAGGGATGCGAGTCTTGCACAGCAAGTCCCAGTACAATTTTGTCCTAAATCACGAGGCGTGTTCGCTTATCGTGCACTTTTGGACTATTTGAAGCAGTTAAGCTAGAGAGCATAATGAGTAAGCATTTATTTGCAAATGAAAAGGTGATGAAGCAGTATCTTGGCGCCCTATTACAAGAGGAGCCAGAGATTGAACAATGCGAATTATCACCGGTTGCAAAGCTACTTGAACAAGTAAAAGAGCCGGAATCCGAACTTGAGGATACAGACCTTCCAGTTGTCGTTGCTACAGAGCCTCAGGAGTCGGTGAGTGAAGTTATTGAAGAACAACCGAGTAAATTAGCTCAAGATCTTGAAGTCACTGAAAATACATCTATTATCAAAGAACAGACAACGATAGAATCCGTTTCTGCAAGGGAAGCCTATCAAGAAGGTGAATTTCAGGCATTGTTTTTTGAAGTTGCAGGCTTAACACTGGCGGTTCCGCTTAAATCACTTGGGGGAATACACCAACTGGGTGAAGTCAATCAACTCTTTGGTAAACCTAAATGGTTTAAAGGCGTGATGCTAAATCGTGAAGAAAAGCTTAATGTTGTTGATACTGCGCGATGGGTAATGCCTGAGAAGTTAACACCAAAATTAGAAGATGCTCTGGATTACCAGTATTTGATTACGCTTGGGGATAGTAACTGGGGACTGTTAGCAGAGAAACTAGTCAACAACTTAACACTCAAGCCTGAAGACATAAAGTGGCGCACAGCAGATGGTAAACGGCCTTGGTTGGCTGGGGTGATTAAAGAGAAAATGTGCGCGCTGATTGATGTAGAGAATTTAAACCGTTTGCTAGAACAAGGCCTCGATAGTCGAGAGCAGTAACTAGTATATTGATGGAGTGAAACCATGAGCCAAGATAGACTACTTTCTGCAGACAAAAATGCTGATAGTAATGATGAAGTATTGCAATGGGTTACTTACAAGCTTGAAGAGGAAACTTACGGTATCAATGTAATGCAAGTGCAAGAAGTATTACGTTATACCGAAATTGCACCAGTCCCAGGTGCGCCAAGCTACGTACTCGGGATCATTAATCTACGTGGTAACGTTGTAACGGTTATAGACACACGAGCTAGGTTTGGTCTGCAAAGTGCAGAAGTGACGGATAATTCGAGAATTGTAATAATCGAAGCCGAGAAGCAAGTTATTGGCATCTTAGTAGATAGCGTTGCTGAGGTGGTTTACTTACGTAGCTCGGAAATTGACAGCGCGCCAAACATCGGCACTGAAGAGAGCGCTAAGTTTATCCAAGGCGTATCAAACCGAGAAGGCGAGCTATTGATCTTAGTCGATCTTAATAAGCTATTAAGTGATGACGAATGGGATGAGCTGAGTCATATTTAGATGTCTGAAGTAGTAAACGCACAAACCGTTTTACTCGTCATATCAATAACCTCAAGCATACTTGCGTTAGTATGCTTGAGGTTTGTTTTTGTGCTGGGTAAAAAATTACAGGATGCGCAGGGTCAAACAGCGCAACTTTCGAGCTCACTACAAGGCTCTGAGCAACAAATAGCAATATTACGCAGCGAAGTTGCGGAGTTACGCGCCAGTATCATGAGTATTGGTAAGCGGGTGGTCGCAACCGAGCAAGAATTAAATGATGTTGCGAATCAGCAAGCAGCACAGAAATATGATGACCCCGACGCAAAAATGTATTCTCGCGCCGTGAAAATGGTGGAACTTGGCGCTGATATTGAAGAGGTGATGCGCGAGTGTGAGTTGCCAAGAGCTGAGGCAGAGCTGCTCATGTCTTTACATAACAAATCAAAATAATCGTCTAGAAAGTAGCAAGTTAGAAAATTTTGGCTATGCCTTAATATCTAGCTTGCCACGAAAACCTTCCCAGCCAGGTGGAAACTTACCACGCATAATGTAAGAAAAAGCGATGAGTTCAGCAATTACATAGTAGAGCTCCCGTGGGATCTCTTGGTGTAACTCAAGTGCACTGAGTGTTTGTGCTAATGATTCATCTTCATGGATCATGATGTTTTTCTCTTTTGCCAGCGCAATAATTTCCTCTGCCAGCTCGCCATATCCTTTAAAGGTGACCTGAGGTGCGCTTCCAGCTTCATATAACAGTCCAATAGCAGATTTTTGTGTCATCTCTTTTACACCTTAATGTTGATAATTGCGTGTTCATTAAAGAACTTATCTTGAAAGCTGGCTTCTTCTCTAAGGCCTATCTCAGCGACTTGTAGCCCATGAGATGCTAACTTATGTCTGAGTGTTGCCAAATGTGGCTCTGCGAGCTGCTTGACCTGGTTGGAGGTGGCTACTAATGCACATTCTAGGGCTTTATCCATCAGCTCGGCTTGGGCATGGATCTGACCTTTTTCTGCAAAATCAAAACAAAGACGAATAAACCACACAGACTTCTCTGGCATACCAGGTTTGGGCGACTTTTTATATTCACCTATTTGTAATTGCGTTTGCTGTTGCTCTTGTCCTACTTTTGTAGGGAAGAGCAGGTTAACAATCAACTGTGCTTCGCTGTCTTGTTTTGCAGAGTTGGTCGCTGTAGTCGGTGATTGTTGCGGTTGTAATTGGTTGTGCAATTGCCCCAATTCGCTTAACAGCTCTTTTGCTTGTGGTTGTTGAAGCGCGTCTGCTGTTTGCTTGGGGGAGAGCAGCTTTAGCTGTGGTAGCAGCGCATCCAGCAAAGCTTGTATTTTTTGCGTCGCTAGCTCATTGCTCTGAGCTTGATTTGCCACCTGACTACCTAATAGCGACACAATTAAACGGTCCAACATTTGTGTAAAGCTCGATTGAGCTAAACTTGTTGGCGTGTTAGCAAAGGTTGCCATGCCCAGTTGGCTCTCTAACTGGTTTTTAACGGTAAGCGCGTTGACTGAACGGTCATCAAGCAAGCGCGTAAATGCTTGGTTGACTAGTTTCTGTAATTCAGGTGTTTGTTTGAATGTATCTGCTTTTACGAGCTTTTCGATGGTTGTAGAAGCTTGGCGTAACATGTTTGGTGTGTTTTCTTTTTGCTCGGGTTTAGCCGTGGGCAGAGCAAGCAGGGCTTCAATCACCCCTTTAATTTGATTACTGGTAAGCTGCGGGATTTGGGAAGGCGTAGCGGTTACTTGTGTGCTTTGCGAATGTGCAGATTGCAACTGGAACGTCTTAGCAGAATCTACAGGCGCAGAACTCGCTTTACGATAAAGCGGCCGCGCTAAGGCTTGTGTCAGCTGTTCAACTTGCTTATTGCTAAGCGATAGTTTACCTGTGAGGGTGTCCAATAATAAGGACAGGGCTTTTTGTTTTACCTCAAAATCGACCGGTGGTGCTTGATATTTTGGTGTCTCTGCGAGCTGGTGTTGTAAGTAACGAGCAATGGAGCTGGCTAACTTTTCGTTTTGCAAAGGTGTGTGACTTTTTTGCAATGGTAATGGTTGCTTTGCCATCAGCTCTGTAAGATTAAGCTTTATTTGGTTTGAGAGTTGTTGCAGTGGCGTGCTCGGTTTATTTTTATTGTGAGCACTTACTTTCTCGCTTGGCGCAAGCAGAGTTGCGACCGAGTGACTCAAAACATCACTTTTACCTTTCTTGACAGGGGAGTTCGTGGGCTGAGCGACCTGACTTGTGAGTGGTTTACCAAAAGGTCTTCCGATCAGTACTTGCAACGCTTTTACTACTGTTGACTTAATTTGTTGCAGATTGACTTCAATTAGCGGTTTGTCATACGCCAGCGTATGTACTGATGCTAAGCGTGACTCAAGCGGTGAAGGTGCATCCTTATTGACTGTGCTTACCTGTTGCAGCAAAGCGCTAAGCGGCTTTATGGTTTCTACTTTTACTTGTTGTGTCGATTTTGTGATGTCAATTCCATTGAAAGCCGTTTTTACTTCGCCTTTTTGCCATGTGGTTGCTGCAGGCCAGTTACTGCTTATTGGCGATAAGGTTACTGAACGGTCATGAATGTTAAGTGTTATCCCACTTGGCTGCGGCTTCACCTCAACACTACTAAGTTGACTAGAGATAAGTTTTGCAATCATTGACTTAGGTAAAGCCGTACTAAACAGCAAGTCTTTAAATTGATTGACGACCTGCAAGGAAACATTACTTTGTTGGGCACTAAGATGCGCAATGAGTTTACTTTCACTTGCGAGCAAGTCTGCCACGGCTTGCACAAGCGGTACTTTTAAATCAAGTGCCTTGATGTGTAATGTGGCGTCTGGCAACGTGGTTGCTGAAGACTGTATTACTGGGCTTGGCGTATGCGTCTTTAGCGTCGTTAAAATATCAAAAAGCTGTTTTGTTAGTGTTACTTGTGCTTGTAGTTTGGGCGTTTGAAAGGTAATCACCTTGCCAGTTTCATCAATACTAACCTGTGCTTCTGGAAGCTGATTGGGCTGGGTTGGAGGCTTAAGCGCAAGTTGGATAGTTTGCCAGCGGCCATCAATTGCCACATCCATTTTTAGTTTATCGTTACTAATTTGGATATTCTTTGCTGCAAACGGTTGGTTTTTAGCTAAGTCTAATCTCGATACTTCGTTATTATCTGTGCTTATCACAGATGCTGTCGTCGTATTTGTTGTAATTGGCAGCTTATTCATTATTTTAAATCAAATTTTCGCTAATCGGTCGCATCGGATTATTCGTATTACCATACCATTATGTTAGACTAACGCCCAATTTTAGGTAAAGAGAAGCCCAAGTTTGCTAGAGATAGACGCCGTCACTTGTACCAAACAAGATAGATGCTTGTTTGACTCATTAAGTTTCACTCTCCATGCGGGGCAGATCATGCAAATTGAAGGCCCAAATGGTGCCGGAAAAACCTCTTTGTTGAGGATCATTGCTGGGTTCGCCAGAGCGGACGAAGGGCAGATCCGCTACAACAGCACTGATATCAGCGATGATTATGATTCATTCGCTGCCGATTTATTATTTATTGGTCATAAGACAGGTGTCAATCAACAACTTAGCGCCTACGAAAATGTCCAACATTGGCTTATGGTTCATGGCGCTCAGGCCGATGAAGAAGAAGTCTATACACTGCTTGCCAAGCTCGGTTTAATAGGGCTTGAAGATGTACCTGTGCGGACATTGTCGGCAGGCCAACAGCGCCGTGTTGCGTTAGTACGTTTGTGGCTGAATCAGGCCAAGCTTTGGGTCCTAGATGAACCATTTACTGCGCTGGATAAAAAAGGGGTCGCCATGTTGCAAACCCAATTTCAGTCTCATCTTGACAAGGGGGGCGCCATTTTATTGACGACCCACCAAGATCTCACCGCACATTTTGCACAGTTACAAACCTTGGCGTTGGAGTACCGTTTGTAATGCAGACTCAACATTCTTATTGGTTAGCTTTTAAATCGGTTTATGCCAAAGATGTGACCTTGGCCTTTAGACAGCGAGCTGAGATAGTCAATCCTTTGTTGTTTTTCTTAATCGTGATCACCTTATTTCCGTTAGCAATTGGGCCCGAACCTGCGCTGCTTACCAGAATGGCTCCGGGTATTATTTGGGTAGCGGCGCTTTTATCGACTATGTTAGGTCTAGATAAATTATTTAGGGACGATTACAACGACGGCTCATTAGAGCAATTGATTGCTTCACCTTATCCTTTATCGCTATCAGTATTAGCAAAAGTAGCAGCGCATTGGACAGTCAGTGGTTTGCCAATGGTGGTGCTTGCGCCCTTGTTCGCGCTGTTAATGAATCTCGAGTCGCAGTCTCTCAATGCGACTGTATTGACCTTACTGATAGGTACACCGTTATTAAGTTTTATTGGGGCTATTGGCGCAGGACTCACCGTTGCATTGCAAAAGGGTGGCATTTTAATGAGTTTACTCGTCCTTCCGCTTTATATCCCCGTATTGATTTTTGCAACGTCCGCCATAGATACCAGTAGCATGTCTTTAGCGTATGGTGGTCAGCTTGCAATCCTTGGTGCGATGCTTGCCGTCGCAATTGTTGCCGCACCAATTGCCATATCGTCAGCTTTAAGAGTGAGTGTAAGTTAAAATGTGGAAGTGGTTACATCCTTATGCCAAAGCGGAGCGTGCTTACCAACTGTGTAACACCTTGCTTCCTTACTTTGCCGTGATTGCGGTAGTGGGCTTAATTGTTGGATGGGTTTGGGGGTTAGCCTATGCGCCAGCCGACTACCAACAAAAAGACAGCTATCGTATTATCTTTATTCATGTGCCGTCGGCTATCTGGTCGATGGGTGCATACTCTTCTATGGCTATTGCGGCTATTGTTGCCTTGGTATGGCAAATTCGTAATGCTGAACTGGCGGTTATTGCCATTGCTCCTATTGGTGCGGCAATGACCGCGATTGCGTTAATCACCGGTGCGGCTTGGGGTAAACCTATGTGGGGCGCTTGGTGGGTCTGGGATGCAAGATTGACGTCAGAGCTTATCCTACTGTTTTTGTATTTTGGTGTTTTGTCTCTATATCACGCCTTTGAAGATAAAAAATCAGGTGGTAGAGCTGCCTGTATTCTTGCCATTGTCGGGGTCGTTAATCTGCCTATTATTCATTTCTCGGTAGAGTGGTGGAATACGCTGCATCAGGGGTCAACTATCACCAAATTTGATACGTCAGCGATTGATCCTTCCATGTTGTGGCCTTTGTTGATCAACATAGTGGCGTTTGCTGGTGTGCTTGGCGTGGTTACGCTAATTCGTTTGAAAAATGAAATTTTACGAAGCGAGCAACACCGTCCTTGGGTCCGCGAATTAGTGAATAGGGGTTAATCATGCAGTTTGAATCCTTCAGTGAATTTTTAGCCATGGGTGGCTATGGCTTTTATGTTTGGCTCTCATTCGGCTCATGTGCATTAATACTGGCTGGTATTTTAGTCGGCTCTATCTTGGATGGTAAGGCGCTAAAGCAAGCAGTTAAAGCGCAAATGGCAAGAGAAGCACGCATTAAAAAAGCAAAAGAGGAGTCGCAAGCATGAATCCTAGACGCAAAAAGAGATTATTCACCGTTGTTGCTGTTATCTTTGGTATTGGCGCAGCGGTCGGGCTTACGCTTTACGCACTACAAGAAAATATTAATTTGTTTTACACGCCGAGCGAGCTTGT
This sequence comes from Pseudoalteromonas sp. CO348, assembly GCF_004208845.1. Lineage (NCBI taxonomy): Bacteria > Pseudomonadati > Pseudomonadota > Gammaproteobacteria > Alteromonadales > Pseudoalteromonadaceae > Pseudoalteromonas > Pseudoalteromonas sp. CO348. The sequence continues at coordinate 162,728 of NZ_SGPI01000021.1, read as the reverse complement.
TGAAGGTAAAGGTGAGTTAAAAGAAATACCGCAAATTGGCCAGAAACTGCGCATTGGCGGTATGGTTGTACCAGGGTCAGTGGTGCGTGATGAAACGTCCTTAGATGTGTCATTTAAACTTATCGACACCGGTCCTATGGTTACTATTCGTTATAAAGGCATTCTTCCTGATCTATTCCGTGAAGGCCAAGGTATCGTAGCACAAGGGACATTAGTTGAGTCTAATGTAGTTGAAGCGTTTGAAGTACTTGCCAAGCATGATGAAGAGTATATGCCATCAGAAGTGGCGGAAGCCGTGAAAGGCATTAAGCACGAAAAGCCAAAATATAATTTAAACAGCGAGAACTAAGATGGTCCCAGAAATAGGTTACTTCGCTTTAGTTCTGGCGATGGCATTGAGCTTATTACTGTGTATTTTCCCATTGTGGGGGGCTTATACGGGTAATTTGAGGCTGATGAAAGCCGCTCCTTCACTGGCCGTTGGTCAGTGTATTCTTGTGGTGTTCTCATTTATGGTACTGATCTACATCACGTTAATGGATGACTTTACGGTTGCGTATGTGGCACATCATTCGAGCAGTACTTTGCCTTGGTATTATAAAATCACCTCAACGTGGGGTGGACACGAAGGCGCAATTTTACTGTGGTTGGTAATGCAATCCATGTGGACCATGCTGGTTGCAGTGATGTCAAAGTCGCTACCGTGGGTTTTGCGAGCGCGTGTGTTAGGCGTACTTGGCTTTTTAGGTGTGGGCTTTATGCTCTATACCCTGTGGATGTCGAGCCCGTTTGAGCGTTTGCTTCCTTACTTCCCTGTTGAAGGGCGTGATTTAAATCCATTATTGCAAGACCCTGGAATGATCATTCACCCGCCACTCCTTTATATGGGTTATGTTGGCTTATCAGTGTCTTTCTCTTTTGCAATTGCTGCGCTTTTAACCGGTAAACTTGATAACACTTGGGCTAAATGGTCTCGTCCTTGGACAATGGCCGCATGGGGCTTTCTTACTCTTGGCATTACAATTGGTAGTTGGTGGGCGTACTCAGAGCTTGGCTGGGGCGGTTGGTGGTTCTGGGATCCAGTTGAAAACGCTTCACTGATGCCTTGGCTTGTTGCAACCGCTTTATTGCATTCACTCGCAGTAACAGAAAAGCGTGGTGTGTTTAAGTCTTGGACAGTACTACTTGCTATCACCGCGTTTAGTTTATGTTTACTTGGTACCTTTATCGTTCGCTCAGGCATTATCGTTTCGGTGCATGCGTTTGCAACCGATCCTGACCGTGGTTTATATATCCTGTCATTCTTGGCTGTGGTTGTGGGTGGCAGCTTAGCGCTTTACGCAATGCGCGTTGCTCAAGTATATAGTGAGGGACGCTATCAATTCATTTCGCGTGAAGTGGCGCTGTGGATCAACAATATCTTCTTAGTGGTTGCGACCTTGATTGTATTGTTAGGCACGTTATTGCCTATGATCCACAAAGAGCTGGGCTTAGGCTCTATTTCTATTGGCGTGCCTTTCTTTAACCAAATGTTTGCGATATTAATCGTGCCATTCGCGATTTTGCTAGGTTTAGCACCTATGCTGCGCTGGAAACAAAATAAGATGCCGCCACTAGTTAAAAAGTGGGCTGTATTGATTGCGGTGAGTTTAGTACTTACAGCGACGTGGCTGTATTCGAGCTATGAAGTGGTGGCACCTCTGACATTTGTTGCGACAGCTTTAGCTGTGTGGATAAGTGTGGCTACTGCTGCTGACTTATTTAATAAAGTGACTGTTCACCCAAGTGTTGCGATCGGCTTTAAAAAGCTAGGGTTGAGCTATTGGGCGATGGTACTCGGGCACGTTGGTATTGCCTTTGTTATTGCGTCGGTGACGTTAACTTCAGCATACTCAGTTGAGCGCTCTGTGAGCATGAAACCGGGTGAAACGGCGATGCTAAACGAGTACGAATATCGCTTTGATGGCGTAAAAGAAATTCGAGGCCCGAACTACGGTGGTCATGCAGGCGTAGTGACAGTATTCAAAAATGGTAAAAAAGTTGTAGAACTACACGCGGAAAAACGCCGTTATGATGTAGGGATGCAGTTTATGACCGAAGCCGCTATTGATGATGGTTTCTTCCGTGATTTATATCTAGCACTCGGCGAGCCGCTTTCTGCAGGCGCGTGGTCGCTTAGGATCTATCACAAACCATACGTACGCTGGATGTGGCTAGGTGGGCTACTTATCTCTTTTGCCGGCTTCATTGTGCTTGCGGATAAACGCTACCGCAGCCGCGTGAAAAAATCATCCCAAGTGGAGGCTTAACATGAACCGCAAGTTATTAGGTTTAGTGCCTTTTTTGATATTTATTTTCCTGTGTGTGTTTTTGTACCAAGGACTATTTGGTAATCCTAGAGAGATCCAGACCGGCCGTTTAGGACACACTATGCCTGAGTTTTCATTACCCGATCTAATGGATAGTGATAAATCCTGGACAGCCGACTCGCTTAAGGGTGAAGTCTACTTGATGAACGTATGGGGCACTTGGTGCCCAACGTGTATCGCTGAGCTGGGTTATTTAACTGAGCTTAGGGAGCGTGGCGTGAAAATAATAGGTCTGTATTACGAGCAGGCTTATGACCCTGATTTTGGCGACCAGTTTGATATCAATGCTCTAAGACAAGATGTCAATAACATGTTGAGTCGTGCTGGTAACCCATACCAATTTAACATTCTTGATTTGGAGCGTACATTAGCACTGGATCTAGGTGTTTCAGGCGCGCCAGAGACTTTTTTGGTAGATAAGCAAGGTAAGATTTTGTTGCATCATACTGGCGACATCAATGAACGCGTGTGGCGCACTAAGTTTGCGGCAATCTATCAGGAGTTAACGCAATGAAATATGTAATTGTTTTGCTTTTAATGATGATTACCGCAGCGGCACAAGCAACGGAAGACAAATATAACTTTGCTACAGCTGAACGTGAGCAAACTTTCCGAGAGCTGACTCATGAGCTACGCTGCCCGAAATGCCAGAACCAAAACATTGCAGATTCAGATGCCGTCGTAGCCAAAGATCTGCGTGATAAAGTCATCGCTTTGGTTAATGAAGGTCAGTCTAAGCAAGAGGTCATTGATTATATGATCGACCGCTATGGCTATTTCGTTCATTATCAACCACCTGTTACGCCTGCAACGATCGTACTTTGGGTACTGCCAGTGGCAATCATTATTTTAGGCTTCGGCTTTATTGTATTTCGTCAAAAACGCGCTGCGAAAAAGCAAGATTGGAATGCAGCGGACGAACAAAAGCTGACTGAGCTCATTAATCAATATCAACGTCAGGAGCGTGAGCAGTGAGCGAATTCTCGACAGATTTAACCCAAATGTGGTTTTTGTTTCTTCTGCTGGGCGTATTTGCCGGTCTCTTTGTAGTTTTTCCGTTTATTAAAAAGGAAAGACGCATCACGGTTGATCATGATGCAAATGCCGAGCGTATCGATATTTTCCATCAGCGTTTGGAAGAGTTAAAAGAAGAGCTTGCTAATCAGCGTATCGAAAAAGACAGTTATAATGAATCTGTGGTTGAACTCAAGCGTCGCTTATTGAATGAGTTATCGCCTGAACAATCATTGACGAGTCGTGGTGACAACCGTGTGTTGGCGCTGACGGGTATTGCATTTATGGTGCTGGTGACAGGTGTCTTTTATTACTACACAGGTAGCCACAGGCAAATAGCGAGCTGGCATGAAGCCGTTGAAAAGTTACCTGAGTATGGTGAGCGTGCAGTAATGCAATCTGGAGAGCCGCTTAATGCCAACGAGCTACAAGCATTTGCACTGGGGCTAAGAACTAAACTAGCAACCGCTGGCGATGATGCAGTTGCATGGATGTTACTTGGTCGTGTTGCAATGTCACTTAGTGACTTTGAGATGGCGATGCAGGCATTTGATAAAGCACTCGTGATGCAACCAAATAACAATAATGTTCTGGTGAATTATAGCCAAGCATTATTGATAGAGGGCTCAGAGCCAAGTATGAATCGCGCGGCCAGAATGTTGTCAAAAGTGCTCAAGAATGATCCAACGAATATTGATGCGATAAGCTTGCTGGCGTTAATTGCCTATGAACGTCAAGATTGGAAAGAGTCAAAAGCCGCTTTTGAAGTCTTGTTGTCACAATTAACCAAAGATGATCCGCGTTATGAGATGATCGCAGGACGGATTGCTGAAATCGAACAAAAGTTAGGTCAACAAACAGATGAGTCAGTTGCTGCCAAAGCCAATATTGTCGCTACCGTAACCATTTCGGCAGAGTTACAGAACAAGATTCCAAAGGACAGTACCTTGTTCGTTTTTGCAAAGGCAGCTGAAGGTCCCGCCATGCCATTGGCGGTGGCCAAAATTACAAACTTTAACTTGCCAATGACGGTAAACCTAGATGATAGTATGGCAATGATGCCTGAATTAACCTTGTCGAAATTTTCTCAAGTTACGGTCACTGCTCGTGTTTCTAATGATGGTTCAGTTATGCCTTCAGAAGGAGAACTTGAGGGTGTTTCAAGCGTAATTGAACTTCAACAAGGCGAAAATCAGCTCAATGTCGAGATTAGTCGTGTCTTAACAAATACAGGGAAATAAATGCTTAAAGCTGTGCTCACAGGCTTACTTGCGTTGACCATTGTTGGTTGTGCGCAAGTACCCGAAGAGAAAAAGGATCCACGAGATCCATTTCAATCACTTAACCGCCCACTCTATGACTTCAATATGGATGTGTTGGATGCCTATATTTTACGGCCAGTTGCTAAAGGGTATGTCGCGGTGACTCCCGCTCCTGTACGCAGTAGTGTGGTTAATTTCACCACCAACATCGCCGCACCGACCGATGCAGTAAACGCAGCACTACAGGGTAAGCCTGATCATATGGCAATCAATGTTGCTCGCTTTTTAGTTAATTCTACGGTCGGTATTTTTGGCTTGTTTGATGTTGCGAAAACACTTGGCCTTGAGCTTAAAGACGAAGATTTTGGCCAAACCTTGGGGGTTTGGGGCGTTGGCGATGGTGCGTATATTATGATCCCTGGTATGGGACCTACGACCGCGAGAAACTTAACGGGTGATGTAGTCGATAACTTTGTCTTGCCAGAAATTGCACTCACTACGCCACAAACAGTATTAGTGTTCGCGCTGCGTGCGGTTGAAGCAAGAGCGGCTTTGATGTCACAAGAAAAGCTGCTAAATGAGTCGCTTGATCCATACACCTTCTTAAAGGATGTATATTATCAACGTCAATTGTACGAGCTATTCGATGGCAACCCGCCAATGGAAGAAGAGCCGGATGGTTTTGACGAGAACTTTTTAGAGAACTTGTAAAAATAAGGTCGGCAATCGCCGACCTTTTGGTTATCTGAGTATATGGTTAAAAGCGCCAGTTGAGATTTGCCCAAAGCGTCCTTCCCGGCTCATTGACTCGATCAATTTGGTCAAAGCCACTTACCGCGGCGCCGGAGCGGCTTAAATGCTCGGCATAGGTTTTATCGAGCACATTGTCTACACCAGCGCTGAGCTGTATTGCATCGCTATATTGATAATTGGTATTGAGTGAAAGCGTGCCAAACCCAGCCGTCGTAGTGACGTCCTGCCCTGCAATATTCCCTTGTCCAATCGCCACTCTGTGCTGATGTTGTACTAATCTTACCAATCCGCCTAGTTGCCACTTATCGCTTAATTGGTAATTGCTTGCAATACGCAGTTGTAGGGGCGGTTGCTGAGCCAATGCGAGATTGTCAGTAAGGTTATTACCCTTTACGTAGTTGATACTACCGGTGAGTTGCAGCGCTTTGCTCGCTTGCCACATTACTTCACCCTCAAAACCGAAGGTTTCCGCGTCAATATTTCTGGTCACTTTTGACATCATATTCATCTTTTCAAACATATTGTCGATTAATAAATAGTCGTCAATTTGGTTATAGAACACTGAGAAGTTGACGTTAATGTCTTTGAACTGCTTTACCAATCCAGCATCTAATTGCACGGTTTTTTCAGTATCGACATTAAAGGCAGAAATAGACGTTTCACTTCCTCGGCTACCACCGACTACTTCCCAGTAATCGGGAAAGCGCTCTGTAACGCCGAAGCCGACAAAATAGCTACTGTTTTTAGATTGTGCTTGATAGCGGCTAAATCCGCTGAATAACGTATCGTCTCTTGTTTGTAGGGCGGTTGGGTTTGGTTTCATCGACATCATTGCGCTTATCATGGTGCGATGATCTTCACTTTGCCAATCATCAATGCGCAATCCGCTAACCCATTGGCTGGTTTGACTCAATTGATACTCGAACTCGGCAAATACACCGAGTTGTCTAAATTCAGCATCTATTTGGCGTGGTATCGTTTCTACCGGATTGTTGAATTGATCTCGGCTGACTCGATTGCGGTGCTCATTTGCTTGATAATCGACACCGTAAATAAAAGTATGTTGGGTATTGATTTCAGAAGTCAACGTAAGCTTTGCGCCATAAGTTTTACGGTCAGGGTTGGAGGAGGTTGGGGTTTTCATCATCATGTTAGCAACAAAAGGACGTAAGCTATGATTGTCCATGATGTGGTCAACGTAGTTATAGTATGCGTTGAATGTTAACTCTTCAATCAGTGATGAAAGGGAAGATAATTTGATATTCAGGCCGATATTTTCTCGGTCGAAGAGGCTGCCATCCATCATGCGGTCGGCATAGGCAACTTCACCATCGCTTACCCCGTAAGTGATAGAGTAAAAGGCGTCATCGCTTGGGGTATAGGCAAACTCTGTGTCTATATTCCAGCGCTCATACGCTGAGTGAACTTTGGTGCCATTACCATCTTCATAATCATCTGCATCACTGTAATTTGCTGCGATCCGAGCGTATCCGCGTTCATTACCAGCCTTGATATCACTGTTAACACTGTGGCGGCCTTGGCTCGAAAGCACCGCATTGGTAAAGCCAATCACTTCAGATTTAGCTAGGCGTTCATTTTCACGTTCAAACACCACAGTCGCAGCACTGTTGCCTGGACCATACAACACGGTTTGTGGGCCTTTGATGACTTTTAAGGTGTCGTAGGATTGTGGCGTAATATATGCTGTAGGCGGGTCCATGCGGCTACCGCAACCACCAAGCGTTTGCCCATTATTGGCGATAATGGCAATTCTAGAGCCTGCCATGCCACGAAACACAGGGTCAGCACTTGCGCCGCCTTTTTTAATGAGTGAGAACCCCGCAATTGAAGAGAGTAAATCCGCGCCATCTTGTGCTGGTAGTGGTTGGCGTACTGCTTTGGTATCCGTTGTTAGCGTAATTGGTGTTTGCATCGGTGCAATAACAACGATTTTTTCGATTTCATCAGCCTGGGTGATGGGAGATAAGGAAACAATAGCAAGAGAGAGTAGGGTGCGTTTCATAAGTTCACTTTGAAGTTGTTTAAGTGCACTTATTTTATCGCTATCAGGTGTTTAGCGGGATGCGACAGATTGTCGCATCCTTTGACAGGTTACTCTATCGCTTTTATTTGAGTGTCGCTCCAAACTTGCGACTTTTGATATAGTTCGGCGATATTTTGGCTGGTTACGCCAAGAGATTTTGACATGGTTTCAACGCTATCCCAGTCACCCTTTTCCATCGATTCCGCAAGATCTAGATAAATACCAAAAGCACTCGGTTTCTTCAGTAAGGTTGATTTAATTTCTTGAGATAAGGGTAATTTCGTCAATAAGCTTGCCATATCGTCATCGAGAATGGCGTCCATCAGTGACATCATGCCAACCAAAAATGTGCTCCCAGTATCGGAGATCTTATTGGCCTTGGTTGCTATTGCTTCCATAAAATGTGCGCGCAATAATGAAAGTGAAAGCAGCTCTTTGGGCTTTTCAGTATTAAGCTGTGAAGCAAATAATAATGAGATCAGACGCTTAAGCTCTTCACTACCGAGTACGACCAAGGCTTGTTTAATCGTTGATATTTCTGCTCGGCGTTTAAATACAGCACTATTTGCATAACGAAGAAGTTTGTAGCTTAGGTTTACATCACGCTCAAAGACCTGTGTGATCCTAGCAAGATCGGGCTCAACGCTTGAAGTCTCATAAAGCAATTCAGCCATGGCTAATTCCGAAGGAGCCAACGCTTTGGTTTTGACCATTTCGGGTTTGGCAAAAAAGAAGCCTTGAAAATATTTGAATCCAAGCGACTTGGCGAGCTCAAACTGTTCGTAGGTTTCTACTTTTTCTGCCACTAAATCAATGTTAGGGAAATCCTGTATCGCGGCTTTAATGGCATGGATTTGCTCTAGGTTAGTTGCCAACAAATCGACTTTTATCTGGTCAATATAGGGAAAAAAATGGCGCCACACATTTTGGTGATGGTAATCGTCAAGTGCAAGCGTATAGCCTTGCTCTTTAAGCTCTTTTACACACGCTAAGAGTCGTTTCCCCGGTTGTACCGTTTCTAATATTTCTACGACGACTTGTTCAGGCGCCAACATTTGCACATAGCCTTTTGCCAGCGTCTCTAGAGTGAAGTTAATGTAAGCAGGGCGTTGATTTGTGAGGTCATCAAGACCAAAGGTAAACTGGCTGCCTTCAACCAAGCGACTTGTTGCTTCATCACCGTCAATTTCGGGAAATACATTATTTAGGCCATCACGAAATAAAAGTTCGTAGCCAATCAATTCCCTTTGGACATCAAAAATTGGCTGACGAGCCGCGTAAAAGTACATAGATACTACCGTCCAAACAAAATGCTATTGGCTTTAATATAAGGTAAAAGTGCAATCAGGTCACGCTGGGAAATTGAGTTTACAGAATATGGGTAAATACAGAACATAGACTGAATGATAATTAACCAGTTGAATTAGGTACGAATAAAATACTGTTTTGATCAATGGTCGCAGGTGGTTGGGTGTATGGTTTGTGCATGTTATAGTGGGTTCTTTATGTTTTTGGCTTTTATTCAAAGTGAGTTAGAAATCGAATAATTAAGTGATAGAAAAAGCTCACATTTGGAGAAGAGCCCAACTAACAATTAGGAGGCTAATTTGGAGATAGGTACGATAATCTCTCTCGCACTGTATTTTATTGCGATGTTGGGAATTGGGTTATACGCATATAAAAAGTCGACCAGTGATGTGTCAGGCTACATGTTGGGCGGTCGTAGCTTACCACCAAGTGTAGCGGCGCTTTCAGCGGGCGCATCCGACATGAGTGGTTGGATCTTAATGGGTCTGCCGGGCGCTATGTTCCTGTATGGTTTTAGCAGTACATGGATTGCAATAGGTCTTGTGATTGGTGCTTGGCTTAACTATTTATTGGTTGCACCACGCCTGCGTGTTTACACAGAGTATGCAAATGATGCGATAACCATTCCTGACTATTTTGCAAATCGTTTTGAAGATAAAGGAAACGCGCTAAGAATAGTCTCAGCGTTAGTGATCATTGTTTTCTTCACCCTATATACCTCCTCTGGTGTGGTTGCTGGTGGTAAGCTGTTTGAAAGTTCATTTGGCATGAGCTATGAGAGTGGTTTATACATCACCACTGGCGTTGTTGTGCTTTATACTTTATTTGGCGGCTTTTTAGCGGTGAGCCTGACAGACTTTGTGCAAGGTTGTATTATGTTTATCGCTTTGATTTTAGTGCCTTTAGTTACCTTCTCACTGCTCGATAATCCGCTATCTCAAACACTAAATGACTTAAACCCAACGATGTTAACTTGGGTTGGCTCGGCCGGTGCAATTGGTATTATCTCGGCAATGTCTTGGGGTCTTGGCTACTTTGGTCAACCTCATATTATCGTGCGCTTTATGTCTGTTCGAAGTGTGAAAGACATGCCGACAGCGCGTCGTATAGGGATGAGCTGGATGATAGTTGCAGCTCTCGGTGCTGTGGGCACAGGTTTGTTTGGTGCAGCTTACGCACATGAACATGGGATTGTTGTGGATGATGCCGAGACCATTTTCTTGATTTTATCTCAGTTATTGTTCCACCCATTGATTGCAGGTTTTTTACTGGCAGCTATTCTTGCCGCAATTATGAGTACTATTTCTTCGCAATTGTTAGTGAGTTCAAGTTCGTTAACTGAAGACTTTTATAAAATATTCTTGAATAAGGATGCTTCGGATAAAGAGCTGGTACTTGTTGGTCGTACTAGTGTGTTGGTTGTAGCGCTTGCTGCTATTTATCTTGCGTACGACAGAGATAGCTCGATTCTAGATCTTGTAAGTAATGCTTGGGCTGGTTTTGGTGCCGCATTTGGCCCACTGGTGCTGATAAGCTTATTCTGGTCTCGCATGAACTTTGCTGGCGCGCTTGCTGGTATGGTATCTGGCGCAGTGACTGTGTTGGTATGGATCTATGGTCCGTTTACTTATAATGGTGAGCCGCTTAGCGCGACATTATATGAAATTGTTCCTGGATTCATTGTTGCGACAATCGCTATCTTTGCTGTCAGCTTACTGACCAAGGAGCCAAGTAAAGAGATCACGACGCTATTTGATAAAGTAGAAAAAGCGCTTGATTAAAGTCGGTTGAAGTGAATAAAAAAACGGAGTATTTGCTCCGTTTTTTATTTCTTAAATATACGTAAATACGGTTTAAGGAGTCACTTTAAGCTTGCTCTTTTAAGTGGTTAATAACGACTTCATGGTGATCTTTGGTTTTAAACTTATTGAACACGTGCTTGATGGTACCGTCTTGACCGACTAAGAAAGATAGGCGATGAATGCCATCATATTCTTTGCCCATAAATTTCTTTAGTCCCCACACACCAAACTTATCGGCTACCGCGTGGTCTTCATCCGAAAGTAAGTCAAAGTTGAGTTCTTTTTTGTTTTCAAAGTTCTTTAACTTTTTCACAGGATCTGGACTAATGCCAACGGCTACGGTGTTTAATTCAGCCAGTTCAGCTTTGTGGTCGCGTAGATTTTCGGCCTGAACCGTACAGCCCGGGGTCAATGCTTTAGGATAAAAATAGACTAAAACTTGGTGAGACTTTAATAAAGTAGCAAGTTCAACGGTCTCGTCGTTTTGGTTTTGCAGTGAAAATAGTGGCGCTTGATCACCAACTTTTAAAGTATTCATAGTAAATCCTTAGCGAATGCGTCTAAATATATAGTCTACGTTTAAGGAGTGAGAAAGATCTTCGAACTGAACTTTAAAGTTATCAATATCCACATCCACTGGAATATTAAACTCAAGCTCGCAGCGCATATGTAGCTCGTCTTCTTGCTCAAAGGTATCTGACTTCAGTGAACAAATATTCACTCCTTGTGCTGCAAAATAGCGCGTTACTTTGCTTAGTGTACCGGGAGTATCTAGTCCTTCATATTCCAAAGTATAACCTGCACTGTATTCGCCTTGCTGATGGCTCGACGTGCGTTTCATCATGGTTAAGAGACCGAGTTCCATCCCTTTTGCTGGTAAGGTATGTTCTACACGACTAATAGACGCCATGTCACCGGCGAGTAACATAATAAAGGTAAATTCATTTCCCAATATTGCGATACGACTGTCGATAATATTACAGTTGCAGTCACTCACAAGCTGGGTCAATTCGCCAACAATACCAGATCTGTCTTCTCCTATTGCGGTTAAGACAAGTTGATGGTTTGCATGCATGGTCATTTTGGAACCTCTGATTTCACGTAATGCGCTCAAGGTTAATAGTTAACGCGAAATACTACCATATCTGAGTTTTAGCGCTAGCGCGTTGTAATAAAAAATAGAATTAGGGTTGCGCGGCATGGTTGCTTGTTTTTCTAATGTATGACAAGTAACATAAGGCAAAATTTTGGCTATAGGATGTGTGTTCCCAGTATAGTACGTGGAATACTTGATACCATAGCGTTATTAATTCAAAGATTGTCAATTTTTGGCAACTTTGTGTGAACCAATTCGGCAATCCTAAATCATAACTTTGATTCGAATAATAATAGGGTTTGCTAAGGAGTAAATGAGTGCAGTATTGGATCCCAAAATCACTGGTTCTTGGAATTGCCGTGAGTCTAAGCGGCTGTAGTATTTTTACAAATGATGCACATCATGAAAGAAATTATCGTGCAAATGCACCGGTGAAAGCCCCTGAGGGCTTAGCTCAGCCTTATCGAGACCCAGAATTTGCAATGCCTGTCGGCCAATATGAAAATACAGCTGAACCGGTAAGTTACCGTGCACCGCAACAGGTATTAACAGTTGCGCAAGGCAGTTGGGTAGAGCAGGGCGAAGAAGCTGCAAGGATCTTTTTTGATAAAAATGACGGTATAGAAGATTTACCGGCATTTATTTGGCGTGCTGTGGATGGCGTTGTGGCGATGCATAATGCCGGACTTGAAAGCGATAACAAGGCGCAAGGCTCGGTGACGACAACTTGGTATTCACTGATTAAGCCTAAAGACGGCTGGTTTTGGGAAGAAGCGGCAGAGCCATCTAAGCAAAAGTTTAAGTTTACTGTCGAGCAAAAAGAACATCAGCGTACGGCGTCAATCCGAGCGGAATTAGTAGATTATCAAGGCGATGGTGAGTTAACTACGCTTCAGAAAAACCACCTCGAAGTTCGGGCACTGAACGAAGTAGTTTCAGAATTTGACTATCAATATCGTCTACTGCAAGTTGAAATGCGTAAGCGCCAAGGTGTGCTGGCACTTGAACTTGGGTTTGACAAGAATGGTGATTCGGCGCTACTGACTGAAAAAGGTCAAGAAGCGGTGCTTGATCGCTTCTCAAACTTCCTAGAAAGAAGTAACTTTACGGTTGTTCGTGTCGATCGAGAAAAGCAGGAAGTTTTGGTCCGTTATGAAGCGCCTGAAAGCAGCGTTTGGGACTCTATTTGGGGTGAAGAAGCGGTTGTGTTGCCAATTGACAATGGAGATTACACGATAAAGATCGCTCAAGCGCAGGATACGCGTACTTCAATTACCTGGAAGGATAGCGAAGGTAACGTACTTGATGCAAACACCATGAATAACCTGCATCAAGCCTTGATCACTTTGCTTAGGCAAAAAGGTCTAACAATCTAATAAATATAATAATTTAAAAACGAAAAGAGCTTCGGCTCTTTTCTTTGTTTTTGTGGAAGTAAAAAATGACAGAGAGCACTATGACACCACGCTCCACCTTACAAACGTGGTTTGCGTTTATCGTACCGTCATTGATTGGTATCTTTTTATTTATGACGCCAGTGGCGGTGGGGGAAGCAATGACTATCCCAATCGCTGTTATGGCGAAGTGGTTACAAGCGCAAGTCGCTCCTTTTATTAAAGACATGATTGTCGCAATAGTATGTATTACCGGGATCATGAGTTTGGTGATGAAGCTCCTAAGACCCCAAGCGCTATTAAAAATAACCATAATAAAGCACTTATTTGACGTTAGCTGGGTTTGGTTGATAACCCGACTAGTTGGCATGGTGTTTATTGTGCTTACCTTCAATGGTGTTGGTCCAGAAGCAATCCATTCAGAAAACACAGGAGCATTAGTGCTAAATGACTTGTTACCTGTACTCTTTTCTGTCTTTATTCTTGCTGGCTTGTTACTGCCATTACTACTTAACTTTGGTCTACTTGAGATGGTTGGTACACTCTTAACCAAAGTGATGCGCCCGCTATTCGGTGTGCCTGGTCGTAGCGCGGTAAACTGTGTTGCTTCTTGGCTTGGCGACGGTAGCGTAGGTATCTTGATGACTGCTCGCCAATATGAGGATAAGCACTATACACAACGGGAAGCGGCTATCATCGGCACCACATTCTCTGCGGTTTCCATTACTTTCTGTTTAGTTGTGATTGGTCAAGTTAAACTCGAACACCTGTTTGCTCCTTTTTACCTCACCGTATGTGCGGCTGGCTTTGTGGCAGCGATCATAGTGCCGCGTTTACCACCGCTAAGGTTCAAAAAGGATATCTATGTAGATGGTAGTGATCACAATCAGGATTCAGAAGCGGTACCAGAAGGAAAAGGCCTGTTAGGTCATTCTTTGGATATTGCACTTGCTAAGGCTAAAACGGCACCCGGGCTTAAGGGTACATTAGAAGAAGGCCTGCATAATGCGTTAGATATGGTATTTGCTGTACTTCCCGTGGTTATGGCAGTTGGTACTTTTGCCCTGATCATCGCAGAATACACCCCTGTATTTCAATATTTAGGTACACCTTTCGTTCCTTACCTCGAGCTACTCAATGTGGCAGAAGCCGAAAAAGCAGCACAGACAATCGTTGTCGGCTTTGCTGATATGTTTATTCCGTCAATCCTCGCTGCAGGCTCTATTGAAAGTGATACCACGAGGTTTATCGTTGCTGCAATGAGTGTTACCCAGTTAATTTATATGTCAGAAGTTGGCGCGTTGTTGCTTGGCAGCAAGATCCCAGTGAACTTGTGGGAGCTATTCCTAATATTTATTTTAAGAACGCTTGTTACCTTACCTGTTATCGTCTTTATGGCGAAATGGTTAGTCGGTTAAAAGAACATTCGATAACAGAGTTCACTGATAACCCACAATATTTACTCGCTTAAATATTGTGGGTCAGTTGGCTAACTTCATGCTGAATATTGACGTTTGATGCTCGGACTGGCCGAACCAAATCAGTCTAGACTGAGCATTATCCTTTATCGATAGTCTAACTTTACAAAGCCGCTTCGTGCCACTAATAACTGATATAAGGTCCAAGTATAAAAAGCCACAGTCGGGCTAGGACGGCAGTTTTGGTCTACACCTGCAAAGCACTACGTTAAGTCCATCATCTTGCTCTCCTTTTAAGCGGTTAAGACCCAAGTGACTATTCTATTTCATATGCCCGATGATTAGCTCTATTGCATTGCATTGCATTGCATCGCTTGAGCTTTTTTATACTCGGTGTCGCTCCATGCTTTTGCCCTGCAATACATACATCATAATACGCTGCTAAGTACCCTCGATGAGCCTTATCTACAAAACAGCTGTAGAGTCGCAAATCAGTGATATTTTCCATTATTGGATAAAGAATTACACACCACAAAGGTATTACCAGACGGATTTTCGCATCATATGGCTACTGTGTTTTCGTCAGACAGTTTTTAGATTTGTTTAAGATATTCGAGACCTGCGAGCTAGTGAATAAGCATTGTGCCAGCACCTTTATCACCATAGTGCTGTTTAAATTCAACTTATATTCGCAATCAATCAATGAGTTTGGACGACTTCACGAGTTTATGACGCGGTGAAATGATATCAATGAACTTGCTTTGAAACAGGTGGTTTTATGGTGTTTGTATGTATGGTTTTGGTTTCTTTTTTACATTCAAATTACAACGTTTTGGTTATCAGGTTCAAAAAAGCTGCAATTTTAGGATAGTAAGATTGTTTAGATCTTTATGTAATTCAATAAATTAAATTGGTTTCAGGATGAACCAACTAGAAGAGGAGGCAAGAGATATGCAAAATATGGTGGTCACGTTTATCTAGCCAAATTTGAGGCCAAGTAGAAAGTAATGTCGTCAGAGGTGTTGGCTTTCGGAGTGCAAAAAAAGCCCCATTCGACATGAGGCTTTAGAAAGTCTGTGTTTAACAGTGAAGTTATCTAGATGTGTATAAAGTACCTAACACTTCAATTTTAGCTTCAACTACCTTTCCCGATTGCTTCAGCTCGGCAAGTTTACCAAGTAAATCTTGATTGCTATTTACACTAACAACAGCAATTCTGCCACCGTCATATGTATTTTCAACAGCAACGCCGAATTCACTTGCTAAATTGCTTGCAGACGCACCGTCTTTCAATAGAAGGTTAATATTGCCAGATACAGGAGCAATTTCACCATTAAAAATATTTTTTACTAAAGAACCTTTAGTGAACAACTTGCTGACCGAAGTTGACTTAACCAAAGCTTTATTACCTTTTTTGCTAACAATAGCATTGGGATCTGCAATTGCTGCAGGAACTAATGCATGATCAGACATGATTTTATAAGCGCCAAAGTCAGGTTGTTCAAAACTTGCCACTTTGTTGACCTTCTCCATTTTTGGAGTCAAGTTGTCATTAGCTTCTGCTTGAGTCAAGAATAGTGAACCCGTAATTAGTGCTGCGATTTTTAACTTGTTCATAATATACACTCCTATTACTCAGCAGACTGGTGACCAAAGATACGTACAGCTGCACCCATCAATTTTGATGGTGTAGAGTTGTTTACGTAACCATTATAGACAATATCGCCTGTGCTAGCTGTTGCAAATGATTTGTCAGAAACGTCTAGCACGCGAATTGTCCATTCCCCCTTGGCTGATTCGCCATAGAAGCTATTTGATAAAAATACCCCATTTTTCAGGATATAACCGTTCTGGAAGCCGGCTCCACTAAGGTCATATGCAGGGCGTATCAACGCTTGTCGAGATGACAGTAAAACACTTCTAGTTCCACTTGGAGAGATAACTTCAATCGCTAAATCGGATCCCGCAGTAGACTGAAGGACATCTTCACCACTTTGCATTCCCATACCGAATTCATCGTTGAATACGTCTAGTTTAAACTGAGCTGCTTCAACTTTGATATCATCTTCAATTGTGACTTTGTATGTCGCACCAACCAAGCTATTATCAGGGATTGGCATTTCAAGTGATTCTTCTGCTACTACTGAGCCTGCGCCGGTCCAATCAGTGATTACTTCTTCGCCTAAATCGTTCGAGTATGACTTAGCCATTTTCACAGCCTCGCCAGCATCGACACGTCCAAATCCGTAAAGGTTATTATGGCTATAACCAGCCGCATTCTCAACCCAACCGTCATGTGCAACGAATTCGTTATCACCTACAGGTACCGTTACAGAGGCATTTTCAGCATCATTCTTGGTACTAGTTGATGCAATGATGTGTCGCACATCCCTCCAAGTTAGTTCGTTGTTGGCTGAAAGGATTAAAGATATCACACCAGATGCATTTGGAGCTGCCGAAGAAGTTCCGTTCATAGAAGAACGATAATTACAATTAGGGTTTTCAGGATGACCAGGGTAATCGAATGGATACTGGCTTGCGGCAAACTCTTCACCATAAGCGCCAGTCCAACCAGCTATCGTGCGACCAGTGTAGCCTGAGCTACCGCTCAAACATGTCATCGGGTCGGTTGTAACCATTGCTGGAGCCCAACGGCCATATTCACCGGCTGGGGCTGCAGCTAATAGGTTAGAACCAGCGCTTGAATAGCTTGTGTGTTTACCATTTGAGTTAACAGCGCCAATAGAAAAGTAGTATGGATGGCCTTGGCTACTTTCACTGTTACTATTGTAACAAGTTAACCCAAGGTCATTTGCACCATTATCTTCACAGAATGACCCTTCTAAGTCCTCACTCACGAAGCTATTACCGCTTGATTTTACGTTGGTCGCTCCTTTACCCGAGCGAAGCTTTCTGTTTGGATAAGACTCAATGGCTTCGTCGAGTTCTGAATAGCTAAATTGAACTGGGTAAGTAAGGCCATAACTGCGGTTAAACACAGAAATAGATTCGCTTGCAGTGATACCTGAACCAGGAAAACCATGAACTAATAGCTCTTGCTTCGGCGTTTTTTCGCCGCTTGCCAATAAGTTCATTCCAATGAGGCCTGTATCGGGTGAAACACCTCGGCCGCCTAAGCCATTCCAGCCTTTTGAGGCGATAAGGCCAGCTACGCTAGTACCATGGTCGCCATTGGTTGCCGTACTTGTTGGATCTGTTTTGTCCAAAGCGCCGTTTAAAAGGTTTAATGATCGATTCGGAAGCACATTAGGTGCTAAATCTTCGTGTCGAATTTCAAGTCCCGAATCTACTACTACCGCAGTAACGCCTTGACCAGTAACACCTTGAGCGAATGCATTTTTTACATTCATATCTTCGCCAGCGACTAAGATGTTTGTTTCTGCTTCTTCGAATTCTTTATCCCAATATTGTTGGGCTTCTTCTTCTGTCATTATTCCACGGCCTACATATAAGTCGACGAGACCTTGTTTCATTTCGTCACTTAGTGCATATGCTTTCTGACCGGTGTTGTTTAAGTGCCATTGTTGGCTGGCTAGGGGATCTGTAATGGCTGCTGGGATCTCGATGCTACCACTAGCAGATTTACTGTTTGCTGTAACTGTGAAGTTAATTGTTGCCGCTTCGCCTGTCACTGACAGGTAGTCAAACGTGTTGATACCTTTTAGTGTCAAAATACCATGTGAAAGAGTATAAACATTGTTTTCTGGAGTGATCTCAGTTTCACCATCAAATATTGTAATTGATAGGTTATCGCCATCAGCATCAGAGGCTTGAATTGGACCTGAAGTTGTTTGCCAATGCTTAACATTCTCTAATTGAGTAACGCCGGCTTGAGGGGCTTGATCTACTTCTTGAGCTGAGCTGTTCTTATTGTTATCACTACCACCACAAGCAGATAGTGCTAATACTATCGCTGCAGATAAAGCAGTATATTTGAATTTATTGTTATTCATGTTATTTACCTTCGTGATCTTTACGGCAACAAATGTACTCAAGTAAATTTATGTTAGCAATTTTATAATTGATTTCGTTGTAACCATTTTGTAAACGGAAAATATATTTTATCTATATTATCATGTGGTTAGGATATTTGAAAACAAATGTAAACAGGGGTGGTGGCTGTTGAAAAAACAAACAGGTTAGAGGAGTATTTAACCTGTTTGTAATCTTTGGTGGGTGGCTATTATAAACTGTTAATATCCTTTTTAACTTGATAACCTTCGTCAGTAACAATCTGCTCAAGAATGACAACTCTTGATTTCAAAGCGTTAAGCTCTGCGTGCAACTGGTCTCGTTCTTTTTGGCTTTGCGAATCTAACTTTTTGTATTCTAAACGTCGTTTATACATTTCGCTGAGTATGCCTCCACCCACGCTAATGAGTACAATTAAAAAAACCATCGTAGTGCCGGACATAATCAATTTACTCCTTTTTGTTGATAATTGATGTTGATATTTAGCTTAGTCGTATTTTATCCATCTATTACCGTATGGATGTAAATAGCCTGAATTTCTGATAATGCTTATTTATCATGGATCTTGTGAAAATCATTCCATGGTTACTGCTTCTAGCCTCTACTAAAATGACAATAGATACTTTTGCGTTAGCAAGATGGTTAAGTGCTGTCACCGTAAAAACTCTATTGTTGTAACAGGCAGTAGCTATATAAAGGTTTTGACCACAATGCGCTATTTTGCCGCTTACTCTGGTCTAAAGTTAATTATTCATGCTTATAAAGAGTAAACTAAAATCAGTAAGTTAATCTGTATACACCATAAAAAATGGCATCATGATTTACCATCATGATGCCATTAAGTCATCTATAAAGTGAACTGACAATTGTCAGTTAGCACTCAATAATATTTACTGCCAATCCACCGCGCGCGGTTTCTTTATACTTGGTTTTCATATCGTTACCGGTATCAAGCATCGTTTTAATCACTTTATCTAGTGACACTTTTTGATCGCCCGTACCGCGCAAAGCAAGGCGAGATGCGTTAATGGCTTTAATAGAACCCATCGCATTACGCTCAATACACGGAACTTGCACAAGCCCACCGACAGGGTCGCAGGTTAGACCCAAGTTATGCTCCATACCAATCTCGGCGGCGTTCTCAACGTGTATGACGTTACCACCCATTATTTCAGTTAGAGCGCCAGCAGCCATTGAGCATGCAACACCTACTTCACCTTGGCATCCAACTTCAGCGCCAGAAATAGAAGCATTCTTCTTATATAAGATCCCAATTGCCGCTGCGGTAAGTAGATAACGTGTGGCAATCTCTATATCCACTTCTTTGATAAAAGTGTGATAGTACATTAACACCGCTGGAAGAATACCTGCTGCACCATTGGTTGGTGCGGTCACTACGCGGCCGCCTGCTGCATTTTCTTCATTGACTGCCAGTGCAAACAAATCCACCCAATCCATTGCGCGAAGCGGATCTTGGTGCGTTTCTACACTGAGTTTTAAATACAGGCTAGGTGCACGACGACGAACTTTTAAACCGCCCGGTAAAATACCTTCGGTTTTCATACCACGTTCAATACAAGCTTTCATTACTTGCCAGATGTGGAATAGCGTTTCTTTGATTTCAGATTCTTTACGTAGCGTTTTCTCGTTGGCCATCATTAACGAAGACACACTAAGCCCAGACTCTTTACACATTTCCAGTAGCTCGGCGGCTGAATTGAATGGGTAAGGTGCTGGGTTTTCTGTTCTGATATCTAGCGCAGCTTGCTTTTCAGCTTCAAAGTTCTGATCGGTAACGATAAAGCCACCACCAATCGAATAGTAAATTTGGCTATGAGCAAGCTCTTCGCCTTTATATGCTTTAATTTCCATTGCATTGGAGTGCTTAGGCAGCGTTTTTCGACGGTGAAAAACAATCGCGCCTTGCTTAGGAAATTTTACTTTATGTTGCTTGTCGAGATAGATAACCTGTTCATTTTCGATGGTTTCTAAGATCTCTGGTACTAGATCTGCATCTATGGTCTCAGGATCGTAACCTGCAAGTCCCAAAATAACAGCCTTACCAGAGCCGTGGCCAATACCTGTTTGGCCTAAAGAACCGAACAGTTCCACTTTCACCGAAGTGATATCATCAACGATGCCTTGTGCCTGAAGGTCTTGTACGAATAACCTAGAAGCACGCATTGGTCCCACTGTATGAGAGGAAGAAGGGCCAATACCGATACTAAACATATCGAATGCACTGATCATAAATTTTACTCACATTGCCTTTAAAACGGACGCCATCATAACGTGTCTACTTAGGGAAGTAACCCATAATCGGCAAAAGTATATGCCAGATTTTGCAGTAAGCATGATAGAAAGGTCTCTGATCTGCAAGGTGGAGGTGGATTTTAAAAAAGGTCTTACCAGTTAAGGGCTAAAATAGGGCGGTGAACTGTTTGACGATTTTTGCCGTTGCACCCCACAGTAAACCGTGCGGTGTCATAAATCCGTCGAGTGAAACTGGTTTGCCTTTATGGGTAAAATGGAAGGTTCGCCAATTCTTGGCCGTGCTTAATTGCTTTAATGACACCGTAAATGTGTGTTGCACTTCGTCGCTTTGATTCACCCAAGTTGCATCTTGTTGTACAGAAGCAACAACGGGGGTGATTTGGTATCCGGTGAGCGTTTGCATAAATGGTAATATGCCCAGTACTTGAGACTCAGAGATTGTAAGACCTATCTCTTCTTCGGTTTCACGCAGTGCTGTGTTGATAATATTACTATCTTGTTGTTCGACTTTGCCGCCAGGAAAGCAAATTTGACTCGGGTGGCTCGGTAATTCGCTGCTGCGTTTGCAAAACAACAGGTGCGCACGAGCATTTACATCAACAATAGGAATAAGCACCGCACTTTGCTTTAGAGTATGCAGTGCGGTTGGTGTTTGCGCCATGATGGGTGCCAACATAAATTGCGATATAACCTGATCAATCTTCATTTAATACCGGGAGGATTTTATTCACTTTGTGGTAAGTCTCTTCAAATTCCAACTGCACTTGAGAGTCTTTGACTATACCACCACCTGCCCAGCAATGTATCTTATTTTGATGACAAACTAGGGTTCTGATAGTGATAGAGGTATCCATATTACCACAGGCGCTGAGGTAACCGACTGAGCCGCAATAAACGCTGCGTCTGTGTGGCTCTAGCTCTTCGATGATCTCCATGGCGCGGATCTTAGGTGCACCTGTTATGGAGCCACCAGGGAAGGCGGCTTCGAGTTGATCAACAGCACATTTACCCTCTGCTAGTTTAGACGTTACCGTGCTGACTAGATGGTGAACAGCAGGAAAGCTCTCGATTGCGAAGAGTGATGGAACTGCGACGGAACCTGGCTCCGCTACCTTACCCAAGTCATTACGTAGTAGGTCTACTATCATGACATTCTCGGCTCGGTCTTTGCTGCTGTTTCGCAGTTTTTCAGCTTGCGCTTTATCGGCGTCAGTATTTGGTAACCTTGGCAAGGTGCCCTTAATCGGCTTAGTTTCTACAATATTGTCTTTAACTTGGATGAAGCGCTCTGGTGACACGGAAACAATGGCACTATCGCCCAAGTTAAAAAATGCTGAGAAAGGTGCTTGGTTGTGGTTTCGAAGCTTTTTATACGCTAACCACGGCGCGCCGGAAAAGCTCGCACTGAATCGTTGTGCTAGGTTTATTTGATAGCAGTCGCCACTTAGCAAATAAGATTGAATGCGCTCAAAATTTTGCTCGTATTGTGTTCTACTCATGTTTGACTGCCACTGTGACGTCAGTCTAAATGGCTCGAACGCTGAGGCGTCTTTGAGCCGCTGCAAATACATTTCTAGCCTTTGTGTATTAGGTTGTGACACATAAAACCAAGCTTTGAGTACTTTGTCATGAATTAACGCGTCTGGATACAAGCCAACACAGGCGTCGGGTAGCTTAATATCATGTTCTGCACAATGTGGTATGTGTTCAATATAACGGCCGAGATCATAGCCAAAATAACCAAGCCAACCGCCATTAAAAGGTAAATCATGGGGAGCACTGCAATTACTAAACTGGGCAAGCTTATCTTTCATCATAGTGAAAATAGAACTACTCTGCAGCTGGCCGTCTAAAAATACATTTCCGTCTTTAGCTTCAAGTAAATTAATTGGTGCAAGCGCAATGATATCGTAGCGGCTATTGATGTGATTAGAATCGCTGGAATCTAACAGGATAGCCTGAGATTCGTTTGCAAAGTGTTCAAATAATTCTAGTGCATTGTGCCTAATGTCTAATTTCGTACAGTTTATTCGCTCGTTTATCATTTACTTGACCTGCAAAGCTAGCCCCAAACGGGCGGGGAGGTTATCATAGTTACCTGCTATTCCATAGTTTAAGGTATTGAAATTGACTTTCTAACGCTGAATAACAACAATTGCCAGCGAAAGTTTCAATACCAAAAAATACCGTCGAAAATTGAGGAACCGTCATGAGTACAATCCGTCAGCAAGACTTTATTGATAGCATTGAAGATGCGCTTCAATATATCTCATTTTACCACCCACTTGATTTTGTCCAAGCATTAGAAAAAGCCTACGAAAAAGAAGAAAGTAAGGCCGCGAAAGATGCAATTGCACAGATCTTAATTAACTCACGTATGTCAGCAGAAGGTAAGCGTCCGCTGTGTCAAGACACAGGGATCGTCACCTGCTTTGTTAAAGTCGGTATGGACGTTAAGTGGGATAAAACAGACTTGACGGTACAACAAATGGTAGATGAGGGAACTCGTCGTGCCTACATGAATCCAGATAACCCACTACGTGCATCAATCGTTGCCGATCCGGCTGGTAGCCGTAAAAACACCAAAGACAATACGCCTTCGGTAGTACACATTGACTTAGTACCTGGTGCTGAAGTTGAAGTGATGATTGCAGCGAAGGGTGGCGGCTCTGAAAACAAAACTAAAATGGTGATGCTAAACCCATCAGATGATGTTGCTGAATGGGTAGAAAAAACATTACCGACAATGGGCGCTGGTTGGTGTCCTCCCGGTATGCTAGGTATAGGTATCGGTGGTACAGCAGAAAAAGCGGCTGTATTGGCAAAAGAATCTTTAATGGATCCGGTTGATATCCATGAGCTAATGGAACGTGGCGCCGAAACTGCAGAAGAAAAGCTGCGTCTAGAAATTTTTGAACGTGCAAATAAGCTAGGCATTGGCGCACAAGGCCTTGGTGGTTTAACAACCGTTGTTGACGTTAAAATCAAAACAGCACCAACACACGCAGCGTCTAAGCCAGTGGTAATGATCCCTAACTGTGCGGCTACACGCCACGTACATTTCACACTAGATGGTTCAGGTCCTGCAGATCTAAAAGCACCAAAGCTCGAAGATTGGCCAGAAGTGACTTGGGAAGTGGGTGAAGATACGCGTCGCGTCAATCTAGATACTTTGACCAAAGCAGATATCCAAGAATGGAAAATGGGTGAAACGGTGTTGCTTTCAGGCAAGATCTTAACTGGTCGAGATGCAGCGCATAAACGTCTGCAAGAAATGATGAATTCTGGTCAAGGCTTGCCAGAAGGTGTCGATTTTACTAATAAGTTCATCTATTACGTGGGTCCAGTGGATGCTGTTGGCGATGAAGTGGTGGGACCTGCAGGTCCTACCACATCTACACGTATGGATAAGTTTACTGATCTAATGTTAGAGAAAACGGGTCTTATCGGCATGATTGGTAAAGCCGAGCGCGGTCCAGCAACTGTCGAGTCAATCAAACAAAATAAAGCCGTGTACCTTATGGCTGTAGGCGGCGCAGCGTACTTGGTGGCTAAGGCAATTAAGAAATCACGTGTTGTAGCGTTTGAAGACTTAGGTATGGAAGCTATTTACGAGTTTGAAGTAGAGGACATGCCGGTGACGGTTGCTGTTGATAGCAATGGTGAGAATGCGCATACCCAAGGCCCAGCAATTTGGAAAGCACGAATTGAAGAGTTAGATAGCAAACTTAGTTAATCAGCTATACATTGATGGAGAGTACAAAATAGGTACTTTCCACTTCAAACATTCGGCTTCAGTGTTAAGTTGGGAGCCGAAGTACTACTTAGGAGGCTATACGCCTCCTTTTTTGTATGGATATGTTTACAATGACTGTTTACCTTCCGTTTACGTAAACAGTAACTTCAGAAAAGTTCAATAACTTGAATTAAAATTCCTCTATTTAATTTTTTAATGGTTTGTTTTTTCTCATATGGTTTTTTTGTTAAATTAAATATTTGTATTTACTTTGAATTGGGTTTATATCATCTCAATTTGTGGAATGGTGCTAGAGTTAGTGATAGAGTCTTGCCAATTTCAGCGCTATTTGCCCTTAGTGTGGTATTGAACGCAAAGTCACACTTAAGAGCTTACCCGTATGGGATAGATAATTTTTGGAGAAGAAGAAAGTGGCTGTATTTAACCAAGTTGAATTTGATAACCATGAGCAAGTCGTATTCTGTTCAGACGAAGCATCAGGTCTAAAAGCGATTATCGCGGTACATAACACTAAACTAGGTCCAGCGGTAGGTGGTTGTCGCCTATGGAATTATGCCTCTGATGAAGATGCAGTATATGATGTACTGCGTCTGTCTAAAGGGATGACATATAAGAATGCGGTTGCACGTTTACCATTTGGTGGTGGCAAATCTGTCATTATTGGCGATGCTAAGACTATCAAGTCAGAAGCGCTATTCAGAGCGTTTGGTAAGCACCTAGACCGTCTAGGTGGCAGTTACTACTCAGCTGAAGATGTAAACATCACAACCGGTGATGTAATGGTAATGCATAAAGAAACTAACTACGTAATGGGTCTTGAAGGTAAAAGCGGTAACCCTTCTCCATTTACTGCGTTAGGCACGTTCCTTGGAATTAAAGCAGCTTACCAACATAAGTATGGTCACCAAGACTTGGCTGGTATCAAAGTTGCCGTACAGGGCTTGGGTGCAGTTGCTTACACTTTATGTAAGCATCTTCATGAAGCGGGTGCAGAGCTATTTGTTACAGACATCAACGAAGAGTCAGTGCAACGAGTGGTCAATGATTTCAATGCGACTGCTGTTGGTATTGACGAAATCTATGATTTAGATGTTGATGTGTATGCGCCGTGTGCACTAGGTGCTACGGTAAATGACGACACTATTCCACGTATCAAAGCCACGATTATTGCAGGGTGTGCAAACAACCAGCTTGCAGAGTCGCGTCATGGTGAGATCATTCGTGAAAAAGGCATTTTATATGCACCAGACTATGTGATTAATGCTGGTGGAATCATCAATGTTTACTATGAAACAAAACCTGAAGGTTATGATGAGGCAGCAGCAACTAAACACGTTGAAGGTATCTACGACACGCTAACCGAAATCTTTAAGCGTTCTGAAGATGAGAAAGTTTCAACACATATAATTGCTGATAAATTAGCTCAAGAGATTATTGAAAACGGTCTATAATAACATCGCCGTTTAATTACCAGAGAGGGGCATGCGCCCCTTTTTTTGTATGAAAAAGAAAATACCTCTTGATACTTGGCCTCGCCAAGAACACTTTTCGTTCTTCAATGATTTTGCCCAACCTTACTTCACCGTTACCGTCAGCTTACAAATGGAAAGAGTTTACGAAATGAGTAAACGTAATGCCGTTCCGTTTTCTCTTAGTTGCCTATACGCACTACAACTGGCATTACAAAGCTATACCCCTATTCGTTACCGTATAGAGGCAGGAGAGGTGGTTGAATATGATGCTGTAGAAATTAGCAGTGTTTTTCTGCGAGGGGATGAAACCTTTAGATTTGTAAGGCTTGCACCTGAAAGTGATTTCAACCGCTTTATTAGTGCCAATATTCATAGCAAAACTGAGCAACTAAATGGACCGCTTGTCAATGAGCAATTTTTAACGGAAAGTCAGGTGCCAAATTGCGTGCATGTATCTATACTTCCATGGTTATCTTTTTCCAGTTTTGGTCATGCGAGACACAGTCGAGATGACTTCGGCATCCCAAAATTTGTGTTCGGAAAATACAATAAAGCAGATGGTACGATGCCATTTTGTATTGAAGTCCATCATGCCTTAATGGATGGTCTACACGTCGCTGAATTCGTTCAAATTCTGCAGGAAAAAATAGATCAAGCGATTTGGGATAGATAAACAAATTTTGCGTTAGTTCGCAGAAGATGAAATAATTTGCGTTCTGTGCAATGAAAAATCTAGCTTATATTGCTGTTTTGATAGGTTATTCACAATTTCTATTTGGAATATCTATTCAATTTATTGGAATAAATCTGATGTAAAATATTGTAAACGGCGTATGCAAAAGGTTGGTTTTACAAAGGATGTGTATCTTTTGCTGTGTTTTTGATGTTAATTTTTTGTTTTGTATATAATTATTACTTATTTATTGACAAAAAATGTTTTCACAGTGAAGTTGACACATCGTGTTGCATTTAGCATTATTGGACGGTTGATATCTGTCAAATGATATCAGGGTTGCTCTCACGTTGGTGAGAGCGCGAAAATTATAAAAGTAACATTACTTAATTGGTTGGGAACTATGTCTGTTAAAATCAGAAAGAGCCTTGTAGCTACGGCGCTTTTAGGCGCGACAGCTTTTGCAAGCAGCAATGTGATTGCAGATCCTTTGAATGACATACAAAAAGTAGGTCAACAAACTCAAACGGCTGCTAAAAAGTCTCAAGAAAAGATTGATAACCTTTACGGTCAGTCTCAAGAAATGATCGCGGAATACCGTGGTCTGGTTGAAGAAGCAGAACTGCTTAAAGTGTATAACGATCACGTTGCACGTCTTGTAGCAGATCAAAATGCAGGTATTGAGTCTCTTGAGCGTCAAATTGGTACTATTGACAAGACAAAACAGGACGTTGTGCCTTTGATGTATCGCATGATCGATACGCTTGAGCAATTCATCAAAGCGGACGTTCCGTTTAATCAAGAAACACGTCTAGAGCGCGTTGAGAAACTTCGCAGCATCATGACTAACTCGTCTGTAACGACTTCTGAGAAGTTCCGTCAAGTTCTTGAAGCTTACACTATTGAAACTGACTACAGCACAACAATGGTTGCGAGCCAAGGTTCTCTTGAGCAAAATGGCAAAAACATCAATGTTGACTTCGCACGTCTTGGCCGTATTGCATATGTAGCCCAGTCGTTCGACCAAAAGCACGCTTGGGTTTGGAACAATGACTCTAAGCAGTGGGATCAACTTGGCGAAGAATATCTTAAGCCAGTTAAGAGCATGATCCGTATTGCACGTAAGCAAGCGGCTCCTGAACTTGTAAACCTACCTATCTTTGGCGCGGAGTAATTAATGATGAAGAAACTATTTAAAGGTTTTGCTGTTGCTGCAGCGTTAACAGTTTCTGCTGGTGCCGCGCTAAATGCACACGCAAACACTGAAGCCTTAGACAAAATTTTAGAGCAGGTTAAACAAAACCGTATCTCTGAAGGCAAAATCAACAAGCAGCGTGAGCAAGAGTTTTTAAACGACCGTGCTGACAAACAAGCATTGTTGAACAAAGCTAAGCGTGAACTAGCTGCTGAGAAAGCACGTGGTGAGCGTTTAAATGAACAATTCAAACAGAACGAAGTGACGCTTGCTGAGAAAGAAGTTGAGCTAGAAAATGCCAAAGGTACACTTGGTGAAATGTTCGGTGTTGTACGTCGTTCAGCTGCTGACGCTATCGGTTCAATCGAAGCTTCACTAGTAAGTGCTGAAAAGCCAGGGCGTGCTGAAGTGCTTCGTTCACTAGCTGAAGCGAAAGAGCTTCCAACTACTCGTGAACTTGAAGACCTTTGGATTGCATTCCAAACTGAAATGACTGAGTCTGCGAAAGTAACTAAGTTTGAAGCTGAAGTTGCTGAGCTAAACGGTGATGTAAACGTCAAAGAAGTAACACGTGTTGGTAACTTCAACCTTGTAACTAAAGATGGCTACGTTATTTACGATGCTGAGAACAAGCAAATTGTTCCTCTTGGTAAGCAACCAAGTGGTGAATTAGGCGGTGTTGAGCGTTTGATCGGTGCACCTGCTAATCAGTTCGTTATGTTTGCAGTTGACCCGACTCGTGGTTCATTACTACAACTTAATACTCAACGTGCAACGATGGAAGAGCGCTGGCACCAAGGTGACACGGTTGGTTACATCATTACAGCACTACTTATCTTGGGTGCATTGATTGCTATCGTTCGTATGCTAGACCTATTCATTGTTAGCGGTAAAATCAAAGCGCAAATCAAAAACGCGAATAACCCTAACACAAACAACCCACTTGGTCGTATCTTGAAAGTTTATCATGATAACAAAGATCAAGACGTTGAAAACCTAGAGCTTAAGCTTGATGAAGCTATCCTACGTGAAACTCCACGTATCGAGATGGGTGTAAACATCATTAAGATCTTAGCGGCTATCGCGCCACTACTAGGTCTACTAGGTACGGTTGTTGGTATGATCATGACATTCGAATCAATCACACTTTACGGTACTGGTGATCCGAAAATCATGGCAGGTAACATCTCTCTAGCGCTAGTAACTACAGCACTAGGTCTTATTGCAGCTCTACCTCTAATTCTACTTCACGCTGTTGTACACGGTCGTAGCAAAGCGGTTCTACACATCCTAGATGAGCAAAGCGCAGGTATTGTTGCTACTCACGCGGAGAAGGAGAAAGCCTAATGTTAGTCCTGATGGAGATATGGGAATCTATCAGGGATTTTGTTGCTACAGGCGGCGATGTATTATACGTGGTCGCGATAGCACTCTTTCTAATGTGGGTTTTAATGATTGAGCGCTATTGGTTCCTACTAGGCGAGTTTCCTAAGCTACACAAGGATATCGTTGCTAAGTGGGACGCCCGCCAAGATACTACGTCTTGGTACGCACACAGAATCCGCGATGCTTGGATTTCTGAAGCGTCTGAAAAATTAGATGAGCGCATGTTGATTATCAAAACATTGGTTGCGATGTGTCCATTAATCGGTCTTTTAGGTACGGTGACAGGTATGATCACAGTATTCGAAACGATGGCTACTCAAGGTACGGGTAACGCACGATTAATGGCTTCAGGCATTTCAATGGCTACGATACCAACAATGGCTGGAATGGTTGCGGCACTATCAGGTGTTTTCTTTAGTACGCGTTTAGAAGCACGTGCAAAAATGGCTAAAGAAAAGCTAGTTGATAGCTTGCCTCATCACTAGAGAGAGATTGAACTATGGCACGTAAACAACGTTTTCGTGAAGAGGAAGATGCAGCAGTAGATATGACGCCGATGCTAGACATCGTATTCATCATGCTTATCTTCTTCATTGTAACCACTTCTTTTGTTAAAGAAGCTGGTATTGAGGTTAACAAGCCAAAAGCGGCACAGGCACAAAAGACTAAGAATGCGAACATCTTTATCGCAATCCGTGAAAACGGTGAGATTTGGATGGACAAGCGTCAAGTTGATGTTGAGCGTGTAAGTGCAAACCTTGAAAGTCTAATGGCAGAACAACCTACTGACGTGATTATTATTCAAGCCGATAAAGGCGCGAAACACGGCGTAGTTGTTCAGGTTATGGACCAAATTAAAGCGACTGGCGACAATCTGAAGATTTCAATAGCTGGAGATCAGTAATGATTCGACTTCTGTTTTCACTTCTAGCAGGTGGGGCAGTAACTCTCGGCTTGTTCTTTTTCATGTCATATCTTATCTCCGGAGGAGCAGATAGGGCAGATGTACAAAAAGAACAAATCGTAGTCGAGATTATGTCGAATCCGCCTGAATCAAAGGTGCAGCAGCGGAAGCGTGTCCCGCCTCCGCCGCCGCCACCACCTAAGCAGCCGCCAAAACCGCAGCCGCCTCAGCCAGACACGGCTGATCCTTCTGCGGGTAACATCGGCTTTAACATGCCTAGCATTGACCTAGGTGGTACTGCAGGTGGTTTATCTGGACCTGGCGAGTTTGGCCGTGATGGTGATGCGACACCTATCGTTCGAATTGAGCCAAAATATCCACCTCAAGCCGCTCGTGATGGCAAAGAAGGTTGGGTACGTTTATCTTTCACAATCAATGAGCTAGGTGGAGTCGAAGATGTTGAAATTATCGATGCCGAACCAAAGCGTATCTTTGACCGTGAAGCGAAGCGTGCACTTCGTAAGTGGAAATATCGTCCTAAAGTTGTTGATGGTAAGCCACAGAAGCAACCTGGCATTACAGTCCAGCTTGATTTCACACTAAACCAAGGTAATTAAGGAGGCAGGCATGAAAAGTTTACCCAAATTTACAGCTCTTGCTCTTCTAATTGCATTGACTGGTGGCATTTACTCAGAGTCAGTTTCTGCTGCGCCTAACTATGAAGAAATAGAGAAGCGTAAAGCGGCAAAAACTAAGATCATGGGTGAGCGAGTAGGTAAAAAAGTTGCCAAAGCGTTCGAATTATATAACGAAGAAAAAGTCGATGAAGCGATTGCAATGCTTCGCGAGCTTGACCCTTCGGATGATTTCGATAAAGCAACGGTTAACCGTTACCTAGGTCAGCTCTATGCTCAAAAGGAAAACTACGGCGAAGCGATTAAGTATACGCGTTTAGCTATTGCTCCTGATGCGCTTAACTTTAAAGATCAAGGCGATCTTATGAAGTTGCTTGGTGATCTTCTGCTAGGTACTGAAAAGTACTCAGAAGGTATCAAAGCCTATGAAGCGTGGATGGACTTTACGGGTGAAAATGACCCTAAAGTACACGGTCGTATCGCGCAAGCTTATTATGAGTTAAAGCAGTATACTAATGTTATTGCTCCAGCTGATAAAGCTATCGCAGGTGTAGAAGAGCCAAATAAACAATATTATCTGATGAAAGTTGCAGCTTACTTTGAATTGAAGCAATTCAAAAAGGCTGTAGAGGTTGGTGAAGAGTTAGTACGTGTTTTCCCTGAAGACCCGAAAGCTTGGACACAACTAGGTGGCTTTTATTTGCAAACCGAAGATTACAGTAAAGGTATGACTGTAATGAAGGTGGCGTATAGCAAAGGTTACTTTGAAAAAGAGAATGACTATAAGATTCTTGGAAGCTTATACTCTTTGACAGAAGATCCTTGGCGTGCAGCTCAAACGTTCGAAAAGGCTATGAAAGATGGCAAAATTGAACGTACAAAGCAAAACGTGACAGCGCTTGCAAGTTATTACCACCAAGCTAAACACATCAGTGATGCTGCTAAATACTATGAAGAAGCTGCTAAATTTGACGATGACGCAGAACTTTATGGAAGAGCAGGTGGCCTTTTACTGCAAAATCTGCAGTACAGTGCAGCAGTAGTTAGACTAAATAAAGCGTTAGAGCTTGGTACCAAAAAGAAAGGCAGTACATATGCTGATCTTGCGGAAGCTTACTACTATCAAGATAAGTTCAAACAAGCTTATGCAGCAATTTTGAAGGCGAAGGAAGATCCTAGCACTCGAAGATTTGCAATTAGCTGGTCGAGCTTTATTAAAGAAAAAGCACAACGTAGGGGTGTTAGCCTCTAATTAAAAAGCCCCGAAAGGGGCTTTTTTGATTTCAAGTTTTAATGTGAAATTATGAAAAAGCATTTATTGTTCAGCCTTACTTTGGTCGCATTTATATTCCTATCCGCTTGTAGTGAGCACAAGCCAGTCGTAAGTTATCAGGAACTCAGAACTTCTTTAATTTCTCTTAACAGTAGTTTAAGTCATTCATCTACGGATGATATTACTGTTTTACCGTTCACAGAGGGCTATTTACAGTTACGGCACGCTTTATTATCAAGTAGTTTGAATGAACCAGATGTTATGGCGCATAAGGAGCTTGACTACTTAAGAATTCAAGAGCGATATCCAGAGCGTTACTTACCTTGGCCTAGTCATATCCCTGTACTTAAAAACGTAGAAAGTAGAGTGAGTGTTGAGGAACTTGATCTGTGGCTCAAATTTGTAATAACAAAACTAAAAGAGGCCGATGAAAGTAATATTCGCCTAAATCGGTTTGAGCGGGAAGCCATAATAAAGCAACTTGAAGATTCAAATATTGACGCACCATCACGTTCAACGCTACTGACTTATTTAAATGATTATAAATCTAGGGCGATGCTTGGGCTGCATCAGTTACCTAATGGGAAAGAGTGGTACCAATCAAAGCTAAATTTTTACGGAGCTATTCAAGAGTCGCCTAATAAAGTTTTGGCAATGTTATCAAAAATTGATGAGAAAAAGAGTAAGTCAATTGTGCTCAATA
Organism: Pseudoalteromonas sp. CO348; assembly: GCF_004208845.1. Classification (NCBI taxonomy): domain Bacteria; kingdom Pseudomonadati; phylum Pseudomonadota; class Gammaproteobacteria; order Alteromonadales; family Pseudoalteromonadaceae; genus Pseudoalteromonas; species Pseudoalteromonas sp. CO348. The sequence continues at coordinate 130,003 of NZ_SGPI01000021.1, read as the reverse complement.
CAATGCCTAATACTCAACAGCCTTATATACTAGAGTTATTGCCAGCTAATTGCCAAAGAATTAGTGGGCTCAACTGGCGTGATGAATTTATTAATGTGCCTTCTACAGTAGCAAAGTGTACAAAGGCAATAGAGCAGCATAAAGCGCTAATCGTGACTTTAATGGCAGTAGATTTAGGAATTCATTATCAAGGGTGGTCACAAAAGCAAGCATTTGTTGCGCTCAACTCAAAACTAGCGCTGAATGAACAACAAGCACAACAATTGATTGCTAATATAGTCTATTTTCCGGCGACTATTTTTGCTGCATATCCCCATTTCTTAAAGCCTTAGTCTTACAACTGCGACAGCGTTGAGTTGCTGGATCTTGTTCTAGCAACTCAAGCTCTATTGTCTGCTCGCAATCACAGCAATAACCAAACTGACCGATCTCCATTTGGCATAATGCCGCTTCGACTTTCATCAACCTATCATAGAGCGGAAACTGCTCGGGATTTATTTTTTCCATTACGATATCAAGCCATTTATTGGGTGGGTTGAGCTCTAAGGTATTGGCAAGGTTATGAGTAAACTCATTAGGTGAAGCTTTTAGCTCTCCTAAAAAGTCGCTTCTAAGTGTAGCGAGTTCAGCTTGTAAGCTTTGCTCGTAGTTATGTGTGTTTTCATTCATGGGCGCTCTCCTATCCGACGCCCCATTATCATTTCAGTCAAACTTCACTGTTATGATTTGAATCAAGGTCTGGAGACATTGCGTATTTCTGCAACACCTTCATGACGTCATCTTTGCTTTTAAGGGTTTTGATTTCATCAAAAAGAACATGTGCGCCGCTATACTGACGTTTCAAATAACTTAACCACTGTTTTGTTCTAGCTGAAAAGTACTTTTCACTCATATTCTCATCTTGATGCATGGAAGAGTGGAGGATATGGTAGACCACGTTTTCCCATGTGAGTGGAGTGTAATGAGTTCCGTTAACATGCGCTTTGATTTTTGCTGCCAGATCTGGGGTGGCTAGCGCACCGCGACCAAGCATTAAATCTTGGCATTGGCTGCGTGTTTGGCAGAGTAGTGCATCTTCAACTTGCCAAATCTCACCGTTAGCAACGACAGGAATGGTTAACCTTGATAGTAAAGGTGGGATCTTTTCCCAGTACGCTGGCGGTTTGTAGCCATCTCGTTTGGTACGCGCATGTATCGCCAAACTCGACGCACCACCTTGCTGGACTGCATCGACAATTTCAGTGCTATTGGCATCATCGTCAAAGCCAAGGCGTATTTTGGCGCTTACTTGATGTTCTTCTGGTACCGCATCTCTAACCGCTTTGATGATTTGATAGATTTGCTCAGGTTCCTTCAGTAAAACCGCGCCGCCGCGGCTTTTATTCACGGTTTTCGCAGGACAACCAAAGTTCAAATCGACACCATGAGAGCCAAGCTTTATGGCCTTTCGTGCATTCGCTGCAAGCGCATGGGGAACCTGACCTAGAAGCTGTACTCGTACCGGTGTTCCGGCTCTGGTATAGCCACCATTTAATAGTTCAGGGCAGTATCTAGTGAATACTCTGCGTGGAAAGGTGAGATCAACAACGCGAATAAACTCAGTCACACAAAGATCAAAGCCGCCGAGATCTGTGAGCAATTCGCGCATTTTAAAATCAACTACACCTTCCATCGGCGCTAGAATAAGCTTCATGTGTTAACCTTCAGACACAACAAAAATAAAATGAGTCGCTGATGACTCATCGAAAAGCGCGACATTTTAGCTAATTGTTTGCTGCAAGTCATCAACCGCCCTTAGTTATCCACAAATAGCAAAAAGGCAACAGATGGACTATAAATGGATGTAAACCACAACTTAGCGAATGCAACTAAAATTTTTAAACGTTTAGCGAAATAAATATTTAGACGTTTGGGTCTACTAATTGAATCTACTATTTCTGAGAGAGCAAACATTATGAATACCGTTAAAAAGAACTCGATTGCCCTTACTTTAAGCGCTGTTGTTGCGAGTACCGCGGGGTTAACCGCGACAGACGCAAATGCGAATCCATTTAGTTTTGAAACAATGACCGCTGGTTATCAACTAGACGCTGGTGAAGGCAAATGCGGCGAAGGTAAATGTGGTGGCGATGCCAAAGGCAAAAAAGAAGGCAAATGCGGCGAAGGTAAATGTGGTGGCGACGCCAAAGGCAAAAAAGAAGGCAAATGCGGCGAAGGTAAATGTGGTGGCGACGCTAAAGGCAAAAAAGAAGGCAAATGCGGCGAAGGCAAATGTGGTGGCGACGCCAAAGGCAAAAAAGAAGGTAAGTGCGGCGAAGGTAAATGTGGTGGTGACGCCAAAGGCAAAAAAGAAGGCAAATGCGGCGAAGGTAAATGTGGTGGTGATGCCAAAGGCAAAAAAGAAGGCAAATGCGGCGAAGGTAAATGCGGTGGTAACCACTAAATAGGAATACCATTGTATTCGACCCAATAGCGCAGCTAGTTATGTTAAGGTAAGCGGCGCTATTGGGTAATCCCAAAGTGAAGCCATGCATACAGCAAAGCCTCTGTCATGCGAGCTTCTGATTAGTTCAAAATAATGTCTAAAGTGAGAGAAATATGGCAGTGCAGTTAGGCAACTTAGGACTTGGTTTACGCCGTGAAATGGTCGATGACGTGCTCAATGCGCCGCCAAAGCAAGTAGACTTTTATGAGGTTGCACCAGAAAACTGGCTAAAATTTGGCGGTAAGCTTGCAAAGCAATTTCAAGCATTGACGCAACAACATACCTTTATCTGCCATGGCTTGTCGTTATCGCTGGGTTCACCTGCACCGCTTGATCGCGAATTTTTATCCCAACTCAAAACATTTTTTAACCAGCATAATATCGCTACCTATAGTGAGCATCTGAGTTATTGTTCGGGAGAGGGTCATATGTACGATCTGATGCCAATCCCTTTTACTGAAGAAGCAATCTATCATACCGCTAAGCGGATCCGAGCCGTCCAAGAGCACCTAGAACGCCGGATTGCAGTAGAAAATGTCTCTTACTATGCCGCTCCTGGACAAGAAATGTCGGAGTTGGAATTTACCCTTGGGGTATTAGCCGAAGCCGATTGCGATTTGCTACTCGATGTTAACAATATATATGTCAACGCTATTAACCATGGCTACGATGCTGAACAATTCTTAGCGGCTATGCCAACCGAGCGTATTGTATACGGCCATATCGCAGGCCATTATGTGGAAGCCGAAGACTTACTCGTTGATACACACGGCGCTGAAGTATCTTCGCCGGTGTGGGACTTGTTAGAAAAAGCTTATGAGCTGCATGGGGTATTCCCGACGTTACTAGAGCGTGATTTTAATATTCCTCCTATGGCAGAATTACTGGCAGAAGCGGGGCAAATTTCAGCAATACAGGCCAAATACGCAAAGCGCTTGGAGCAGGTATAGCTATGTCTTTTGTAGAAACTCAGCAGCAGTTTATGGCGCATATTAGAGATCCAGACAACCACCCAGCACCTGAAGGCATAGAAGCCCGGCGCTTAAGAATCTACCAAGAGCTGTTTTTTAATAATGTCGAAGGCTTTGTTGGCAGTGCGTTTCCTGTACTTAAAAGCTTATATAAAAATGCAGATTGGTTGGCGTTAATTAGGCTGTTTTTTGTTAAGCACGATTGTCATTCGCCATACTTTTTAGAGATTAGCAACGAATTCTTGCAGTTTTTACAAACAGAATACGAGCCCACTGAAGTTGATCCTGAATTCTTGTTAGAGCTTGCTCATTATGAGTGGCTAGAGCTAGATGTGGCAACGACTATTGAAGCAGAGAATGAGCTATCAATTGAAGTACAAGCACTTAAAGATGTTGAAATTAGCTTGGCAAGTACAGCCAGAGTTGCACATTATCAATATCCGGTTCATCAGATCAGTGAAACCTTTAGGCCAACTAAAACAGTAGGGCAAACGTTTAGCTTTGCATTGTATAGAGACGAAGAGGACGATGTTCAGTTTGTCGCACTAAACCCGATGACGGCCTTAATGTTGTCAGTGATTGAAGCCAATGATGGTATGCAACTCACTGACATTGTGGATGTTATAGCGGAGCAAGTGCCTCAGTTTACCGTTGCGCAGCTGCGGCAAGGGGCACAGCATACACTAGCTGAATTCGCGGATCTTGGCATTATCAAAACAAAAAACCTTTAAGCTATTGGCAACATCGACTATTATACGGCCTGTTTTTGTCGTGCTTAAACTCGGACTAGGGCGCTAGTCAATGCTTTCTGCTGCTAGGCAGTTTGCGCGAGTTGTAAAATTAAAGGTAGTATCTATGTCTAAAGGTGACTTTAAAGATCCGTTCAATGCAAAGTATTTCCTTGCATTTGTTGCTGTATTCGCTGGAATTGGCTGTTTAAACGCGATTCTAGGCTGGGCAACAGCGCTTGCATAAGTCAAGCTGAACGTATTTACCTAGAGGCTGCTATATGCAGCCTTTTTCGATTGTATACAGATATATACCAATTAGTCTTAATACTTGCTCAATTTGAAGGAGCAAATCTGACGCTAACTGCGTTAAAAATTTCTCATTTAGAACAACTAAATCGCAAAACTTTCGCCTTGTTATCGACAAGATTTTCTCGCCTCAAAATAGATCACTTAATTAAGCTAATTGGTATAAAATACTCACTAAATTGGTCGCTTTTCCTCCATCCTGACACACAAAGTCACTCAGTCGGTTTCAACCGGATAGAAAATTGTTATAATCTCACTCTTTTGTAATAAACTTAAAGCAAAGCAATTATGACGACAGAGAATATGTCATTGATCAAAAATAGTATCGCGACGGTTCCTAATTACCCAAAACCTGGGATCATGTTCCGTGACGTGACTTCACTTCTAGCAAATCCAGCTGCGTTTAAGGCAACAATTGATGCGTTCGTTGCGGCTTATAAAGATGGCGGCTTCACTAAAATCATCGGTACTGAATCGCGTGGTTTTATCTTCGGTGCACCATTGGCGTATGAGTTAGGTATTCCTTTTATTCCAGTAAGAAAGCCGGGTAAATTACCGCGTGAGGTGATCAGCCAGTCTTACCAGCTTGAATATGGTGAAGATACGCTTGAATTACACTCAGATGCGATTGAAGCAGGTGATAAAGTGCTACTTGTTGATGATTTACTTGCAACAGGTGGTACTATTGAAGCAACAGCCAAACTGGTTAAACGCTTAGGCGGAGAAGCCACTGATGCGGCGTTTGTTATTTCATTGCCTGAGCTTGGTGGTGAAAAGAAAATCAACGATCTTGGGATCACAATCCTTTCACTTGTAGAGTTCGAAGGCGAATAAGCATGAGCTATCAGGTTCTGGCGCGAAAATGGCGTCCGCAAAACTTCCATGAATTAATGGGGCAAGAGCATGTTAAACAAGCTCTGGTCAACGCACTCAATGAAAAGCGTTTACACCATGCCTATTTATTCACAGGAACACGTGGTGTGGGCAAAACAACCATTGCTAGGATCTTTGCTAAAAGCCTTAACTGCGAACAAGGCGTTACTTCAACGCCTTGTGGTCAGTGTAGTGCCTGTACTGAGATTGAAACTGGTAAGTTTATCGATTTAATCGAAATTGATGCGGCTTCTCGTACAAAAGTTGAAGACACGCGAGAAATCTTAGACAACGTACAATATGCACCAACTCGTGGTCGCTACAAGGTTTATCTCATCGATGAAGTGCATATGCTGTCGAAGCACAGTTTTAATGCGCTCCTGAAAACCTTAGAAGAGCCGCCAGAGCATGTAAAATTTTTGCTCGCCACAACCGATCCACAAAAGTTGCCTGTGACTATTCTGTCTCGTTGTTTGCAGTTCAATCTGAACGCAATGACACAAGGACAAATAGTTGAACAGCTAGAGAAAATCCTGCCGCTAGAGCAAGTTGCCTTTGATCCAGTAGCGCTACAAACGTTAGCGAAAGCCGCTGATGGCAGTATGCGTGACGCTCTAAGTTTGACCGATCAGGCTATTGCACAAACAAATGGCAATTTAACGGTGCCTGCAGTGCAATCTATGCTGGGACTGATGGATAGTGCGCATGCGGTCATTTTGCTGTCTGCAATTTTATGCCACGACGGTGAAGCCTTACTCAATGCGATTGAAAAAATAGCACTACAAAACGGTAATTTTGTCAGTGTGCTGGACGATTTAATTGCGTTATTGCATGTTATTCAGCTCACTCAACTCGTGCCTAGTGCTGCGCGGTTATCAAATTTTGATAACAACGACATCAAGCTATTTGCCGAGCAATTAGCACCGCAACAGGGCCAGTTGTTGTATCAACTGCTGTTGAATGGCAAAAAAGACCTAAAGTGGGCACCCGAGCCTAAACTTGGGTTTGAGATGGTCATGCTGCGCTTAATGGCGTTCGAAAAAGAAAGTCATAGTGTAGTGCCTAGCGCTCCTGTGAGCCAAGAGACTTCTGAAAAGCAAAGCAAAGTAGGGGATTTACGAGCGCTGTTAAAAAAGCCAACGGAAGATAACGCTACGGTAGCGGCATCACCTCAGGTACAGCCGACAGCAACACCTACATATGCACCAGAAGCAACGACATCAACCACGCAACAAACAACACAGTATGAGCCAGTGTCGCCAACGCCTGCTGCGCAAAGCCAAGCACCAGTTGCCTCTGTGTCATCTGAGGCGGAGATGGCCAACCAATACGACAGCATCATGTCACAGGCGGTAGAGCAGGGGTTCCAAGAACAAGTTCCTGCACATCATCATGAAAGTGCGCCAGTTGATGATGCTGCATACGCGCAAATGGCATCGCAAAACCAAGAGGATTGGCCTCGATCTAAGGTGCAAAACCAAAACGCTTCAGAACCTGCTGCTACAGCAAGTGTTACCGAGCAGCAAAACCAAGCCCAGTCAGCAATCGCACGAATTTTAAAAAATCGTAATATCTCTGGAGCGGGTCGATTGGTGGGAGCCAATGGTGAGGTAAAAAAGTCTGAGGCGCCTAGTGCGCCAATGCCAATAGAGCAAGCGCCAGCCACGACGGTAAGCACACCTGAGTATAAGCCTGAGCCGCAACGCGCACAGCCAGCAGCACCTCGCTTGGCACCAAAAAAGCAAAAGAAAGAAGCGTTTCAAGAACGCCATAAACCTATTACGGAAAATTTAGCGCCAGAACTGCTAGAGCAGCTATCACCGGTAAAACAAGATGATAACGAACAAAGTATTCAAGTGGAGATCCCTGCACCGGAAAACTTTGTTAGTCCAATCAGTGACATTAAGTTTGCTCACCAAAGCGACGATTGGGCAAACATGATTGAAAAGATGCAATTAGGTGGTCGGATTCGCCAGTATGCATTACACAGCGTGATAACGCAGCAAGGCGCGCAGGTACAATTGCAAGTAGACGCGAGTCAACAGCACTTAGACTCCGCAGTGTTGAGAGAGAAACTAACAGAAAGCCTAAGCGCATTATTCGAGCAGCCAATAACGCTTGAGATTAACTATATCGACACGGTAAACAACACGCCGTTTTTGGTACAGCAACAATTAGATGAGCATAGGCTTGTCCAAGCTAAAGCGGCGATGCGAGACGATCCACTCGTCAGCGCATTTGTCCAAGAATTTGACGCAATGCTCGACGAAAATAGCGTTCAGGCATTGTAATTAAGGGCGTTAGCCCTTATCTTTTATCACAGTAAACCAAATTGAAGTATAAGAGAGCAGAATATGTTTAAAGGCGGAATGGGCAACATCATGAAGCAGGCGCAGCAAATGCAAGAGCGCATGGAAAAAGCCCAAGAAGAGATCAAGAGCCTAGAAGTAACAGGTGAAGCAGGTGCAGGTTTAGTTAAAGTAACTATGCTTGGTAGCCACAACGTACGTCGCGTAGAAATCGACGAAAGCCTAATGGAAGACGATAAAGACATGATCGAAGACCTACTAGCCGCTGCGGTAAACGATGCAGTCCGTCGCGTAGGTGAAGAAACGCAAAAGCGCATGTCAGAAGTCACCGGCGGCATGCAAATGCCTCCAGGCTTCAAAATGCCGTTCTAATTTAGAATCCCATAAAAATAGCGCCTTCAGGCGCTATTTTTTTGTTTAAAAAACTCAATTGTATCTGTCATCATTATTACACATATTTAGACACACATTAGGTGTCCCATAACTCAAGCATTACTGAAGTCATCTTACAAATAAAAAATAAATTATGATTATGCTTTGCCTACCAATCAGCAAACCCGCCACAACTTGAATCATCAAAGGTATCCGAACTAGAAAAATCATTATCAAAGCACGAGTTGTGATCAATACCATCGTCTGTGGACGTCACTCCATATGGGCTTCCATTGATATCAACATTGCCACACATTGGTGAGCCATCTACATTTACACTTGGCTCACTATTAGAAACTGAAACGGAAGAACTAAACAAGAAGCTAAATAACTCCATAAAAATCACCTGTCTTAACATTAAGTTACTGACAAATTGTCTCAAAAATGCTAGCTTTTGAAAGCACTTTCGTAGTCGTTAGACGCCTACAAGCGCTTCGCTTAAGAAAAGCAAAAATAGAATTAAAAAAGGGTGATATAGGGACATAGATAAACCGTTTGATTGCAATATAAATTATCTCAAACTCATCACTAAATAATGGTATCGCTAAGTCAAACTAGATTAAGTTCAGCCGTGCCTAATTATGTTCCCTACCTAAACACACCTTTCCCCAATATGCGCATAGCACACCAAAGCGTGTATTGGTGATAAATAAGAGATTTATAGGGTTATGCCGCTGCCAATTAGGGCATAAGTCTAAAATACATTGATAAGTAGTGCTGTAGATAGCGACTACTTTTGGAAGGTTGAAATGACAACGAACACAAACTTCTCTCAAACCGCTGCCTTCATCTGGTCAGTAGCTGACTTACTTCGCGGTGACTTTAAGCAATCTCAATATGGTCGCGTTATTTTACCTTTTACTCTACTACGTCGCCTTGAGTGTGCATTAGAAGAGTCAAAAGACGATGTTGTTGCGCAGGCTGAAAAAGTAAAGGCCATGAATCTTCCTCAAGAAGCACAAGAGAAAATGTTACTACGAGCGACAAATGGTTTGTCATTTTTTAATACCTCACCAATGAACCTTGGTAAAATGGGCCAGAGTAATATTAAAGACAACCTTGAAAACTACATTCAGTGCTTTTCAAAAGATGTCCGTGAAATCTTTGAACATTTTAAGTTTGATGAATTTGTTGGCCTACTTGACGATACTAGCCTGCTTTACAAGGTGGTTAAAAAATTTGCCACTACAGACTTAAGCCCTAAAGTTATTTCAAACCACGACATGGGTTTGGTGTTTGAAGAGTTAATCCGTCGATTTGCCGAAAGCTCAAACGAAACCGCAGGGGAGCACTTTACCCCGCGTGATATCGTGCGGTTAACTACGTCGTTGGTATTTATGGAAGACGATGATGCTCTAACCAAAGAAGGTATTATCCGCACCATATACGATCCAACAGCAGGTACAGGCGGTTTCCTATCATCAGGTATGGAATATGTGCATGAGCTAAACCCGAAAGCAATGATACGTGCCTTTGGTCAAGAACTTAACCCAGAGTCATATGCAATCTGTAAAGCCGATATGCTGATCAAAGGGCAAGATGTTAGCCGTATTAAGTTGGGCAATACCTTATCAAATGACCAACTACCATCAGAACAATTTGACTATATGTTAGCTAACCCACCATTTGGTTTGCATTGGAAAAAAATTGAAGACGAAATCAAAGGAGAACACACTTTTAAAGGTTTTGATGGGCGTTTTGGCGCAGGACTACCGCGTGCATCAGACGGTTCGTTGCTGTTCTTATTGCACCTGATAAGTAAGATGCGAGACACTACCTCTATTGAAGGAAATTTCGGTGATGGTGGTCGTATTGGTATTATCTTAAATGGTTCACCAATGTTTAGTGGTGGAGCAGGAAGTGGGGAGAGTAAAATCCGTCGTCATATTCTCGAAGCCGACTTACTAGAAGCCATCATCGCTTTGCCAACAGATATGCACTATAACACGGGTATTGCGTCTTACATCTGGGTTATTTCCAATAAAAAAGAAGCAAAACGAAAAGGTAAAGTGCAACTTATTGATGCTTCGAACTTGTACGGTAGAATGCGTAAGTCATTAGGATCTAAACGTAACTTAATAGGTGATGACGATATAAAAACCATCACTCGTGTCTATGGTGATTTTGAAGTGATAGACGCGCGACCTGTAGATAAGCCCCTCGCTTCACAAGGACAAGAAAAATCTAACCGAGGCCACCAGTCAGCTGTTACTAAAACAGAGACACCTAAACCCTTCGCGAGTAAAATTTTCAATACCTACCAGTTTGGCTATCGCCGTTTAACCATCGAACGGCCGCTACGTTTATCTGCACAAATCACCGACCAAAATGTGGAGTCATTACGCTTTGCACCTAAGCCATTTGATGCAGTGATGAAGTCTGTTTATGACTTGTTTGAAACTAAATGGACTGAGGAAACATATGGAGATTTAAAATCTTATGAGGAAGAAGTCCGTATACTTGTAAAATCAGACTTCCCTGAACTGACAGAAAAGCAAATTAAAGACCTACTTGATAGGAAAATTTGGCTAAACCAAAAAACATTAATGGAAAAAGCTGAAAAGCTAAAAGCAGAGATTGGCACTGAGAGAGAAAATGATTTTAATCAGTTTGAAATGAACCTCAGAAAAGCTTATGAAATTACTGGTGTTAAGCTTTCACCCAAAGAAAGGAAACAATTTCTTGAAGTGATAACATGGAAAAGCCAAGATGCCGAACCTGTAATCAAAAAGGTAATAAAGGAGCCTGCAAATCCTATTTATGGATTATTCAACTACAAGGGGAAAGTAGTTGAGTTTGAGCAAGACAGTGACCTTCGTGATTTTGAAGATGTTCCTCTATTATCTGGTCTAACAGCTTTTGAACTTGCTAAGAAATATTTCTTAAGTGATGTAAAGCCTCATGCAGAAGATGCATGGTTAAACGCATGCAAAAAAGACGATATAGATGGACAGCTAGGCGTTGTTGGTTACCGAATAAATTTCCAGTCATATTTTCAAAAGATTCACCCAAGAGATAAACTTCTTCAAGGAAATATAGTTCGACTGAAGGAACTTGTTCGCCTTAGCGATACAGGGGCCTATATCATTGAACCCTTCAACGGTATGGCTAACGAATTTTCCGGACTGAGTGAACAGCGAAAAAAATTGAAACCAGCACGTTTTGATTTCTATCAGGAGAAACTTCTTCCTGATTTTTATAATATTTTTATAAAGCTTGAAGAAGGAAAAGATTGGCTCGACGGAAACTTTATGCCCACAGCTTCAGGAGTAAGAAATGTAGCTATGTCTACTTGGTTAAATACTCGTATTTCAATACCAACGATAGGAAATCAGTCGAAATTAATAGACTTTTGGGAAGAGTGTGAAGCTGTTTTGAACCGAGTTTCTTTGCTTAAAAACTCTATATTCCGTGACTTTCAGTCTGCCCAAGAGCAGTTATCACCATATCAAAGTGTTGCTAGTCGATATGAACAAGAGTTTTCTTCAATGTTACCAACTCCACTTGCAATACTCTGGGAACTTGCTGAATCGAAATTTAACGAAAGAGAGAGAAGTGAGGAATACATAAAGTTCTTTGAATATCTTGGATTGTATTTAGTTTCAATTGTATTTGGAGAACAAAAGCCGCTTAAGAATACTTTTTGCAACAAAAAAGGTGAGTTTAAAAGTTTAACAATGGCTTTTGGCTACAATCGTCTTTCTGAACATATGGGACGTATAAGCTCAGATCGTGGAGTTGTAAGTTTAATATGTGGTAGCGAGATAATTGAATTACTTCGTGAAGCCACACAATTAAGGAATGATATAGCGCATCGCGGCTTACCTTCTGCCGCAGCTGTTAAAAAAGCAAAAGAGAACGCTCAACGTTTAATTAAAACAATGCAGCTTGAGCTTCGAGAGTTTTTTGAAACGACAACTCTTATAAAGGCAATACAAGCCAAATATGATGGAAGTGAGTTCTTAAATGAAGTTGAGGTTCTAAAAGGTTTAGGACTTAATCCAAGCAAGACAGCGCAGCTCAAGACATCTGAGCCGATGATCTCGGAGATGTTGTATTTAGCACATGGGGAATTATCCATAGAGGAAAATGTAAGAGTTACTCAATTGTTCCCATTGATGGTGATGCATGAAACTTTACCTGATAGTGAAATAATGGGTTTTTATTTCTATAGCGATGAACATGATGACAATTTACGTTTCGTTTGTCCTTATCCAAACGTTGAAACGTACAAATTTTTCGATCAAAAACTTTTAAAAGATAACTTAGATGACTAAACAAAACTTCTCTCAAACCGCTGCTTTTATCTGGTCTGTAGCTGACTTACTTCGCGGTGACTTTAAACAATCACAATATGGTCGCGTTATTTTACCTTTTACGCTACTACGTCGTCTTGAGTGTGTTTTAGAGGAATCAAAAGACGCTGTTGTTACACAGGCTGAAAAAGTAAAAGCCATGAACCTGCCTGAAGAAGCACAGGAAAAAATGCTTCTTCGAGCGACAAATGGTGTGTCATTCTTTAATACCTCACCAATGAATCTTGGCAAAATGGGCCAAAGTGATATTAAAGACAACCTTGAAAACTACATTCAATGTTTCTCAAAAGATGCTCGTGAGATTTTTGAACACTTTAAGTTTGATGAGTTTGTTGGCCTGCTTGACGATGCTAACCTGCTTTACAAAGTGGTTAAAAAGTTTGCCACCACAGACTTAAGCCCAAAAGCGATTTCAAATCACGACATGGGTTTAGTGTTTGAAGAGTTAATACGTAAGTTTGCTGAAAGCTCTAACGAAACCGCAGGGGAGCACTTTACTCCGCGTGATATCGTGCGTTTAACAACCTCGTTGGTATTTATGGAAGACGATGATGCTCTAACAAAAGAAGGTATTATTCGCACCATATACGATCCAACAGCAGGTACAGGCGGCTTCCTTTCATCAGGTATGGAATATGTGCATGAGCTAAACCCAAAAGCAGTGATGCGTGCCTTTGGTCAAGAGCTTAACCCTGAGTCATACGCTATCTGTAAAGCCGATATGCTAATCAAAGGGCAAGATGTAAGCCGTATTAAGTTGGGGAATACGCTATCAAACGATCAACTTCCATCAGAGCAATTCGATTACATGCTATCTAACCCACCATTTGGTGTGGATTGGAAAAAGATAGAAGGTGATATCAAAGATGAGCACACCCTAAAAGGCTTTGACGGTCGCTTTGGCGCAGGTCTTCCGCGTGTATCCGACGGCTCGTTACTGTTTCTTATGCACCTAATCAGCAAGATGCGTGACACAAAATCAGTTGAAAATACCGTTATTGATGGTGGACGTATTGGTATTATCTTAAATGGCTCACCACTCTTCACTGGTGGGGCAGGCAGTGGCGAGAGTGAGATCCGCCGCCATATTCTAGAAGCCGACTTACTTGAAGCGATTATTGCCTTGCCAACCGATATGTTCTACAACACAGGTATCGCCACCTATGTTTGGGTACTGACTAATAAAAAAGATGCTGAGCGCAAAGGCAAAGTACAATTAATAGATGGCTCTAATTTATGCGGTAAAATGCGCAAATCACTAGGCTCTAAACGTAACCTAATGAGCGATGATGATATTAAAACCATCACGCGTGCTTTTGGTGATTTTGAAGTGATTGACGCACGTCCTTTAGATAAACCTGTTGAAGAAAAGTCTAACCGAGGTCGTCAGTCAACGACGACTAAAACAGAGGCACCGAAAACCTTTGCTAGTAAAATTTTTAATACTTTTGAATTTGGATATCGACGAATTACGGTTGAGCGCCCACTCAGGCTTTCATCGCAAATAACTGATGAAGCCATTGAATCATTGCGTTTTGCACCAAAGCCATTCAACTCAATCATGCAGCGTATTTATCAAGACTTTGGCTCATCATGGACTGAAGAAATCTATGGTCAGTTGAGTGAGGTTGAAAGCGAAATCCGCGCACTTATTAAAGCTGAGTTTAGTGAGCTAAAAGAAAAGCAAATCAAAGATGTACTGGATAGCAAAATCTGGTTGTTCCAAAAAGTGTTAATGGAAAAAGTGCAAAAGCTGCAAGTTCAGTTAGGCGATACTTTAGGCGGTAAAGGAAATCGCTCTGATGACTTTAATCAATTTGATATTGACTACAACAAAGCGCTAAAAGCGATAGATGTTAAATTTGATGCTAAAGAGAAAAAGCAATTCTTAGATGCTATTACTACTAAAAATCCAGATGCAGAACGCGTTGTTGATAAAGCCTTAAAAACGGATGCCGATGAGCTTTATGGTGCGTTTGAATATCAAGGCAATGTAACAAAGTGGCAAAATAAAGTGGTGTCATTCAAACAAGATGGTGACCTGCGAGATAACGAAAATGTACCTCTTGATCCGAGTGTTACTACGTCAACGTTGGTTGAAACTTACTTTACTAAAGAAGTGGCATCACACGTCGCCGATGCTTGGATCAACGCCACTAAGTGTGATGAAAAAGATGGCGAAATAGGTGTTGTTGGTTATGAAATTCCATTCACAGGACTATTTTACGAATACCTTCCGCCTAGACCTCTAAAAAAGATTGATGAAGATTTAGATGTTGTTAGTAAAGATATCGTGAAGCTTCTACAAGAGGTGCATTCATAATGGGCAGGTATAAAGAGTATCAGGAATATAAAAACTCTGAAGTAGAGTGGTTAGGAAAAGTACCTCTAGACTGGGATATAAAAAAAATAAAGTATCTTAGCCCTGTAAAGAGAGGTGCATCCCCTAGGCCGATTGATGACCCGAAATATTTTGATGAAGAAGGCGATTATGCATGGGTTCGCATTGCGGATGTTTCTGCTTCAGACACCTATCTTTATCAGACTACTCAAAAAATGTCTGAACTTGGTAGTTCATTGAGCGTAAAGCTAGAGCCAAATCAACTTTTCTTGAGTATCGCTGGTACGGTGGGCAAACCATGTATTAATAAAATAAAAGCCTGTATTCACGATGGTTTTGTATATTTTCCAGACCTAAAAATTCCAAATAAATTCTTGTATTACGTATTTGCAGGTGAGCAAGCATATAAGGGTTTGGGTAAGATGGGAACACAGCTTAATTTAAATACTGATACTGTTGGTGGCATAAAAGTAGCGATACCTAAAGCAGAAAAAGACATTCAAACTATTATTAATTTTTTAGACTACGAAACCACCAAAATCGATACCCTAATCGAAAAGCAGCAACAGCTTATTAAGTTGTTAAAAGAAAAGCGCCAAGCGGTGATCAGCCATGCCGTAACTAAAGGCTTGAACCCAGATGCACCGATGAAAGATTCTGGTGTGGAATGGTTAGGTGAAGTGCCTGAGCACTGGGATATTAAAAAAGCTAAATATTTATTTGAATTTGTAACGAGCGGCTCTCGCGGGTGGGCGGAGCACTATTCTGATGAAGGTCAATTATTTTTTAGAATTGCTAACTTAACAAGAGACACAATCGAACCTAAGATGGATTCAATTCAAAATGTCTCTCCTCCTATTGGTGCTGAAGGTCAACGCTCTAAAATAAAACTAAATGATTTGCTTATTTCAATTACTGCCGACCTTGGTTCTGTTTGTGTTGCAAATGGCTGTGTTGAAGGTGGTTATGTTAGCCAACATGTTTCATTATGCCGACCCAACTCACTGGTTAAATCATCACGATGGTTGGCTTACTTTGTGTTGTCTGATTCAGCGAAAGATCAGCTGCTTAGCTCGGGGTATGGCGGGACAAAAGTGCAATTAAGTTTGGAAGATATCAGAGAGTTGGTGACACCCTTCCCGCCAGAAAATGAACAAATAGAAATTGCGGATTACATTGACTCCAAATTAATTAAGTTTGAAAGCTTAATGACCAAAGCGGATGAACAAGTCCAATTATTAAAAGAACGTCGCACAGCTTTAATTTCAGCAGCAGTCACAGGCAAAATTGATGTACGTAGTTGGAAAAAGCTCGAAGTTAATGAAGAGGAAGTGGCTTAATGGATTTAAACTTATGGAAGGGAATTTCTGATTTTATTGCAATTGATAAATACCCGACATTACCTTGCCCTCACTGCAACAAGCATTCCCTGATATTAGACCGAGATAGCGTACAAACCCGTGTCGCTCCAGAAAAGGTGTTACTTGACGCCAATAGAAAATACCGAGGGGAAAAGCAAAAGCAGCAGCAAAGTAGCCAAAAAAGCATTGAAACGATAAGAAAAGCAAATGGAACTTGGTTACCATTGTTAGCAGCGGTTTATAGTGTCTATCAAGACAGTGTTGCAGCCATCAATGGTACGCCATTTTTATTCAGTGCCTTTTTTAAGTGTAATGAGTGTAAGCAGCACGTATCAGCAACGGGACTTTTATTAAAGCCCGCAAAAGGCTTTAGTGATGTTGAAAAAACACCACACATTAAAGTTGATAACTTCTCACCAACAGTGCCAATTTTTCCATTATCAAGTAATACACCAAAAGTAATTGGTGAAGAGCTGTTTGATGCATTTAAACACTTTCATTTTGATCCGCCATCATCTGCTTCAAAGTTGCGCAGAGCAATTGAAAAGTTCTGTGACGATATGCAAGTTGAAGGCAGTAACCTTAATCGAAAAGTACAAAATCTTGCTAAAACGCATCCAGAAGAAGCTGCATACCTTGAGCCATTAAAGTTAGTGGGTAATGAAGGTACGCACGGTTCAAATGTTGAAGAGTTAGATTTGTTATACGCATTCCAAATGTTCCAGTTTGTATTGGAATTATATGACAGAAAGGCGCGCTTTGAATCGTTACAAGAAACGTATGACAAATTAGCAAATAAAGTTGGCAGAGAGCGCTTGCAACTTACACACAAAAAAGAACAAGCAGTTGAAGCGATAGAAACGGAATAATAAGAAGCAGTTATGAATGACGCAACCCAAGAACGAATTTTTCAAAACGATATTATCACCCAAATGGTGGTAAATGGTTGGGTGCAAGGCCAACCTGAGCACTATAATCGTGAATCAGCCTTATATGAACAAGATGTATTAGCTTTTGTAAAGGAAACACAACCCAAAGAGTGGCAAAAGTTCTGTAAGGTTTACCCGATTGATTCTGAACGACACTTTATAGAAGCATTGGTTGCTAAGCTTAAAAAGGCGGATATTAACGCTACCGACCAAGCATCGCGAACCTATGGCACTTTGGGGGTATTGCGCCACGGTTTAAAAATTCGTAATGCGCGTTTTTCATTATGTCAGTTTAAGCCAGAGCATGATTTAAACCCTGAGACGCTTGCCCGTTATCAGCAAAATATTTGCCGTATTGTACCTGAGTTAGCTTATAGTCCATACGCCACAAAAGAACATTTAACGGTTACAGGCAAAAAAGCTAAGGCATGGCGTATTGATTTGGTGTTGTTTGTGAATGGTTTGCCCGTATCAACTTTAGAGCTTAAATCTGAATTTAAGCAGGCCGTTGAAAATGCTATTAAGCAATATAAACGTACGCGCTTACCAAAAGATCCTACTACCAAAAAGCCAGAACCACTATTAACCTTTAAACGCGGTGCCTTAGTGCACTTTGCTGTAAGCCAATATGAAGTGTACATGGCAACTAAATTAGCAGGTGACGATACCTTCTTCTTACCATTTAACAAAGGTACTAACGAAGGCGGTGCGGGCAACGATATTCCAGCAGATGAAAACCGCTATGCCACAGATTACCTGTGGAATGAGGTGTTAACGCCAGATAACCTGCTCAATATTATTGGCCGCTATATTCATTTACAGATTGAAGACAAAGAAGACTGGGAAGGGCGTAAAACCAAGAAAGAAACCCTGATATTCCCGCGTTATCACCAATGGAATGTAGTGACTAAGCTCATTGGTGCTGCCATCGATGAAGGCACAGGCAATAAGTACCTTATTCAACACAGTGCTGGGTCGGGTAAATCAAACTCGATTGCTTGGACAGCACATCAGCTTTCAACCTTATATGATGCGAAGGGCAACAAGCAATTCCATTCTGTTATCGTAGTAACAGACAGAACTGTTCTTGATGATCAGCTACAAGATACTATTTACCAATTTGAACATGCCGATGGCGTAGTTGGCCGCATTAATAACAAAGAAGGTGATGGCTCTAAATCTGAAAAGCTAGCGTCAGCATTAGAAAGTTCACAGCCAATTATCATAGTCACCATTCAAACCTTCCCGTTTGTATTACGTGCTATTGAAAACAGTACCAGTTTAAAAGAGCGTAACTATGCGGTAATTGCCGATGAAGCACACTCATCACAAAGTGGTTCTACGGCGCGTCAGTTAAAAGAAGTGTTGATGACTGATGAAGCAGATGATGACACAGAGTTAACCTCTGAAGATATTCTGGATGCAACGATTGCGGCTCGTCGTGGTAGCCCCAACTTAAACTACTATGCGTTTACGGCAACACCAAAGGCTAAAACGCTAGAGCTGTTTGGTCGTTTACCAAACCCTGAGTTGCCTGCATCTAAGCAGAATAAACCAAAAGCGTTTCATGTATATTCAATGCGACAAGCGATTGAAGAAGGTTTTATTTTAGATGTACTAAAAAACTACACCAATTATCAAGTTGCCTATCAATTAGCGCAAAAAATTGAAGCGGCGGATAAAGAGGTTGATAGTAAAAAAGCCAAAGTTAAATTAAACCAATGGGTGCGCTTGCATGAATACAACATCTCACAAAAGGTGAAGGTGATTGTTGAGCACTTTAAAGCCAACGTGATGGGGTTATTGGGCGGCCAAGCCAAGGCAATGGTGGTGACTAGTTCACGAAAGGAAGCGGTGCGCTATAAATTAGCTTTTGATAAATATGTAACAGAAAACGGATATCAGTCTATTCGAGCATTGGTGGCGTTTTCAGGTGAAGTTGAATTTAATCAAAATGACCCTGATGCAATTGCTTTGCTTGATCAAAAGTTCACTGAAAAAAGTATGAACCCAGATCTTAAGCAAGATATGCGTAAGGCGTTTGACACCGATAGCTATCAACTTATGTTGGTGGCGAATAAGTTTCAAACAGGGTTTGACCAACCAAAACTATGCGCCATGTATGTTGATAAGAAACTTGGTGGTGTTGAGTGTGTTCAAACACTATCGCGCTTAAACCGTACTTATCCAGGTAAAGCAGAGTGCGGTACATTTGTGCTCGATTTTTATAATGAGCCTCAAGATATTCTTGATGCCTTTCAACCTTACTATCAAACAGCAGAACTCGCTGATGTAACAAATCCTGATGTGGTGTTTGAGTTATATGAAAAGCTACGCACCAGCGGCATATTCTTATGGAATGAAGTTGAACAGTTCTGTGAAGCCTTCTTTACTAAGAACAAATCTAACGCTGCTATCAGTAATATTTGTAAGCCTGCGGTAGACCGTTGGCAAAAACGCTATAGCTTAGCGGTAGAAGCCTACATTCAAGCTAAAGAAATGTTCGAACGCACAAAAAAAACAGGTGATGCGGTGCTAATCGCTAATGCTGAGAATAGCTTTAAAGAGTGTAAGCAAGAGAAAGACCGTCTTGAAATCTTTAAAAAAGATTTAGGTAGCTTTACTCGATTTTACGAGTTTATGTCGCAGATAGTGGACTATGACGACAAAGAGCTAGAGAAGCTGAGCCTCTATGCAAGACACCTACGCCCTTTATTGCGTGAAAAGGTGATTGAAGAAGATGACATCGACCTTGATAACGTAGTCATGAGCCATTACCGCTTGTCTAAAATTCGCCAGCAAGATATTCAGCTTAAAGAAGGCACTCCCGAATACAAGCTTGAGCCTAGTAGTGATGTCGGCAGTGCAAAGGCGAAAGACAAGAAAGAAGAGTTTATGTCTAACATATTGGCTCGCCTAAATGAGGTGTTCATTACCGACAACCTCACTGATAAAGACATGGTCAACTATGCATTCACCGTACGTGACAAGCTGACAGAAAACGATGCGGTAATGACGCAAATAGCCAACAACACCCGTGAGCAAGCAATGCTCGGTGACTTCCCTCAAGCAATTGATGACGCCATTTTAGGCAGTAGTGAAGCCCATCAAGAACAAATGATGCAGTTGTTGTCAGACCCATCGAAAACGGCACAGTTTGCAAGGGTAGTATTTGATATGTTGAATGGGTTTAAAGGGTAGTTCGGCTTAAGAAATATATCTAAAGGGATAAGGTTAATACTGCTGTGACAAATAAAAATCGACGCGTGTTTATAGATTCGATCTATTTTACCAATATTAGGGGCTTGGACAACTGTCAAGGAAAGATATTAGCTGGTTTTGAACGCTCTATTGGAGACTATATTGAATTTAAAAAAGTCAACATAGTAATTGGAGAGAATGGTTCTGGGAAGTCAACGATTCTAGATACTATCAACGCATTATCTCAACCCAGTCTACTTGCTTCATTGCCAAAGGATAACCTAAAAGATCAAGAGAAAATAAAGCTAAATATTAATGTATTGATAGACGATAGAAAACACGAATTACGTTATCGTTACTCTCCAATATTTGAAGGGCTACAGAAAAAGGAATTCGAATTATACTTTGATATATATGGAAGTTACTTAAGTGAGAACGGCTATGTTTCGTATGACTCCTTTAGAAATAAAAGATTAATAAAAATATATCGTTCTTTATTTAAGAATGGAGTTAATCACATAAATGTTTTTAGCTTCAATAACAGAGTCGTTAGCTTAGAAAGTGTTATTGAAGACTATAAAGCTAAATTTGATGAAAACTTCCTGCTTGAATTGAATAACGCTTATAAATATTTTCATGGTGTTACAAGTTTTGGAGAAGAGGATGGCAGTAATTGTTTTGGTAGAGATCAAAATGGGTATTTTAGCCAAGTATTACTATCCGACCCTGTTATGTTTAATAGAGTTGCTGAAAAGTATATGCCATCTGGTTGGCGTCAGTACGGTGAAATAACATCGTTTTTACAATGTCTACCCTCTAACTCCATTTGTACAATAGATGAACCAGAAGTTCATCTACACCCAAACCTGCAACGACTTTTAATCTCAAGAATCAAAGCTATTGCCCAGGCTAAAAATATTCAACTATTCATCGGCACTCACTCGCCAGTTATTATAAATAACTTAGATTATGAAAACGGTAAGCTCTTTCACGCGCGCATTAACAGCATAGATGAAGTAAAGCCTTCGAAAGCAATTCTGGACGGCCTTGGTTACAAATTAAGTGATTATCTACAAACTGATGGAGTCGTATGGGTCGAAGGCCCTTCTGATAAAATATATCTGTTAGAGTGGCTAAGAGCGTATGCAAAAGCTAACAGAGACGAGAGTTACAACTTCGAATTGCTTAACTTTGAGTTTTTATTTTATGGGGGGTCAACACTAAGTCATTTTGGAAAAGATGAAGAGCTGATCGACTTCCTTTCTATAAACCAGAACTCAGCCGTTATTATAGATAACGATAATCATTATGATCATCTTGAGAGAGTTTTTACACAGGATAATAAGAGGAGAGTGTTTGAAGAATATAACTTACACCCAAACAGCGCTTGTTGGGTAACTCACGAATATACGATTGAGTCGTACCTGCCAGATAGCTTTCGTGAACGATTTTTCGAAGTGAAGAACAATCGGTTATTAAAGGACTCTGGATATAGTAAAACAAAGATAGCGAGCTTATCTAAAGAGGAGGTTGATTCTGAAATGCTTTTAAAAAATAGAACAGATCTCAATACATTTTTGGGGGAGCTACTTTCTTTGATAGAAAAGTGGAACGGGATTGAAGTTTAAATTTAAATCTCTCTGGTTAGATAGATATGAATCTTAGTTGCTAACTATGCAACTATATTGAAAAGTTAGATACCAAAAAATTAGAAATAACGTGACTAAACAGTTATGAAAGTTGTTAAAAAAATGAAAGGATGCAGCTTTCATAACACATCAGCACTTATAAGCAGCCTATGGTCGTTAGGCATTCAAAATGCCGTTTTAATTTAGAATCCAACGAAAATAGCGCCTGAAGGCGCTATTTTTTTGTTTAAATTTACGGATCTCAATCTTTGAATAGGGTCAGTGAGGCTGACCCTATTGATTACTGAATGGCAGCGTAAAGCCCTTTTTAATTCAATGTGCTGCTATTGCGACATTTAGAAGCTAAGGTTTTAGGCGTGTAGTCTGTAAGGTTTTTAGCTTTGCCTAAATCTTCGAGATCGACCCATGTCACCTCGTCACCATTTATAAATGCACATTCCACATTGATGGAGTGGATGCTCTCAGGCGTGGTTTGAAAATCCATTAAGTTTTTATCTAAAACTATCAAGTCAGCTATTTTGCCAACTTCAATTGAACCTAGCTTATGGGAGAGGTTATGTTGCATTGCAGGAACAATAGTGACGGCCTTTATGGCGTCTTGTATTGATAAGTTACTTTTTCCATCTGTATTTGTACCTAAATACTTTCCTCTGGATGCTAAGAATGGATATTCCCAAGTGTGGCGAGTCATGGCTTGTTCAATAAACCATAGTGGGAATAACGGGCTGATACTCAAATCGCTATGTAACGAGAAGGGGATCCCTGCGGCGAGCTCTTCTTCCATAGGGTCGATCCTATTGCCTCGTAGATCTCCTAATTCATTTCTCATTGATGCTCCCCAGTAGGCCACATGGGCGATTAAATGACTGGGTGTCAAATTCGGAAACGTTTCGCGAGCTTTGAGGTATTTATAAATTGTTTTATTTTCTTTTGTACTTTCATCTATATCATTCACTGTGGAATGAATAATTGTGTGAGCTAGATCAGTAAACGTCTGAGCGACCTGTTTCTCTTTACATGTTGAGGTGTGACGTTTTGCATCACCTGCCATTTGAGTTAGCGCATTAAGTGAATCTGATATAGCTTGATCACCATTTGCGTGAAGATTAAAGTACCAAGGCTGATGTACGCTGCTGTCACAGGTGGGTAAAAATCTAGAGAGATTTTGGACAATTTCGTTTTTGGTATAATCAACATGACCCTTGCCAAACGTGTCACAAAGTCCTGCTTCAGAGTAATCAGTACTTAAATTTGCGCTACAGCCTTGGGTAGAGCCATCTGAGAGTAGCTTAATGCCTTGCGCTGAGTACATACCGTTAAAAGCTTTACTTTCAAAAGGAATATAATCACATTCACTGGGGTTTTTAGGATCATACACACATTGAGCGCGAGCGGCTGTTGCCTCGTCTTGATAGTTGCGCCAATCGTACACAGAGCGAACTCTTGCGGCCGGTTGCAGTTGCTCCATGAGAACTAGATTGATGAAATCGTCTTTCATTTCTGTTGTTGAACCACCGTCTACTAACATGGTTACCCCCTGTTGCGATGAAGTATTGAGCAAGTACTTCATTTTCATCAAAACCTCTTCATTTTCATCTTTATCATATTTAGCTAGCTCCGGTTGCGCTGTATCTAGCGGGCAGCTGGTTGCAGGGGGCGTATTTGGTGCATGGTGTACGAGTGCTGAAATGTCTTTGCTACTAGTGCCTTTTGCTCTTAAAATGGAATTAATAAACAGCATATACGCACTTGGTTCTTTGATGAGGCCAGAGTACTGCCACTTTTTCGAGTCAATCTCTTTGTACTTAGCATTATTCACTATATCTAAGTCGCCATCGCTGAAGCATAAGGTTTTCACGATAAACTGACTGGTTTTTACGTCTTGTTCTGTACCTTCACAAGTCAATGTGTAATCCTCGACGGGGAGTTTAAAGTCAGGGTTCTCTTTTTCAAACTCATCGACTTTTGCTTGAGAAATCATGTCTATCTGTGCTTTTTTGACCACTGTATTGCACAAGCCCACTTGCTCAAATGCAGACATATTGGCGTACGCTAAATGCCCTGATTGGTCAGTCATAAATATAGCTTTGTTACTTTGTGCCGTTTTTAATTTTTGGTTGTCAATTTCGTCAATAGCTTTCATTGGGTATGCAAAAAATTCTCGATTTTCGTTTATACGCTGATCGAAAGGCCTCTTGGCATACTCTTCTTGGACCATTCGTGACGGATCAAGCCCATTTCCAATGTACCATCCAACTTTATTAACATGGTCAATTACAAATGGAGGACTTGTTGTTACTTTTGCTATTGCTTCATCTAGGTATATAAAGCAGTGCCCCTGTCCATCTTTCGCACTTGAAGCCTTCTTATTCGGATAGTAAATCCAGCCGTAATCTTTAGAGAGCTTTTCTTGATATTTGTCTGGCAGACAAGGCATTAAATTTTTTACTCCACTCATTTGCGCCGTTGATTGTAAATGGGCATGAGGTTCTATGAATCCTGGCATTAAGGTTCTGCCATTTAAATTGAAGTAAGATATCTTGGTTTTTGGAGCATGGTTTCTAATTGTTGCTAGCTTCTCCTTTGCGTCGTCGACTGAACCGACGAATGTAATCACACCATTTTTGACCAACACCGCGGGATTTTCATCTGCTCCTAAAGAGAAGGGTTTTTTGCTAGCAACAGTGATAATATTGCCACCGAAAAAAAGACTGACCTTAGCGCTAACATCTTCGTCTTTTGGTTTATCATCGCTGTTATTTGTTGAACTCGAGCACGCCGAAATCAATAAGGCAGCTGCGAAACATGGGATTATATTACGCTTTTTCATAAAGTTTCCTTTGAAAATTATCTAGATAACGCTATTAAGTAGCTACAAGTTCTGGCTAGCACTCTCATACAGTCAGAAATTAAATGTAATTTTATAGTTAATTTTTCAAGGTGGTAATTACACTAAGTTACGCGCTATTACAGCAATGTTGAGTAGCTACATTTAGACCGCAAAAGTAAGCCCTGAACTATGTGACAGGTGTTAAGCAGGCTCCCTTTAACCTAAATGTTTTGGGTTATCTTGAGACCGCATAATTTTACTAGCGAGCTGCATAACATGGCGGGATCAGTTACAGATATCGAAGTGAAGTTCACGAGTATGATCGAACTGAGCATCAAGAAAGTTGAAATAGATGATGAAAAACGGTCTAATAGGCCATAAAGGATACGATGTTAGGTCAGGGAATGAGCGCAGCTGTAACGATATAGCTTGTAAATCAACGCAAGTGAAGTCGCTCGCCTTAATTTTCTCTCGCCGCTTAAATAACGTCTACATTCTAGGTCGAACTAGTTTAGTCTGATCCAACAACGCGTTATGCATACTACGCATATATAATTTATAAAATCATTCCAGCAAAAAGGAGTTGCTCGTGATAGTTAAATACATTTTCACTCTGATTGGGTCCGCACTGTTAATCGGATCGCTTTTTATGTACAACAGTACCCAAGACTTCCTAGACCGTGCAATCATTACCGAAGGCACAGTGGTAGACCTTATTCGTTCCCAGTCTGAAGACTCGGATACCTATGCTCCTTTCGTTAAATTCCGCACCAAAAATGGCGAAATAGCGGAGTTTGTGTCCTCTACTGGGGGCGGTCCTAACAGATATTCAATAGGAGAGGTTGTAAGCGTCGTTTATCTAGAAGATTCAATCGAAAAAGCTGAAATTAACGATACTTTCTCGCTTTGGGGCGGAGTTATGATCCTAGCTGGAATAGGCTCTGTATTTTTCCTTATTGGACTTTCAATTATCTTATTTGGCGCGTCAAAAAATAAGAAAGTGAAGTATCTAAAGGAAAAAGGGACACCAGTGGTGGCTAAGTTTCAGAGTGTTGAAGTTAACCGTAGAATAGAGTTTAACGGCAAAAACCCTTACCAAATTTGTGCACAATGGAGAAACCCATCAACATCGCAATTGCATATTTTTAATAGTGATAATATATGGTTTGATCCAACCAATCACATAGACCGAGAAGAGATAACAGTGTTAATTGAAGAAGGAAACCCGAGCAAATACCATGTGGATATTTCATTTCTCCCAAAGGTCGCGTCTTAATCTTATGAAAGTTGACGGATCGTAACTACAACACTAAGTAACCTGAGCTGCGGATAATTAATGCCTTTCTAGCAGCCAGTTTTAGCGCTAACTGCGTTGAATTCACTTCCAATAGCCAGCTATTGGTGCGTAAATTCGCCTTGTTTTCCCTAAATCTTGCTGGCTAGACAAAGAAAAAACTAAGTTGTGCTTTAGCAACAATGAGTTGGAACATTCCTTATCCAAACCTCAGGTTAAGTATGTAAAGTTCACGTGGGCTGAGTTTGCAAATCTATTCGAAATAGCGCTTAATAAGGCGCTATTTTTGTCTGTATATGGAAGTAAGATGAGTAAACGTGCACTGGTTTTTCCGCCCAATTTTAAGTTAGTTTTGTACGCGATGGCGGTGATGTGTCTCGTACAGGTGTTAGGTGGTATTTTTGGCTTACCTGTCTATCGTTTTGGGATTGTACCGCATAATGTACATCATTTGAGTGGTGTGTTAACCGCGCCTTTTATACATGGTAGCTGGGGACATTTGCTGAGTAATTTGCTCGGCTTAAGTATTAGCGGCTATTTGGCAGCCCGATTACCGAGGTTTAAGCGAGCAACTTTTTTTATTATGGTTGCTACAGGACTAATGGTGTGGCTGTTTGCTGGACATGCTAATCACATTGGTGCATCAGGCATTGTAATGGGTTACTTTGGCTTACTGCTGGGTGCTGCGCTATTCAATCGCGATGTGCTTGGCATTGTTAGTTTTGTAGCTCTGCTGGTATTGACTTACTATGCTAATATTAGCTTTTTAGCGACATTATTTGATTTTTCGGCACAGACGAGTAGTTCAAGTCATATTTTTGGCTTTTTAAGCGGATTATGCGGGGCATACTTAACCAAGCAAAAGCGTATTGCTCGGCGTTAAAGCAGCACAACCTACCAGTGACGGCAGGTCATGCTTTGGGATTTAAGTTATTACCAAATACGCACGCGCTCTTCAGGTGCTAGGTAAAGTTTGTCACCCGGTTTTACGTCAAACGCTTTGTACCATGCATCATGGTTGCGAGGCGCAAGCGCTCTAAATTGCCCCGGTGCATGAGTACCTGCGCGTAGCTGGTTTAGCATGCTTTGCTCAGTTCGTTTTTCTTTCCATACTTGTGCCCAAGCAAGGAAGAAACGTTGGTCTCCAGTCAAGCCATCAATCACAGGTGCTTCTTTGCCGTTTAGGCTCAGTTTATAAGCATGGTAAGCCATCGCAAGGCCGCCCACGTCACCGATGTTTTCGCCAAGGCTGTTACGACCATTCACAAAGTTACCCTCAATAGGCTCATATTGGTTGTACTGTGCCGCGAGCTTGTCTGCTTTTTCTTCGAAAGCAGCGCGATCTGAATCGGTCCACCAGTTACGTTGAATACCGTTGGCATCTGATTTAGAACCTTGGTCGTCAAAGCCGTGGCCCATTTCGTGCCCTATCACCGCGCCAATACCGCCGTAGTTTACTGCAGGATCTGCATTTGGGTCGAAGAATGGCGGTTGTAGAATTGCCGCTGGGAAAACGATTTCATTAAACGAGCTGTTGTAGTAGGCGTTAACGCGTTGTGGTGTCATACCCCAGCGGTTACGATCTGTTTTTTCAAGCTCTTTGGCGATGCTGTCATTGCGGAAAAACTCACGTAGGTTTTTCACATTCGTCATTAAGTTATCACGGGTTAGGATTAACCCATCAAATGATTGCCATTTGTCAGGGTAGCCAATCTTAGGAGTAAATGCGGCAAGTTTTGCTTGAGCATTTACTTTTGTTTCTTCACCCATCCAGTCTAGGCCTTCAATCCTTTCACCGAGCGCGGTGCGTAGGTTTTCAACCAATTCTGACATTTGTTTTTTAGAAGACTCTGGGAAGTAACGGGCAACGTAAACTTTACCAATTGCAAAGCCAAGCGAAGTAGTGCCAGACATTTCGCTGATAGCGCGTTTCCAACGAGCACGTGGTTCTTGTTGACCACTTAAATGTTTGCCATAAAATTCAAAGTTAGTATTGAAGATATCTTCAGACAACAGCGACGCATTGCCGCTAATTGCATGATAAGTTAGATAGTCTTTCCAAACGGCCAAGTCTTCAGAGTTGATAAGCGCAATCATTGCTTTGATCGGCTCTGGCTGAGACATATTTAGCTGAGGCACTTTGTAGCCTGTTTCAGCAAAATATAAATCCCAATTAAAGCCTGGGTATAGTTTTGCTAGCTCGTCACGTTTAACTTGATTTAATGTCAGGTCGCGGTTTCTGCGTTTTTCACGTGGCCAGTGGCCCTCTGCAATTTTAGTTTCAAGTGCAAGAATGGCTTCTGCGCGCTCAGTTGGCTTGTCTTTACCCGCAAATTTAAGCATATCTGCAATATGTGCAACGTATGCTTCGCGAGTTTTAACAAAACGCTCAGCTTCTTCTAAATAGTAAGAGCGGTCTGGTAGTCCAAGTCCGCCAGCGCCCATCGACATCTCATATTTATTTGGGTCTAGACGGTTAAACCACATACCACCGCCTATCGGCGCATTGACGCCAGTTAGCCAAGATTGTCCAAATGCTTTGGTGAGGCCGTCAGTGTTACTAATGGCGTCAATGTCAGCAAGTAGTGGTTGAATAGGTTTAATGCCAAGCTTATTTAGGGTTTCCACATCCATATAAGCATTGTAAAAATCGGCAATCAGCTGCTCTTCGGCATTAAGGTTTTTACCGTTAGCAATTTCTTCGATAATGGTTTTTACTTGTTCTTCACTGCGTTCAGCAAGTGCTGAGAATGCACCAAAACGCGTTTTGTCTGCTGGCATTTCGTAGTTTTTGTACCAAGTGCCGCTGGCGTACATAAAGAAATCATCACCTGGTTTTACACTTTCATCGCGTGCACTAAGGTCAACACCAAAGCTGCCAAGTTCAGCCTTACCAGTTGCTACAGCTGCGTTTTCTGTTTTTTGGGCTTCACTTGTTGTGACTTGTGGCTCAGAGCAAGCCGTCAGCATGATGGCTGTAAGCGCACTCGCTATTATCGTTTTATTCATTATGTAGTCTCTATTTGGTTCGAGAAGTAGGCCCGACAGCTGTGTTATTGTACTTACTATCGGGAATGTAGCCATTGTCGAGCGAATACGCTTTTGCTGCAAGCATTTGAGTCGAATTGTTGGGAAATTCGCGATGAATGTTTTTTTAAACTGTAAAAGGAGTGGAAGGGAATGAAATAGGATCAAGCTTTAAATCAACAACAATATCCCTTATCATTTCGGCATTGTTATCAGTGTTTTTGCACTGCATGGGCCACAAGAAACGAATTTATGCAATTATCACCAAGTTTAACGGCGCTTATTGAAGCGCTGCGTTGTTTACCTGGCATTGGGCCTAAGTCTGCGCAACGTATTGCCTTTCATTTATTAGAGCGAGACAGAGAGGGGGGCAGCCAGCTGGGACAAAGCCTGACGCATGCGATGCAAGCCATTGGTCATTGCTCAAGCTGCCGAACATTTAGTGAGGTTGAGGTGTGTGATATTTGCCAAAGTATCAAGCGCCAAGACACAGGGCTGCTTTGTGTGGTTGAATCACCAACGGATGTATTGGCGATAGAACAAACGGGCCAATTTAATGGCCTGTATTTTGTGCTGATGGGGCATTTATCGCCTCTGGATGGAATTGGCCCTAATGAAATCGGCCTTGATGTTCTTGAGCGTAAGCTAAGTGCTGGCAATATTAATGAAGTTATCTTAGCGACAAACCCAACGGTGGAAGGCGAGGCAACGGCACACTATATTTCTGAGTTATGTCATAAATATCAGGTTGAAGCGTCGCGTATTGCTCACGGCATGCCTGTTGGTGGTGAGCTTGACCTTGTAGACGGAATGACATTAATGCATGCGTTTAGCGGTCGTAAGAAGCTCAAATCTTAACGCTTCTTGCTAAAAGCCCTGTTTTTGGAGTAATTGAATCTAAAAAATAGGGCGATTTGTTAAAAATTTTGTTCAGTCTCTTGAAAGTTTTTTCTCTTCCCCCATATACCTAGCATATTGATAAAGAACACTGCATTAATTGCTTATATTGGAGAGAACAATGTCCGCAGCTCAAAAAGAAACATTAGGCTTTCAAACAGAAGTCAAACAATTATTAAACCTAATGATCCACTCTTTGTACTCAAACAAAGAGATCTTTTTACGCGAATTAGTATCTAACGCTTCAGACGCGGCTGACAAACTACGTTATTTAGCTTTGCAAAATGGTGACCTTTACGAAGGTGACGCGGAGCTACGTGTTCGCTTAAGCGTAAACAAAGATGCAAAAACCATTACCATTTCTGACAATGGTATTGGTATGACGCGTGACGAAGTGATCAGCTCATTAGGTACCATCGCAAAATCTGGTACAGCTGATTTCTTTAAAAACCTAACTGGCGACCAAGCAAAAGATTCACAGCTGATTGGTCAGTTCGGTGTTGGTTTCTATTCTGCATTCATTGTTGCTGATAAAGTAACTGTTCGTACGCGTAAAGCGGGTGAGTCAGAAGCGGTTGAATGGGAATCGCAAGGTGAAGGCGACTTCACGATTGCTGAAATCGAAAAAGCAGAGCGTGGTACAGAGATCACACTGCATCTTCGTGAAGAAGAAAGTGAGTTCCTTGAAACTTATCGCCTTCGCGGTATTGTGACTAAATACTCAGATCACATCTCAATTCCTGTTGAACTTTATAAAGACCCAGTTCCTGAATCTGAAGGTCCAGATGGCGAGAAAATTGAAGCGCAACCTGGCGAGTGGGAAGCGATCAACAAAGCCACAGCACTTTGGACTCGCGATAAATCTGAGATCAGCGACGAAGAATATAAAGAGTTTTATAAGCATGTTGGTCATGATTGGGAAGAGCCACTCACTTGGGCACACAATAAAGTAGAAGGTAAAACTGAATACACCAGCCTACTTTATATCCCTAAAAAGGCACCTTTCGATTTATACAATCGTGAGCGTCAAGCTGGCCTTAAGCTTTATGTACAACGCGTGTTCATCATGGATGACGCTGAGCAGTTTATGCCAAGCTACCTGCGCTTTGTTAAAGGCTTACTAGATTCTAACGATTTACCGCTTAACGTATCTCGTGAGATCCTACAAGACAACAAGATCACTCAAGCTATTCGTAAAGGCTGTACATCTCGTGTTCTTAAAATGCTTGAGCGCATGGGCAAAAACAAACCAGAAGATTACCAAGCATTCTGGAATGAATTTGGTAATGTGATCAAAGAAGGTCCTGCTGAAGATTTTGCAAACAAAGATGCTATTGCAAAACTATTGCGCTTTAGCTCTACACATACTGATGAGAAAACACAAAACGTATCGCTTGAGCAGTACATTGAGCGCATGAAAGAAGGCCAAGATAAGATTTACTATGTCGTGGCTGATAGTTTTGAAGCTGCGAAAAGCTCACCGCATCTTGAAATCTTCCGTAAGAAAGGTATTGAAGTTCTGTTACTGTCAGATCGCGTTGATGAGTGGATGATGAGCCACCTCACTGAATTCAACGAGAAGCCACTTCAGTCAATCACGCGTGGTGACCTTGACTTGGGTGATATGGATGATGAAGAAACGAAGAAAGCACACGAAGAAAGTGAGAAGGAAGTTGAAGGCCTAGTTGAGCGAGTGAAAACAGCACTTGGCGATAAAGTGAAAGAAGTACGCTTTACGCACCGCTTAACAGATTCTCCAGCGTGTGTGGTTGCAGATGATCATGATATGAGCTCGCAAATGCAAAAGCTAATGGAGCAGGTGGGTCAAGCCGTGCCTGAGTCTAAGCCGGTATTTGAACTTAACCCAGAGCACCAATTGGTTAAGCATTTGAATAACGAACAAGACGAAGACAAGTTTGGACAATGGGCAGAAGTACTACTAGACCAAGCAATGCTTGCAGAGCGTGGTAGCCTGAAAGATCCAGCGGGCTTTGTAAGCCGTCTTAACAAGCTAATGCTAGATCTACAAAAGTAAAATTAATTAAGTAATAAATTAGTACAACGAATTGAAAAAGCCGGTCATTGTTAAGTGACCGGCTTTTTTGTGTTTATTGATGAGAGTATATAGTGAGGCTATAGACTCTTCAGTGCGCCAACGACTTCTTCGTAGTTTGGCTCTTTTGCTAAATTTTCTACCAGCTGCTTGTAAACAATTTTGTGTTCCTTATCTAGCACAAAAATCGCACGACTGAGCAGGCCCATATCTTTAATCAACAAACCATAGTTTTCACCAAAAGAATGCCATACGGCGTCTGATAATGTTTTAACCTTGTCGATATTTTCTGCTTTGCAAAAGCGCTTTTGCGCAAACGGCAAGTCCGCACTAATCGTCAACATGGCAACATCTGGAAATTGGCTTGCTACTTTCTCATTAAAATGTTTTGTTTGTAGGCTACAAGTGCCTGTATCTAGACTGGGTACGACACTAATTAAAATTGCACGACTTTCAAAGTCTTTCAGGGTAACAGGGCTGAAGTCAGCATCGGCAACCTTAAAATCCGGTGCAGCCTGACCTTGCTTTACACCATTACCAAGCAATACCACCGCTTTACCTTGCGCTTTTACCTTGCCCATATCTACCGAGTTTTCAGGTAAATCATAAGCCAATGATATCGCACTAAACAGACCACTCGCTAAAACTAACGCTTTCAGCATAAAGTATTCCTTTTGAAGTTAACTTAATTGATTTGAGTGTATTATACTGACAGTAACTAACCAAGCTTAAGTGACATTTAGATTGTCAAGATGGCGTCATTTTATTAACATATGTCGCAATTTTAAGCTTTAATCTCATAATTATAACTAAAACTTCCCGACA
The DNA here is from genome assembly GCF_004208845.1 of Pseudoalteromonas sp. CO348. NCBI lineage: Bacteria > Pseudomonadati > Pseudomonadota > Gammaproteobacteria > Alteromonadales > Pseudoalteromonadaceae > Pseudoalteromonas > Pseudoalteromonas sp. CO348. Next base: position 97,173 of record NZ_SGPI01000021.1, on the reverse strand, counting down.
TCGTGCCGATACGCATGGGAAACAGAAAGAGAGCTTGTATGTCAACACTAGTCCTAATTTGTGACGATTCAAAACTTGCCCGTCGGCAGCTGGCGCGTTCATTGCCAGACGACTGGGATATTAAAGTAGAATTTGCAGAGAATGGACTCGACTGTATTAAACAAATAAAAGCACTTTCTCCAGAGATTCTATTCCTTGATCTAAATATGCCGCAGATGGATGGCTATGAAGTGCTACAGGCCATTACCGAGCAAGATTTATCCGTGCTTACTGTCGTTGTTTCCGGCGACATTCAACCTAATGCGCACCAACGAGTGATAGAACTTGGCGCTATTGATTTTATCCGTAAGCCCTGTGACGCTGCTAAACTTGCTGAAATTATTGAGCATCATGGAATAAAAGACAAAGCAATCAGAGAAAGCTTGGTTCATAAACTTGGTGAGCAGCTAGACCCTGAGATCCGTGATATCTATCAAGAGCTTACCAACGTTGCTATGGGGCAGGCGGGGGATTTGTTGGCGCGATTGCTAAACGTATTCGTCGAATTACCTATTCCAAACGTTAATGTACTCGAAGTTAATGAGCTGCACATGGCACTGCAAGCCATTGATGCGAGCGCAACTACGTCGGGCGTTTGCCAAGGCTTTATTGGTGGTGGTGTTTCCGGTGAAGCGCTGCTACTGCTTAATGATTCCAGTTTCAAAGAGATAGCGTCATTGATGAATTATCATGGCGATCTTAATACCAAAGTTGAGCTTGAACTGTTAATGGATATTAGCAATATCTTGATTGGTGCAATTTTAACTGGGCTATCTAAGCAACTCGATATGTCGTTTAGCCAAGGTCATCCAGTGGTGCTTGGTCAACATTGTGATGTGGCTGAACTTGTGAGAGCCAACAAGGCGAGATGGCAACGAACGCTCGCCATTGAGATTAGCTATGGCATAGAGCACCACAACATCAACTGTGATCTTATGCTGTTATTCACAGAAGACTCACTTAAAACATTAAAATACAAAGTAGCCTATTTATTGGATGATTAACTATGCCTGCAGCCGATTTTGATATGAATGAAATCCATTGGTTAATGGATATGTTTAACACCGTAGATGTTGGCTTGGTGGTACTCGATCGCGACTACAAGGTATGTATATGGAATGGTTTTATGGAAAATCATTCTGGTTTATTACCGAGTGCGGTTAAAGATAAAGACATTTTTGATTTGTTTCCAAGTATTGATGAGCAATGGTTTAGATCAAAAGCTGAACCGGTATTCGTGCTAAAAAATCGGTCGTTTACTATTTGGGAACAGCAACCGTATATTTTCCGATTCAAAAATTATCGGCCTATCACAGGCAAGGCGGATTATATGTATCAGAACGCAACTTTTATCCCGTTGACCACGGTGACGGGTGATGTAGGGCATATCTGTGTGATCATTTACGATGTGACTGATGAAGCAATCAATAAACTAGAACTTGAGTCGCTGAATAAACAATTAGAGAAAATTAGCCGTACAGACAGTTTAACCCAGTTGCATAATCGTGGTTTTTGGGAAGAGAGTCTAAAGCAGGAGTTTAAGCGTTTAAAACGTAATCAAGGCCAAAGCGCATTGCTTATGTTTGATATTGACCACTTTAAGCGAATTAATGATGAATACGGCCACAGTGGTGGAGATGAGGCTATACGCCATATCTCAGACTTACTACGCAAAACACTGCGAGAAACAGATACTGCAGGCCGCTACGGCGGTGAAGAGTTTGCGGTGACTTTGCTCGACACAGACGTAAAAGGTGCAATCACTTTCGCTGAGAGGCTGCGATCATTAATAGAAAATTCTTCGATTTACTACGATGAGCAACAAATCAAGATTACGGTTAGTCTTGGTGTTGCCGTGTACGAAGAGTCTTTTGAAAAACATGAGCAATGGATTGAAGCGGCAGACAGCGCTTTGTATGTTTCTAAAGAGGGCGGAAGAAATCGGGTAACTGTATACTCTGAAGACATGGCCAGCGAGTAAATTTATCTTTATATAGCGGCTTTAGCGCGGCGCGGTTCTATTCATATTGCCACTTTATAATTTTTACCCCACTAACTTTTTAGTATCAGTGTGGAATGAACAGCGGTCTGTTAGACAAATCAGCCGTATTGTTCGGTTATTTCTGCGAATTAAAGTGATAAAAGTGGCGTCTTACTTACCGCTAAATACATCACAATAACGACTGAAACCGGTATGGTTAAGAGTGCAAGTTTAGTAAAAGGGCCGTGATAGAGCGCCAACCAACGCCGTTGCTGAGCGCTTGCAATACCCAAGTGGACACTTTTAGATGCCTTTGCTGCTAACCAGTTTCCCAAGAAAATATCGACAATTTCTAATGGGATAATCACGAGACCGACCACCAGTAGCTTTTGCTGGAGCCATGGAGATGCAAACCATCCAGCTAAAAAAGCCATAGAAAAGCCTGTTAATAAGAGAACTATAAATGCCACATGTTCCAGTGTGACCATGAGAAAGAATACATGACCCACCTTCGCGGTCACCGGTCCTATATTTTCATTTTCTATTGCTTTTAACACAAGCCAAGCACCAAGAGCTGGGCCGAGCCAAAAAATCAAGGCGCCTATGTGCACTAATTTTAAGATTGTGTATTCCATCTAGGCCTCAAAACTTGATGTGCAAAGATAATCATCCAAAATGTACTAAGAGTCATGCTTGATGCAGTAAATATCTCAGCAGCTTTAAGTTGACCAGCAGCGATAGATACAGACAGCAATAAACCTAAAATCCAAGCGGTGCTCCCCAAGACTGACACCCATGTTTTAAATATACCTTGCTTAATGGCTAGATAGGTTAACGTAAGCCCTCCTAAATTATAAAGGCCATTACCTAGGTAACCGGTTAGATGGGTTGCAATATGCTCAAACAGTAAAAATACAGATTCGCCCATGGCTAAGTGAACTACTTTTGGTAAAATAAAGGCATAAATCACTTCAGCAATTAGATCTGGGGCCACACCCAATGCGACTAATAGCAGGCCAACATGCTTTCTAAAGTCGGCCTTGAGCTCATCTGCTAAAATAACACTAAATACTAAAAGACCTAGTGCAGAGAACATCCAAGCTATCCAAGACCACTGCCACAATACTAAGTTTTTGGCAATAAACTCCATACGCATTATTACCGTGTTATCAAGAGGCAAGCCTGGACGCATCGGTCCATTCATTAAAAGACATGCAGCAGTAATTATTGCGGCAATCAGATAAACAACAACAAATTTGGTTTTGTATTGATCCATTGGTTTTACGTCTGGATTGGAGTCCCATGGTTCATCTTAAATCTATACCCAAAATTGGTAAAGTCTTAGTCTGAATAGACATTATTTACTTGGTGAAAATTGAATAACCCTTGTCTTTAAACTATAGCGGTTAACCGGAGTTGTGATGTCTACGCTCATGATCTTGATATCAAAAGACTTGTAAATCATGGCTTATCTAGCTTTAATGGAGGTGTGGGGAGTTGAGTTTTCATTAGAGGTCTTTAGCCATTTATTTTAAGATGAGGCAGGTGAATAGTAGTTCCTTAAATGATTTTAACTCATTAGGAAGAATTCCATAGACTTCAGTCAATATGAAACACTTGCTTGAAATGCGTAATCACTTACAACAATAAAAGAGAATGAAAAATGAACGATAATGATGAATACTGGGGGATGCCGCTAAATACATACTGTATGTTATTACATTTGAGCCAACTGGCGAGCTTTGTTGCTCCGGGACTAGGGCTTGTATTACCGGTGGTTATGTGGGCAACCAATAAGGATAAAAGCGAAACAATCGACCAACACGGAAAAGCCACTATTAACTGGTTAATTAGCTTAATCATCTATTCCATAATTTGCGGTATTTTAGTTTTTGTTGCAGTTGGTATTTTAGGGTTTGTTGTGTTAGCTATTCTTAATATTATATTTGCCATCATTGCCGCGATAAAAGCCAATAATGGGGAAGTATGGATTTATCCACTTAGCTTCAATTTTTTTAAGTAACCGGCACTTTGAATAGCGGAGAATCTGCTGTTTGTATTGTTCTGGTTTGCTGTATTGAGTTTAACAATACACCTCACAGCAGCATGATAAATAGAGGCAGGAGCTAATTTAAGGCTTCTGAGCATGAGAAAGGAGCCTAGGCAAACAATAGCAGCCCAAGCTGTTTGCCTACTCCTAATTTACACTTACAGGGCTACGATTCACTTTCCTCTTCAGGGCATTGAGCTATTTGCTCGATATTGCCATTTTCATCTACTTGTTCAAGTTTCACTTTAAATCCCCATAAGCGATAGAGGTGCTTTATCACTTCTTGCTTTGAAGCGGCAAGTGGGATCCCGCCTTGCGGTACATACCTTAGCGTAAGTGAGCGATCTCCCCGTACATCGACGTCATAAACTTGAATATTAGGCTCATGGTTACTGAGGTTGTACTGCGCTGAAAGGGCACTGCGAAGTTGTTGATAACCCATTTCGTCGTGAATAGGGCCAACTTCTAAGTGCGGAGATTTTTGTTTGTCGACAATCGTAAAAAGCTTAAAGTCGCGCATGAGCTTTGGAGATAAAAATTGGCTGATGAAGCTCTCGTCTTTAAAATTTTGCATCGCAAAATGCAGTGTATCTAGCCAGTTGCTCCCCGCAAATTCCGGGAACCACTGTTTGTCTTCTTCCGTTGGGTTTTCGCATATACGGCGAATATCGACCATCATATTAAAGCCGAGCGCATAGGGGTTTATCCCCGAATAAAACTTACTATTGTATGGCGGTTGATACACAACATTGGTATGGCTTTGTAAGAACTCCAACATAAAGGAATCACTTAGTTTTCCCTCGTCATATAAGTGGTTCAAAATAGTGTAATGCCAAAATGTAGCCCAGCCTTCATTCATGACTTGAGTTTGTCTTTGCGGGTAGAAGTACTGTGACACTTTACGCACAATACGAATAATCTCGCGTTGCCAAGACTCCAACAATGGGGCATTTTTCTCGATAAAATATAGAATATTTTCCTGGGGTTCCGATGGGAAACGGGCACGGTTGTCGGTTTCTTCATCTTCACCTTTAGGAATGGTTCGCCATAATTCATTAACTTGGGACTGCAAATAATCTTCCCGTTCTTTTTGCCGTTTTTGCTCTTCAAACATAGAGATCCGTTGCGGCCTTTTATATCGATCAACCCCGTAATTCATTAACGCATGACAAGAGTCAATCAGGTTTTCTACCTCATCAATACCGTACTTTTCTTCACATTTGGCGACATAATTTTTAGCAAATACCAAGTAATCAATGATGGATGATGCGTCTGTCCAGGTTTTAAATAGATAGTTACCCTTGAAGAAAGAATTATGACCATAGCACGCATGCGCCATTACCAGTGCCTGCATAGGCATGGTATTTTCTTCCATTAAGTACGCAATACAAGGATTAGAGTTAATCACAATCTCGTAGGCAAGACCCATTTGACCTCGTTTGTAGGTTTGCTCAGTCTGGATAAATTTTTTACCGTACGACCAATGTGCATAACCAATTGGCATGCCCACACTTGAGTAGGCATCCATCATCTGCTCAGCTGTGATCACCTCAATTTGATTTGGGTAAGTGTCAAGTCTGTAATGCTCAGCTACACGAGCAATTTCCTGATGATAAGTATCAAGTAAATCAAAGGTCCAATCTGGACCATCGTCAATTGGCTGATATGTCATCGCGCAACCTCCCAAAAATTATGCCGCACTTTGCTTATTTTTGTTCTTCTTGAACAATTCTCTAAAGATAGGATAAATATCTTCTACACCTCGAATGTGCTGCATAGCAAAGTTGTCAAATGAGTTAGCTACTCCTTGATACTCCCGCCACAGACTTTGGTGTGCACGGGTCGTTATCTCTATATACGCATAGTAGCGGACAATTTTAAGTAGTTTGTTAGAGAGTATTTGGGTGCATTGTGGAGAATCATCAGCCCAGTTATCACCGTCAGAGGCTTGTGCGGCGTAAATATTCCAATCGCCTTGGGCATAACGCTCTTGAATGATTTCATCCATTAATTTCAGCGCACTTGAGACAATTGTGCCACCCGTCTCTTGCGAGTAGAAAAACTCTTGCTCGTCTACTTCTTTTGCTTGGGTATGGTGGCGGATATAGACTACCTCAATATCTTTATAAGTGCGGGTTAAGAACTGATAGAGCAAAATATAAAAACGTTTTGCCATGTCTTTGGTGGCCTGATCCATTGAACCAGACACATCCATCAAGCAAAACATAACTGCTTTGCTTGTGGGGTGCGGACGCCTTTCGTAATTACGAAAGCGTAAGTCGTAATTGTCGATGAAAGGCACTGCGGCTATTTGCTCTTTTAGCACTTGGATCCGCAGTTCTATATCATTGATTTTCTGTTGAGGAGGAACCGGTTCAGCAAGCATATTTGCAAGTTCTTCTTCCAACTCTCTTAACTCTCGGCGTTTACTCGAGGTCATCGCAATACGGCGTGCCATTGAGCCTTTTAAACTGCGTACAATATCTAAGTTGCTGGGCATACCATCATTACAAAAGCCAGCTCGATGCGTTTTCATTTGCATTAATTTATCTAACTGGCTTTGCTGTAAGTTGGGTAACTCCAAGTCTTCAAACAATAGGTCTAAGTATTCGTCTTTTGAAATAGAGAATACAAAGTCGTCTTGTCCTTCACCTTGGTTACTTGCCTCGCCATCACCTGACCCACCACCTTGCCCTGAAGGAGGGCGCTGGATCCGATCGCCCGTTGAAAATTGATCATTACCTGGGTGAATGAGCTCTCTGTCACCCCCTTTTCCCTGATGGAAAGTGGGCTCGCTGATATCTCGTTGTGGGATAGAAATGCTTTCGCCACTGGAGATATCAGTCACACTACGTTTGTTGATGGCCTCTGAAACCGCTTTTTTTATCTGCTTTTTGTAGCGGCGGATAAAACGTTGGCGGTTCAGAGTGCTCTTATTTTTGCCGTTAAGACGGCGGTCAATAAAATGCGCCATATAACACCCTCTTCATACTAACAAGTTACTGTGACTTTCTAACTCTTAAATACCACTCTGAAAGTAGGCGAACTTGTTTTTGGGTATAGCCTTTATCAACCATACGATTGACAAAGTCCTCGTGCTTCTTCTGATCTTCGGCAGAGGTTTTTGCATTAAATGAAATTACAGGGAGTAAGTCTTCGGTATTAGAGAACATTTTTTTCTCGATAACCGTTCTTAGTTTTTCGTAGCTGGTCCATACTGGATTGTCACCATTGTGATGGGCTCTTGCTCTTAAAACAAAGTTGACTATCTCGTTACGGAAATCTTTTGGATTGGAAATACCGGCTGGCTTTTCAATCTTTTCCAGCTCGCCGTTAAGCGCGGCTCTATCAAACAGTTGACCAGTATCTGGGTCACGATATTCCTGATCTTGGATCCAAAAGTCTGCATAGGTAACATAGCGGTCAAAAATATTTTGGCCGTACTCAGAGTACGACTCAAGGTAAGCTGTTTGTAGTTCTTTACCGATAAATTCGACATATTGTGGGATTAGATACCCTTTTAGATGGCTTAGGTAGCGCTCTTGTACTTCGGCATTAAATTGTTCACGCTCAATTTGCTGCTCAAGTACATAGAACAAATGAACAGGGTTTGCTGCGACTTCACTATGGTCAAAGTTAAACACGCGAGAGAGGATCTTAAAGGCAAAGCGAGTTGAAAGGCCGTTCATGCCTTCGTCAACGCCAGCATAGTCTCTGTATTCTTGATAGGATTTAGCTTTTGGATCTGTGTCTTTTAAGCTTTCACCATCGTAAACCCGCATTTTTGAATAGATACTGGAGTTCTCTGGCTCTTTAATCCGAGACAGTGCTGAAAACTTAGCTAAAGTTTCTAAAGTGCCAGGCGCACAGGGGGCTTCCCTGAGCTCACTATTTTCAATAAGTTTCTCGTAAATTTTGACCTCTTCAGACACGCGTAAACAATAAGGTACTTTGACGATGTAAACACGGTCTAAAAAGGCCTCGTTGTTCTTATTGTTCTTAAAGGTTTGCCATTCAGATTCGTTAGAGTGAGCGAGTATTAGCCCGCTAAATGGTAGGGCGGAAATACCCTCTGTACCATTGTAGTTGCCTTCTTGGGTTGCAGTTAGCAGCGGATGTAGCACCTTAATGGGTGCTTTAAACATCTCGACAAACTCCATCAAACCTTGGTTCGCAAGGCATAGCGCGCCAGAATACGCATAAGCATCAGGGTCATTTTGAGCGAAATGCTCAAGTTTACGAATATCAACTTTACCCACCAGTGCTGAGATATCTTGGTTGTTCTCATCCCCAGGCTCTGTTTTCGCGATAGCAATTTGATCAAGAATGGAAGGGTAGCGTTTTACGACCTTAAATTGCGTAATATCGCCATTGTACTCATGCAAGCGTTTGGTTGCCCATGGAGACATTATCGTTTTAATATAGCGCCCAGGAATGCCGTACTCTTTCTCAAGTAGGTCGGCATCTTCTTGTGGGCTAAACAAGCAAAGCGGGTGGTCATTAACGGGTGAGCCTTTTAAAGAATAAACCGGCACCTTTTGCATTAAATACTTGAGCTTTTCTGCGATAGAGGATTTACCACCACCTACCGGGCCGAGTAAATAGAGTACTTGTTTGCACTCTTCAAGCCCCTGTGCGGCATGTTTGAGATACGATACGATTTGTTCAATGGCATCCTCCATACCGTAAAACTCATTGAAGGCAGGGTATCGAGCTATTACTCTATTCGAAAACAGCCGACTAAGTCTGGCATCTTTCGACGTATCGATCATTTCTGGTTCGCCTATTGCCATCAGAAGTCGCTCAGGTGCGCTGGCATAGGCTGATTTGTCATTTTTACAAATTTCAAGAAATTCCGCGATGGTGTACTCTTCTTCTTGCGCGGCTTCATATCTGGCCTGATAATGTTCAAATATTGTCATAACGACCTCCAATAAGCTACTTGGTGTGGTTTGCGGATCACAGATTTGGAAAGGTTACTTAAAGCTTAGTCGTGATATGAAGAATACCCAAAAAAAACTAGATTTTTTATGTATTAATGTTGAGTTACAGGCATGAAAAAGGGCGCTTTTGCGCCCCATTGTTGCATCAATACTGATAGTTGATGTTAAGCTAGGTTGCTGTTAGCGAAATCCCAGTTAACAAGTGCCCAGAAACCTTTAAGGTAATCAGGACGAACATTACGGTAATCAATGTAGTAAGCGTGTTCCCACAAATCAACTGTGATGATAGGGGTAACACCTTCTTCAGTCAGCGGCGTCGCTGCATTTGAAGTGTTAACGATATCTAGAGAGCCGTCAGCTAGTTGTACTAACCAAGTCCAGCTTGAACCAAAGTTGTTAACTGCTTTGTCGTTGAAAGCTTCTTGGAATGCTGCGAATGAGCCCCATTTTGCATTAATTAGTTCAGCAACTTTACCTGTTGGTTCGCCACCTGCATTTGGCGCAAGGCTGTGCCAGTAGAAAGTGTGGTTCCAGATTTGAGCAGCATTGTTGAAAACACCACCTTCAGAGCTACATACGATCTCTTCTAGTGATTTACCTTCAAAGTCAGTACCTTCGATAAGACCGTTAAGCTTTACAACGTATGTGTTGTGGTGCTTACCGTGGTGGAATTCTAGCGTCTCTTGAGAAACGTGCGGCTCAAGAGCATTTAGTGCATAAGGTAGTGACGGTAGTTCAAATGCCATATTAATCTCCATTTTTTGGTTGATTTGCCAATAACGCATACGAAAGGTAGCTAACATCAGCCCACTTTTCTATACCATTGGCCTATATAGTGATACTATAATTCCTGACTATTTTACTCAAGTTTTGGCAAACAGCAATGCGTGCCAGTGACTTAATGACTTATAATACACATTCTTTGTGAACATATGCCGAATAGCAGTCAAAGTGTAGAACATCATGACAGGCGGTCATGCTTATTTTAGCCATGTATCCCAAGATTCTATCGCTGCTTAAAGCTTGGCATTATGTATGCAACAGGTGTTGTTAAAGTGAGTAGCAAGCTAAAACGCCGATGCTAAACTAAATATTGATAAGCATTGGACGAAACGTCATTTTGAGGTAACTAATGGAAACTATTGACAAGATTAAACAGCAGATCGAAGAAAATCCAATCATCCTATATATGAAAGGGTCGCCAAAACTCCCTAACTGTGGTTTCTCTTCGCAGGCATCTCAGGCTTTGATGGCGTGTGGTGAGCAGTTTGCTTATGTTGACATTTTATTAAATCCAGACATTCGTGCTGAACTACCACATTATGCGAACTGGCCAACTTTCCCTCAGCTTTGGGTAGAAGGTGAGTTAATCGGTGGTTGTGACATCATCATTGAGATGTTCCAAAAGGGTGAGCTTCAACCTCTTATTGCTGAAACAGCAGCTAAATATAAGAAAGACGAAGCAGCAGCGGAATAAGCTAACCGCTTATGGCAGAGTCGATACTCTGCCATGCTTTATTTTCTAAAAATCTTCTAGGGCCTGTTGACCTTTGCTGTTTGATTTTTGTTCTCCTGAGTGTGTTTTGATCGCGACGCTCGACTTGTCGCCTAGTAATCTAGGCAAAAGTTGAGCAACAATGAACAAAGCGCACTCAGGGGAACCCAAAGGGCAGCGCTTGATTGGCATTTCTACTGTGTTATCGCCTAACTTACATAGAATAACTATGCTACGCAGGCTCTGCCTTGTATAAATACCAATCAAACTGCTGCAAAAACAAACTTGAAAGGTCAACAGGCCCTAATATCTTCCTACCTACTTTTCTTAGCAAGTCTTTTTGTCTGATGTTTGGTTGAAAACCAGCAAGTTCATTGAATTTAAGATATCTACACTTTCATTAACGCTATTCGCGTTTATCTAACTCAGAGCTACTCGCTTATTTTTATCAACTCAAGTTGACGTTAGCGTCAAGCTAAAAACGCGCTCTGTTTTGCATACCTATATAAACAGTGTAATCGAACGTGCTTCGATATTGAGTTCTACAAAATCCAAAAAGTGAATAATTATTCATTTTTATCTTGGTTTACGTTTACGTAAACGTTTGCTTTTGGTTGTGTTCCGTTACGTTTTTATTGGTGTGATACCGGTGTCATTCTACAAATTTATATTCACTATTTTCAAAGTGGTAAATTTATTGCGATTTTGGCTAACTTGTCTTACCAATGAGAAATATTCAAGTTTATGAATATGTATTCATATTTGTGTTGACTCTACTTTCAATCAAGGCTAATTTTGAATATCTGCCAGCATTTCGTCGTACCGTCATGGGCTGGCCGTTGTAGCAAGGGGAGGAGTCTATGTTATACGACTCAAAATTAGAAAAAGATAACTGTGGATTTGGCTTGATTGCGCATGTAAGCGGTCAGCCAAGTCACAAATTGATCCGTACAGCAATCATAGGTTTGGACCGCATGCAGCACCGAGGTGGTATTTCTGCAGATGGCAAAACCGGTGATGGTTGTGGACTGTTATTACAAAAACCGGATAGTTTTTTCCGTGCCGTCGCAGCTGAAAACGATTGGCATGTGGGCAAAAACTATGCGGTAGGTATGCTATTTTTAAATCAGGACCATGAGCTTGCAGCTGCGGCTGAGAAAGTGATCAGTGAAGAATTAGAAAAAGAAACACTGACGCTCATAGGTTGGCGTGAAGTACCCACCGATCCATCTATGCTTGGTCCTATTGCTAAAGCACAATTACCGCAGTTTAAACAGGTTTTTGTCGGTGCGCCTGAAGGGTGGCGTCCTAAAGATTTAGAGCGTCGTCTATATATAGCAAGACGACGCATTGAAAAGCGTTTAGAGCAAGATGAGCAGTTTTATATTTGTAGTTTGTCTGGTTTAGTGACTATCTACAAAGGCTTAATGATGCCAGCGGATCTACCGAATTTTTATACGGATCTTGCTGATATGCGGATGACCAGTGCGATTTGTGTATTCCATCAGCGCTTTTCAACCAATACACAGCCTCGATGGCCGTTGGCGCAACCGTTCCGCTATTTAGCTCACAATGGTGAGATCAATACCATTGAAGGTAACCGTCAGTGGGCGAGGGCACGTGCTTACAAGTTCGCGTCACCGTTGTTACCAGACTTGCAAAATGCGGCTCCGTTTGTCAATGAAACGGGTTCTGACTCGTCTAGTTTAGATAACATGCTAGAGCTATTTTTAGCTGGTGGCATGGACTTATTCCGCGCTATGCGTATGTTAGTACCACCTGCATGGCAGAAAAATCGCGCCATGGATGAAGACTTACGCGCATTCTATGACTTTAACTCCATGCATATGGAACCGTGGGATGGACCAGCTGGCATCGTGATGTCTGATGGGCGCTTTGCTGCCTGTAATTTGGACCGCAACGGTCTTCGTCCTGCCCGTTATGTGATCACACAAGACGGCTTTATTACGCTTGCCTCAGAAGTGGGCATTTGGGATTACGCGCCAGATGAAGTTATCGAAAAAGGTCGCGTGGGTCCCGGTGAATTACTGGTGGTTGATACCTTACATGGCAAGATTTGGCAATCCGATGAAATCGATCAAGATTTGAAATCCAGGCATCCATACAAAACTTGGCTTGAGCAAAACGTTAAGCGTTTAACGCCATTTGAAGCACTAGATGAAAAAGCGGCTGGCAAGCGCGATCTTGACGATGAAACCTTGTTGACCTATCAGAAGCAGTTTGGTTATACCAACGAAGAGCTCGACCAAGTTATTCGCGTGATGGGTGAAAATGGCCAAGAAGCAACTGGTTCAATGGGTGACGATACACCATTTGCAGTGCTATCTGAAGGACACCGCTCAATATTTGACTACTTCCGCCAAAAGTTTGCTCAGGTAACGAACCCGCCAATCGATCCGTTACGGGAAAATCATGTAATGTCACTGGCGACTTGTATTGGTCGCGAGCAAAACGTTTTCAACGAAACCACAGGTCATGCTAAACGGTTGCAGTTTGCCTCGCCGGTACTGACTTATTCTGATATGCAGCAGCTATTAACCGCCGATGATGACCATTACTGTGCGTGTAAAATCTCATTGATTTACGAGATTGAAGAGTCTTTGCAAGATGCAATCAAGCGTATTTGTGATGAGGCTGTTGCAAAAGCAGGCTCCGGGTGCGTGATGTTAGTGCTCAGTGACCGAGAAATTGCTGCAGGCAAGCAAGTTATCCCAGCGGCGATGGCCGTGGGGGCAGTACAAAGGCGACTAGTGGATGGCAACCTGCGCTGCGATACCAATATTTTGGTTGAAACAGGTAGCGTGAGAGATCCGCACCAGTTTGCTGTTCTGTTAGGTTTTGGCGCAACAGCGATTTATCCTTATTTAGCCTACGAAACCCTTGTGGCAATGTGTGATAAGAAGATCATTAAAAAGTCTTACCGCGAGGTGACTCTGTCTTATCGCGGCGCGATTAACAAAGGTTTATACAAGATCATGTCGAAGATGGGGATCAGCACCATTGCTTCCTATCGTTGTTCGATGTTGTTTGAAGCCGTCGGTTTATCCGATGAGGTGGTTGAATTGTGCTTCAAAGGCGTTGCAAACCGGATTAAAGGTGCGTGTTTTGACGACTTTGCCTTGGAGCAACAACAACTCAATAAATTGGCATTTAGCAAGCGTAAACTACTATCACACGGTGGATTATTAAAGTATGTGCATGGTGGTGAATACCATGCCTATAACCCTGATGTCGTGCAAACTTTGCAGACCGCAGTTCGTTCGGGTAGCTATCAAGACTACGTTAAATATGCGGAGCTGGTAAATAACCGTCCAATTACGAATTTGCGAGATATGCTTAAGCTTAATACGGCGCAACAAGCAATCGATATCAACGACGTTGAGCCTGCGACTGAGCTATACAAACGTTTTGACTCAGCCGCAATGAGTATCGGGGCTTTATCACCGGAGGCGCATGAGGCGTTAGCGATTGCGATGAATCGCCTCGGCGGTTGCTCTAACTCTGGTGAGGGTGGTGAGGATAAGCTACGTTTTGGTACAGAAAAGAATTCGCGTATTAAGCAAGTTGCTTCTGGCCGATTTGGTGTGACACCACATTATTTGCGTTCAGCTGACGTTATTCAAATCAAAGTTGCGCAAGGGGCAAAGCCGGGCGAGGGTGGTCAGCTGCCGGGTGAAAAAGTCACCCCTTATATCGCGAAGCTACGCTATTCGGTTCCTGGTGTTACTTTGATTTCGCCGCCGCCGCATCACGATATTTATTCGATTGAAGACTTAGCTCAGCTTATTTTTGACCTCAAACAGGTCAACCCTGAAGCGATGATCTCGGTCAAACTGGTTTCAGAACCAGGTGTTGGCACGATTGCGACTGGTGTTGCTAAAGCGTATGCCGATCTCATTACCATTGCCGGTTATGACGGTGGTACTGGGGCGAGTCCGCTGACATCGGTAAAGTATGCAGGTAGCCCATGGGAGCTTGGCCTTGCTGAAACGCAACAGGCGTTGGTTGAAAATGGTCTACGCCACCGCATTAGGTTGCAAACAGATGGCGGCTTAAAGACCGGATTAGATATTATTAAAGCAGCAATTTTGGGTGCTGAGAGCTTTGGTTTTGGTACCGGCCCTATGGTTGCGCTTGGCTGTAAATACCTGCGGATCTGTCACCTTAATAACTGTGCAACCGGTGTTGCTACGCAAGATGATACGTTGCGTCAAAAGCATTATCACGGATTGCCAGAAATGGCGATGAACTACTTTAAGTTTATTGCACAAGAGGCTCGTGAACTGATGGCGGCTTTGGGAGTCACAAAACTCACCGATTTGATTGGGAGAACGGATTTACTTGAAGCCATTGAAGGTAATACTGCGAAGCAGAAAAAGCTCGACTTAAGTCCGCTTCTAGCGAAGCCGAACAATCCGTCAAATGAAGCGCTGTACTGCACGCATACTAATCCGTCACATTACAGTGGTGCGTTGAACGAAAGCTTGCTTGCGAAAGCGAAGACGGCAATCGACGAAATGACAGGTATCTCGCTGGTGAGCCGTATATCCAATACGGATCGCTCTATCGGTGCAATGTTGTCTGGTTATATCGCCAGCAAGCATGGTAACCAAGGTATGGCAGCGGATCCAATCGCACTTGAGTTACATGGTACAGCAGGGCAATCGTTTGGGGTTTGGAACGCCGGTGGCCTTGAAATGACATTAGTCGGTGATGCTAACGATTACGTTGGTAAAGGGATGGCTGGTGGAAAGCTAGTCGTACGTCCTCCTGTCGGCTCAAGCTTTGCCTCTCATCAGGCGGCTATCATTGGTAACACCTGTTTATATGGCGCGACCGGCGGCAAATTGTTTGCTGCAGGCCGAGCAGGCGAGCGCTTTGCTGTGCGTAACTCGGGTGTACAAGCGGTTGTTGAAGGGCTTGGTGATAATGGCTGCGAATACATGACGGGAGGCGTGGTGTGTGTGCTTGGTCAAGTTGGCGTTAACTTTGGCGCAGGCATGACCGGCGGTTTTGCCTATGTACTTGATGAAGAAAGTGATTTTGATAAGCGGATCAACCCTGAGTTGGTCGAGCTGGTAGACCTCAAAGCGCTGGCATCGCACCAAGAGCATCTACGCGGTTTGATTGCAGAGCATCTAGATTTAACGAGCTCAACTCGAGCTGAGCAGATCTTAGCTAACTTTGAGTTGTATTTGCCAATGTTTAAATTGGTAAAGCCAAAGTCGAGCGATTTAAACAGTTTACTTGGCCACCGAGCGCGTAGTAGCGCTGAGCTAAGAATTCAGGCGCAGTAGGAGAGAGCAATGAGCGAGAACGTTTACCAATTTATCGATGTACAACGTGTAGATCCGCGCAAAAAGCCTATTTCTACGCGTAAGCAATCTTTTGTTGAAATTTATGAGCCATTTTCTGAGCAGCAAGTTCATTCACAGTCCGACCGTTGTTTAGATTGTGGTAACCCGTATTGTGAATGGAAGTGTCCAGTTCACAACTATATTCCGCAATGGCTCAAACTTATTCGTACCGGCAGAATCATTGAGGCAGCGGAGCTATCTCACCGTACCAATAGTTTGCCTGAAGTGTGTGGTCGAGTATGTCCGCAAGATAGGCTCTGTGAGGGGTCGTGTACGCTGAACGAAGAGTTTGGTGCAGTGACCATAGGAAATATTGAAAAATATATTACCGATACGGCGTTTGCACAGGGCTGGAAGCCTGATCTTTCTTACGTTACTTGGACCGATAAGAAAGTCGCAATCATAGGTGCGGGCCCGGCGGGACTTGGTTGTGCGGATATTCTAGTGCGAAACGGCGTGCGCCCAGTGGTGTATGACCGCAACCCTGAAATTGGCGGTTTGCTGACCTTTGGGATCCCGTCATTCAAATTAGAAAAATCGGTAATGGAAAACCGTCGCGAGATTTTCACCGAAATGGGCGTTGAGTTTAAACTCAATACCGAGGTTGGTCGTGATGTTTCAATGGACGAGTTATTGTCACAATACGACGCGGTATTCTTAGGTGTGGGGACGTACCAAAGCATGAAAGGCAATCTTGAAAATGAAGATGCCGATGGTGTTTATGATGCGCTACCATTTTTGATTGGTAACACCAACCGAGTTATGGGCTATGACGAAAGTCAGCATAACTATGTGAACATGGCTGGTAAGCGCGTGGTGGTACTAGGTGGTGGTGACACAGCGATGGACTGTGTTAGAACGTCAGTCAGACAAAATGCGCAATCCGTGATCTGTGCTTATCGTCGTGATGAAGAAAACATGCCAGGCTCAGTTCGAGAAGTTAAAAATGCCAAAGAAGAAGGGGTTGAATTTAGATTCAATTTACAGCCGGTTGGTATTGAAATTGGCAGCTCTGGCAAAGTCACGGGCGTTAAAATGGTGAAAACACAATTAGGTGAACCCGACAAAAATGGTCGCCGTAGTGCTGAAACCGTGGAAGGCTCTGAGCATACACTAGAAGCCGACGCGGTGATCATGGCATTTGGTTTTAAGCCTCACAACCTTGATTGGTTAGCACAATACGATGTCGCAATAAATCACTGGGGCGGTATTGTTGCACCAGAAAAAGGCGCATTTACACATCAAACAAGTAATCCTAAGATCTTTGCCGGTGGCGACGCGGTACGAGGTTCTGATTTAGTGGTAACGGCGATTTTTGAAGGCCGCAACGCTGCTGAAGGCATTTTGGATTATTTAGAAGTTTAACGCTTTTGTCGTTCACAAACCCCAACTACATTCGTTGTAGCTGGGGTTTTTTTATTTGAATTTTGCGTAGGGACTGTTTATCTTTTAAGTTTGTTTTTGCAGCAGTTTGATTGGTGTTTATACAAGGCAGAGTCTGCGTAGCATAGTTGTTCTATGTGAGTCAGGCGATAACACAGTAGAAATGCTAATCAAGCGCTGCCCTTTGGGTTCACCTGAGTGTGCTTTGTTCATTGTTGCTCAACTTTTACCTAGATTACTAGGCGGCAAGTTGAGCGTCGCGACCAAAACGCACTCAGAAGAACAAAAATCAAACAGAAAAGGTCAACAGGCCCTTGTTAGCCACTAACTTAATTTTACTCAACATATATTTATCAATAGTATTAAGGAAAGATCATGAATGAAACAATAAACTCAGGCGCTGATGCGGTCACTGCAAAGATAGCGAGTGTAAACGATTGGCGTGCAGTGGTATTGCAGCAGATAAGAAGTCTGATCCTAAGTGTTGATAAAGAGGTAGAGGAAGATATCAAATGGCGTAAGCCAAGCAACCCAACAGGTGTGCCCGTCTGGTCAAAAGCTGGCATGATCTGCACAGGTGAAGTATACAAAGATAAGGTCAAACTTACCTTTGCATACGGTGCAAAATTTGAAGATGAGCACCAGTTATTCAATACTGGATTTGCTGGTAACACTCGACGGGCGATTGATATAAAACAGCAGGACACCATCAATGAAGCCCATTTTTGTACATTGATCCGTGCAGCAATTCAATTCAACCTTGAAAAATAAAACGTAAAACGGTCTGATTTAATGTAGCATTCATGGAACCGCTTTGGGTAAAGTTGGCTCAAAGCTTGGTGGCAAAGCTTCAGGGTTTCAATGTGGCGTCCTTGTGACGTTCGCATTAAGCTCGATAAAAGAAAAATAAAAAGGAATGAAAAATAAAGAATGCACAAAACCAAAATAACGACGAATTTATATCTCTATCAATTTCCTCCTTTTGCTGGGGATCATGTTGGCTACAATATCTATGCATTTATTCACAACAATACCGCCATGCTGCTTGACACTGGCTTTGAAGCGCATGGACAAGCTGTTCGCGAAGATCTAAACAGTCTCGATATCACCATAATACAAGTTTTATTTTCACACTTTCATCCGGATCATATCTCTGGGTTGCCAGCGCTTGCAGGACCAAAACTGTTTGGAAATCATCATTATAAAAACACATTAGATAAGTATACTGCTAAAGAGAAGCATCACTATTTTGAGGGGCTTAATGAGCTGCATGAAAACTCTGTGCTACATTTCGGTGAGTTCGAGCTTAAATTTGAGTTGATTACTGGACATGTAGAATGTGGTTTATACACCATCATTAATGATAAATATATTCATGTAGCTGATGATATCATGACATCAAACGAGGGAGAGGCGCTTCTGCCTGCGGTCCATATTAGTGGAGCTCGAGCACATTTTAATTCCCTAGAAAAATTAAAAAAGTATGCCGATCTCACTTTACTGCTCTCTCATGGTAATCCAATTTCTGGTATGGAACCAATTTTAACCGCAATATCTCAAAGGCAAAGTTATTTAGAGGCGATAGCCCAAAGCGAGTCACCATTGAGTCTTGAAAACGCCTTAGCTGGATGTACGGCGGAGTTTTTGCATACAGAGTGGCATAACTACGTTTACCGTTAATCATGTTACATCACATAAAATTGCCTTTCGTATTTGCTAACAGGCTATGTTTATGGGTTGTCTACAAACATAACCTGTCAGGAATGATAATAGGTGCTGAATGTTTTACGCACTTTGTACTTGTAATAACTCCTTTGCACTGGCTCTTGTCGTGTCACTTATTTTATCCCCACCAATTAACCTTGCTATTTCATCAATGCGTTGGCTTTCTGCCATTGGGGTCATTTTGGTAAAGGTTTCGCCATGTTCTACCCGTTTTGCGACAAAGAACTGGTTGTGACCACTGCATGCCACTTGCGGCAAGTGGGTAACACAAATAACTTGCGTGGACTGACCAAGTTGGCGTAGTAATTTACCTACGGTTGCAGCCGTTGGACCTGAGATCCCAACATCAACCTCATCGAAAATCAAAGTGGGTGTCGTAACACGTGTTGCGATAATCACTTGAATGGCTAAGCTTATCCGAGATAGCTCACCACCCGAGGCAACTTTGCCCATAGGCTGTAAAGGTTGTCCTGGGTTAGTCGAGACGTAAAATTCAATGTGGTCATACCCAACAGGGCTCGGTTTGGCGCCAAGATTAGGCGTTAACTGGATCTCAAATTGACCATCACCCATCGCAAGCTCTTTCATACTTGCCGAAATACGTTCGTTAAGAGATGCACTGGCTTGCTGGCGGCTTTGACTTAATCCTAGTGCAGCTTGGTTATAAGCGTTGATGGCTTCAGCAATTTCTTCTTCTAGTGCATCCAATCGTGCAGAATCAGAGCTAATAGACTCAAGCTCGTGTTGCAGTGCTTGATGGTGCTGATATAGCAATTCAGGTTGAACTTGATGCTTTCTAGCTAAATCTAGAGCTTGAGAGAGTCTATCTTCTAGCTCTTGTAGTCTCATTGGATCTTGTTCGACTGAATCGGAATAACTGCGGATCTCTCTACTTGCTTCTTCCACTTGTACTGCAGCTTCTTCAAGCACTTGCGCAATATTCTCAAGAGTTTTGTCAAAACTGGTGAGTTCAGAGAACACTTGTGCACTTTGTTGTAGTTGCGATAACACAGTCTGCTCATCATTTTCATAAAGGCGAGAGAGCTCACGGTGGCATTGTTCTAAAATGGTTTGGCTATGGCTTAGGCGCGAATGTTCGGTCTCAATATCTTCATATTCGCCTTCTTGTAGGGCAAACTCGTCAAGCTCCGCTACTTGGTACTCAAGAAGTTGTTTTTTTGCGGCTTGTGCCTGTTGTGACTTTTGTAGTTCGGCATATTCTTTTTGCAGCTTATGGTAGTGATTATATTGGCCCTTAACTGCTTGTAGCAACGTCGTGTGGCTTGCGTAAGCATCAAGCAAGTGCAGTTGATATTCTGGTTTTAGCAGTAGCTGATGGGCGTGTTGCCCATGAATAGCAATAAGGTGTTGCCCAAGCTCCTTTTGTTGGCCAGCAGTGACAGGGGAGCCATTGATGTAGCTTTTACTACGCCCACTTTTACTAATAACACGACGAAGAATACATTCATTCTCTTCGTTATCTAACATATGCTCCGTTAGAAAGCGTTTGGCAGCAGGAAGATTTGAAACATCAAACTGAGCAGAGATATCTGCTTTGTCGGTACCTGGACGAATAGCAGAAGGATCAGCACGCTCACCGAGACATAAAGAAAGCGCATCGATTGCAATAGACTTACCCGCGCCAGTTTCACCTGTAATTGCGGTCATGCCGCAATGCCAGTCAATATTTAGCGCACTAACAATAGCAAAATTTTGAACATTTAAAGCTAAAAGCATACTGTACACCCTAACAGAAAATTACTGTTAATTTATACAGTATTTTATTGTTTAGCAACTCAAATCAAAAAATTTTACTAAAAATAATAGCAAGATTAACCTATGGCGTGCTCTTTTACTAAGGCTGCTTGCATTTGTTGGTTGGATGGCTCTGAATCACCTAGCTCTTGCGAATCCAGCACATCTTCATCTTGCTGTATTGCTGGTGTATCAGGTGTTTGAATGCGTGCAATGAGAGCTGGAAGCATCTCGCGATAGAAGTCACGATTATAGGCAATGCCCGCCGTGGGTAATTCAGCAACAAAATATTGTAATTGCTCAGCAAGCAAATCCATATTGCCATTTGAGCGACACTTATTGAGCTCGTTTGTCACTGAATAGATAAATAACTCAGACACTTTTTCCAGTTGCGCCAAGTTCTCTTCCGAGTGCGTTTGAACAACAAAAAAGTTGCCAACAATTGCATTGATCTGCGGTGCGTATTTTGGCCTTAAAATCTTCGCTTCAACGAACTCAGTAACTTTAAGCTTAAAGTTGCTACTAATCACTTTTAAACGATCGTTAAAGGCTTTTTTTTCCGCTTCACGGGCTTTTCTTCTATTATTTTCAATCACTAAATACACTGAAAGTATAGTGATAAGCAGCGCCAATGTGAAAAATACAACGTAAGCCATTTTATTGTTATTTACCTAAATTAGAAAATTTAACCAAGGTTATTTTGCGTAACTTTGCGTGCTTAGTAAAGCCTACTGCCCCAATTTAATTTCTGTCTAAGAACATTGTAGTAGGAGTAGCATTTGGGATGGATCAATCTTAGTCTTTTCTCCGCTTTTTTGATGATAACTTCGTCACCAGGTAGCACTGCCAGTACAACATGACTGTCACAACTTACTTGTAAGCTATCGGTGTTTTCTTGACTTAACTTGAGTTTGACTTCCTTTTCTGCGTCCACTACCAGAGGCCTGCTAGATAAAGTATGCGGAAACATAGGCACCAGTGAAATAGCGTCGAGTTCGGGGGTTAAAATAGGCCCACCACCCGAAAGCGAGTAAGCGGTTGACCCCGTTGGCGTCGAGACAATTAAACCGTCTGAGCGCTGAGAAAATACAAAGTCGTCATCGATAAAAGCCTCAAATTCAATCATATGCGCAACTTTATCAGCGTGTAATACGGCTTCGTTCATTGCTAAATTTGCACTTTTAAGTTGGTGATGTCGGTATACTGCCACCTCCAACAGAAATCTCGACTCTTCAATAAATTGGCCGCTCAACACCGCTTCTAGCTGCGGTTCGAAGCCTTCGGGGTTCAAATCTGTCAAAAAGCCTAAGTTACCGCGGTTAACTCCAATCACGGCGACATCAAAACGAGCCAGTACTCTTGCTGCGCCAAGCATGTTACCGTCACCACCAACAACAATAGCAAGATCGCAACGTTTACCTAGTTCAACTAACTCGACAACAGCGTCTTCGTCTAACGACTTTATTTGCTCCGCAACGCGATCTTCTACGAGTACTTCATATCCTAATGCTTGCAAAAATGTGTAGAGTCGTTGTAAGGTCGTCCCCGCGCCTTCGTGGTTGGGTTTGCCAATTAAGCCGATGGTGTTAAACGTGGTCGTCATTCAGTCATTTGTCCTTGGTATCTTTGTTGCAAGATTATATTAAAAGCGTAGCGCTTGAAACTGGCAATTGACACCCATATTAAAATAATTATGAAACTAAATCCCAGAGATGAACAAATTCTGTGTGCGGTCATGCGCCATTATTGTAATGGTGAAGGGCAGCCTGTTGCATCCAGCAAAATAGCAAAGCAGGACGGCCTTGCTATTTGTTCTGCAACCGTACGCAATGCAATGGCAAGACTTGAAAGTCAAGGCTTATTGTATTCGCCGCACACGTCAGCTGGCCGCGTGCCCACCGATCAAGGTGTAAAATTCTGGCTACAGGAGTTTTTTCCTCTGGCTGATGTTGCCGTTCATTGGCAACCTGATCAATCCGCAATAGTCTCTTTTGCACATTTATTGAGCCAAAACTTTCAGGTCTGTTGCTGCGTGGGATTACCACAAGTTAGCAGCAAACAAATGTTCCGTGTGGAAGTGCTCGATTTTGATCGTAAAAATTGGCTGGTTCTGCTGTTAGACAGAGCGGGGCAGTCACACAATATTTGTATTGATAAACCCGTAGATGACTCCGACGCGTTGCGATACCAGTTTGCGGCTTGGATGAATACCGTATTCAGTCAACAAACTTTAGTTGAAGGGTTGCACCGAATGCGCGCCATGGCGCACAGTGCACCACCGAGTTGTCATCATATTTTGGCCCAGTGGACCAAGCAGTTAAGTCAGCAATTAGGCTCAGATAATGCGATTGTTGTCGGCGAGCGTTACTTATATAACCGCTTAGAGTTGGATAGAGAGATTAATCTTGGCGTCGGATTTTTAGACCAAGTTGAAGACCGCTTGGCGTTTAAAGACGGTGTATCCGTGTTACTTGGTGAAGAGCTAAGCATGCTCGGTTTACATCGCGTAGTGGTGCTCAGTGTACCGTATTTCTCCAAAGGAGAATATCAAAGTCGCTTTTGCGTCATTTGCCCTGCGGATTCAAAGATCGAAGCCATCTTGTCAGAATTCAAAAAATTGCCGCAATAAAGGGTTGAAACTCTCATTTCAATCCCCATAATTACCGCAGTTGTAAAGAATCGGAGAATCACCACATGTCTGAGCAGACAAAAGCCCCAGAGCAAGAGCTTGAACAAACACAAGCGGAAGCAGAAGTTGTAGAAGCACAAGCAGAGCAACAAACTCAGGAAGAGCAGGCAGAAAATGCGGGTGAGTTAAGCCCAGAAGAAGAAATCGCTGGTCTGTACGCTGAGCTAGAAACCGCTAAGCAAACTATCGACTCACAAAAAGATAGCGTTGTTCGCGCCGCCGCTGAGCTTGAAAATGTTCGTCGCCGTGCAGCGCAGGACGTTGAAAAAGCACACAAATTTGCGCTAGAAAAGTTCTCAAACGAATTGTTACCTGTAATCGATAACCTAGAGCGTGCGATTGAGTTTTCTGACAAAGAAAACGAAACGCTAAAGCCTGTGCTTGAAGGTATTGATATGACTATCAAGACATTTGCCGATGCCCTAGCTAAATTCGGTGTTGAAGCGGTAAATCCACAGGGTGAAACATTTAACCCAGAGTTACACCAGGCAATGTCAATTCAGCCGAGCAATGATGTATCACCAAATACAGTGCTTGCTGTGATGCAGAAAGGTTATACCTTAAACGGCCGTCTATTACGCCCTGCGATGGTTATGGTGTCTAAGGCTGCTGAATAAGCAAATCCAATTTGAAAAAGCCGCTCATTGAGCGGCTTTTTTGCGTTTAGGAACAAGTGTGTTCGCTTACCAACTACACTGTTTCACTTTATCAAACCAAGGACTGGAAAAAGATTTAGCTGTGATGGGGAGGGGGGCAGTGACTTCGACGCCTAACTCTTTTGCTAAATATCTATGCACTAGCAGTTTTACTTTATCGCTTTCTAACTGGGTATATGCCAGTTGTAACGCTTGCTTAGTGTTTTGGTTGGGCATGTCCCCTTCGAGCTGCTTATAGCGCGCCTCAAGCCATTGTAGCCAAGCTTGTTTTGATTCGTTTGGAAAGGCTGTGGTTAGGGTAGATGTGGGCCCTTGTAAACGTTCGTAGTTGACGATTTGCTTTTGAATAAGAAAGACAAACATCAAGTTAATACCCGCTGAGATTTGACCAGATCGTTTATCAACTGCTTGATAACCGAGCAGGGCATGACGAAAATACTGCTCGGCTTCAAATATTCGGCCTTGATCAAGCGCGAGGCTACCTAAGTTGCTTTCGATCATCGCAAGTACTGGGGTTTGTTTTAACTCCTCAGCCAATTTGCGTGCTTTGGTATACAATGCTCTCGCTTTTTGATAGTCATCTTGGTTGCGAGCAACTAGCGCCATACTGTTAGTCAGCGTAAGCCGTTGGCGGTCATTTTCTGCATATTTGTAGGCACACTTGAGGCTAGTATCAGCGTCATCAAGATACTCCTGTCTGCGTAACCAAATCCCAAGTGCACTTAAAATGGTAGGGAGGTTTGCTTTAAAAAACATGTCATCCGGATACAAAAAGGTCGCGTTTATTGAGGTATAGAGCCTATCTACTTTATTTGTTGGTACAGAGGCACGAGCGCTCAGCAAATGCCACTGAATAAATAACGGCACAGGTACATCTTGCAGTTGCTCTAAACTGTCGAGAATAATCAGTGATTGTGCAGGGTTAACTGTTAAATAGTCGCTGGCCTCGTCTAGCTTACTTTCAAAATATGAAAAGTCTTTCGCCAACGCGTGTTGGCAAAAATAAAATGTACAAGTTACAAAGAGTAAAAACCGAACCAAGCAAACCCCAACCACATTTTGGCGCATCTACTAACTGTAGTCGGCAGTAACAAATAGTTCCAAATCAATTACGATAAACAGCATTATACAAAGATAAGCAACAATGTAGAGGTCGCCTCTTTAGTTATAAATGGGGAGCGGGAACTTGATGAAAAGAAAACAAATTGCTGAGCTCACTTTGGTGCAATTCAATTAGCCGATTGATGTTTTCAAGGTCTTCAGTAGTTAAATTGACTTTGCTCAGCATATAGCTAACTGGTGTTTTATTTGCATCGATACCTGAATAGATAACATCGGTATACTCTTTGGTTTGAATAAAGTGTTCGCCCGCGAGCTTATCTTCAACAACATAGTCAACTCGCTGTTTACTCAACATTTTAAAGCGACGAGCGGCATTGGGCAGGTGTACCAGCTGCTCGTTATAAAAGTCTTGGATCAGTTGTTCAAAGGCCATACCGTAGTAGCTGCCAGCATTCAGTGCAAATGTGTTTCCTGCAAGGATCAACGACTCGACTTCACCGCCAATTTTTGGTTTGTCTTTATGTTGGAATAATGCCATGACTTCTAGGCGGTAAGGTGTAGTGAAGTGCGCAAACTTAGCTCTGGTCGCGGTTTTGGTCGCGGCCATTAGCATGTCTACTTTGCCTGCTTTTAGCTCTGTTAGCATTCGTGCTGAGGTGGGGTAAAAAACATATTCCAAGCAATAAGAAGAGTTGTTAAATAAGGTGTGGAGGGCATTAATTTCTATACCAGAGACATTGCCTCCGCTGCGAGAAATATAGGGAGGCCACTGCGTTTCGTTCATTCCTACACGCAAAGTTTTATCGCATTTGGCTGACACTTCGAACGCTAAAAACGCGATGAATAAACTGAGTAAAAACGATCTAGCGTATTTCATGGCGATCGATCCTTGCAGATAAGTAGGGGTTGACTATTTTATCAGTAAATTAAAAAAGGTACATGTGCTTTGTTAAACGATTAAGTTTGTAACTGCTAACCACAGAGGGTTCTCATATCTGTAAAAGCTACTGCATATTACGGCTATGTGCGAGTATGGTCGCGATGGTATTGATAAGCTCAAGCTGCTCTATGGGTTTGGCAACATAGCCATCAAATCCGACGCGCTCGTACAAGGCTTTGTCTTCAGGAAAAGCATTTGCAGTTAATGCGATGATTGGGATATTGGGATCCTTGCTCTTAAGACGTTTGCAAGCCTCAACGCCATCCATCTCAGGCATTTGAATATCCATAAGTATTAAGTCGGGTTTGTTTAGCTCGAATTGTTCAATAGACTCTTTACCATTATTCGCAATCGCAATATCACCATTGGCTTTACTGATCATAGAGCGAACTACCAGCTGGTTTACTGGGTTATCCTCAGCCAGCAATATAGATGTGCCGCTCAAGTCAGCTGCTTTTAGCTGGTCGCCTTTTGGTTGTTCTGACGTAACCTCAGATTTTTGCATGGGCAGTTCGATGCTAAATAGGCTGCCTTCACCTATGGTACTTTCTACTTTAATTGTGCCGCCCATCAAGTCAATTAAAGAGCGGGTAATGGAAAGACCAAGCCCCGTACCACCAAATTTTCTGGTGGTGGACTTATCTGCCTGCTCAAATCGTGAAAAGAGTTTGTTGATTGTGGCTTCTGTCATCCCTATGCCAGTGTCGGCAACGGTAATAAGCATACCTGAATCATTTTGAAGCGGCTTTATATGGGTAATAATGCTGCCCGTATCAGTAAACTTAATGGAGTTTGACAAGAGGTTAAGCAACACTTGCCTGACTCTGACCTCGTCTCCAAGCCAAAACTTATGCTCAAGTTCAACGTGGATCTTAAGCTTTAATCCCTTGTTTTTTGCCAACACTAAGAAGTCTGAGCGCAGATGTTCAACCAGCACCTCAATATTAAATGGCCGTTCTTCAAGCTCAATTCTACCGGCTTCAATTTTAGAGAAATCCAAAATATCGTTGATGATGGTGTTAAGCGCCTTAACTGAGTAGGTGGCTTTCTCAAGCAAGTTAGTGGCGGTGCTGTTGAGTGGCTCCGACTTTAAGAGTTGTAATGTGCCATATAAGCCGTTCATGGGGGTTCGTATTTCATGACTCATATTCGCCAAAAAGACGGCTTTTGCCTTAGCTGCTTGCTCAGCTGCTTCTTTGGCGTGCGAGAGTTCTCGTTCGTGCTTAAGCTGCTCGGTGAGATCTAATGCTATACCTAAAAAGCCATCAACATTGCCGCGCTCGTCGGTCAATGTTGTTACGTTCAGCTTAATTTGCACGTATTGGTTTTGCTTAGTGACGTAAGTCCATCGGCTAGTATCTACCACACCTTGCTTGGCTTTGGCGACAAAGACTTCAAATCCAGGTTCAATGACTCTGCCAAGCTCTTCCGTTAACGTTTTTGCTCTTGCTACGACCTCTTCCTCAAGATGAAAAATGGCAGGGGATGATTTACCAATGAGTTCATCTTTTTTGTACCCTAATAGACGTTCAGCTGCGGGGTTAAACTGGGTAATGATACCGTCAGGATCGGTGGCAACAATGGCATAACCCGAACCTTCAACAATACTGGTGTGAAGTTGGCTGTATTTTACGATTTCTTTAGTTCGTGCTTTGACTTCCTGTTCTAATGACGAGTTTAGTTTAGCAAGGGATTGTGCTCTTTCTTCTTCTGCTGCTAGCTTTTCCTTTTCTGCTAGACGCTGACGGGTAAAACTTAAAAGCAAAATATAAGTGATGATTGCCAATAGCGCAGAGACCAGCAACGCGACCTGTAAAATGGTATTAGGAGAGACGAGATTGAGTGAACGGATAAACTGCGGAGTTGGCCAAATTTTTACTTCCCAAGTGCGACCAAACAAGTTGACCTGTTTAGCCACTGAGTTATCCAACTCTTTAACATCTTCTTTTAGCACCTGATAAAATGGCGTGTTTTCATCGTTATTGGTTACATCGGAAATTTGAATCGAAACATCTTGTCGAAAAGACAGCAAAGTCGATAAGATCTCATCGATAAGTAACGGGGAATAAGTCCAACCAACTAAGTTGTCTAAGCGATTTTCTTCATTTTCCGCCATACCAATAGAGCTATAAATTGGGGCGAGTATCAAAAAGCCATATTTAATTTTATTGTCGGCTTGCACTAAGGTAATTGGAGCGGTAAGTCTCGGTTCATTGGCAGTAGCAGCTTCTATCGCCGCCGTTCTGCGACTAGCTTCGGAGCCTATATCCAAGCCCACGGCTTTATCATTGTTTACTTCAGGCTCAATATACTGGATAACAAATTTGCTGGTGTTATGTGGGTTTAGCGTTTTTATGGAGAACGTTCTGTCAGTACGCTCAGCTTGTGCTTGTTGCACAAAGCTACTTACGTTATCGACGGGGACATATTTGATGATCCCTACGCCACGAGCCCCAGAATATTCCGCTTGGAAGTCAAACGACCTGATATAACGCTGCATCGCTTGATAGTCAAAGCTGTGTTGCTGGTTCGCATAAATTGCAGTGCGAAGCCCCAAAATACCGTACCAATACAGCGTAACGCGCTCGTTCACACCCTCAGTCACATGGTCAAGCCGTGAGGCAAGTGCCGCCGCTACCTTTTCAGCATGATGCTCCTTTTCTTGCTCATATAACACCAGCCCGTAAAGCATACTGCCAACCAACACAAGTAGTGCAGCTACAAGTGGCAAAAATCGGCTTTGGCGAACTGTGTGAGCATTCGCTAACGACACGCTATATTCCTTACGCTTTAAATCTAACCAATATGTTAGTCCAGATAGCATTGAATTGATAGTGATTACGGTGAAGTGACAATGCTGAATTTATGCCTAAATTGGCTCATGAAAGACATATTATGAATTGTTATTTGGATAAATTGTAGATTAAGGCTGGCTAAGTCCCGTAGCCTTAAAAGCTAAAATACATATGCGGATTTTGGGCTTTATATAAATGTGGTCACTATGTGGACACTTTTTAGGATGAAATGTGGATGTTTGCCCCGAAAACAAAAAAGCCAGTCAAAGCATGTTGCTCTAACTGGCTGTTTTAAAACGCTAAAATTTGGTGGAGCTTACGGAAAATGAGTTGAACCAATTATTCGATGAAATGGCGAAAATCGAAGACATTTTGCAGGACACTTCACTTGGTCATAAGAAGCGTAGATTTGAGCCTAAGACCAGTAGGTATATGAACCATGAAGATTTGTGAAATCGCAGAAATCTAATAAAATAGCCTATCTCTCACCTTGAGAGTTAGGCTATTAATCATCTTACTGAAACTGTTATTGGTGAATATAATTTTCTCTCTAACGTTAGGTTTTTTAGGCGTTAGAATCCGTAAAATTTGGTAAGTGCATTAGCTAGGAAACCTCCAGCTGTGGCGATACTTACTCCCCACGCTCCAGAAGCTGCTTTAGTAACCATTGTGCCGATCCACTCACTGACTTTAGGGCCAAACTCTCCCTTTACAGCCTTTTGTTCATTTTGGTCAGCATCAATAGCGGTTTTTAGAATGGATATATCGCCGTATCCTACGTTTAACTCTGTCTTCAGGTATGCCGCCAGAGACTCAAAATCCTGCTTCTTGATCTCGATAGCGTTGTTTTGAGTGACTGTGCTATTTGTTACAGGCCCTAATATTCCCTGAAAATTTTCGATAGATACATTTTGTAGCTCAGTAACTTGCTTTTTTTCTTCCGTGGTAAAGCTCATATTCTCTCCTTTTATGCCTGCTTCTTCAAAGTCTAGTGCTAGTTTCAATATGTTGTTCCTTACAGCATCTAAGATTGAGTCAACATTTGAAACCCCTGCGCGCCTGACTGGCGGCATACCATGTGTATTAATTAGTGATTTGATTAACGCTATATCTTTTCCGCTTAATGGTAAAGTTAGGTATCCATCTACGTGCTTATCTCTAAGTGACTCCAGTGAACTCAATGATTGTACAATTGGCACAGATGTAAAGTATGTTTCGAGCTTTGGGTCTTTGATTGATAACGGAATTAACCCATTAACAGGGTTGTGTAAATGCATGGTGCATCGAACCATTCTATAGGTAGGTACAGAGGCGGGATCTGGATATCCTTCGAGCTCACCATAAATCCACTCTTCGAAGCCTTTTAATTTTAACTTTTTTGAGACAATTAAGCACTTGCGCAATAAGTCACTCAGGTTTGACCTATTATTAGCGGCTAGAGATTGGATTTCAGCAATAAGAGATGCGTTCTTTTTTGAGAAAATAGCCATAAAATTTGAGATTTATCCGTAGCATAGTTTAGATGAATTCTTGTTTTCCAAGATATTACAGATTCATACTCGAATCTAGTGTGACAGCTGTTGTTATCATATTGGGACGTGGAAGTAATTTTCCTTACCTTTACATGAAATTAAATGGTTAAATTCAAGTGGTAAGCTGTTACGATTTTGGAGCAAAAAATAGTGATTTAGTGTTGCTACAAACGGCAAGCGAAAATAGGATTGTCCTGTTAAGCAGTGTTAAAAGTTAACTTCATCACATACTAAAAAAGGAGACACCTATGTTTGAAGCACTGTTAGAGGATGTATTCAAGAAAGCTGGTAGTTTAAAATTACACCTAACGCCAGAGGAACACAATGAACTCGTAGGAGATTTAGTCAGCTGGTTATCTGTTGAAGCAGAGCCATTAATAGGTGTCTCTCAAGCAGTGTTGGGCAAGGACATATTTAAAGGGTTTGACGTAGGTTTTGAATATAGCAGAACACCAGCGAAGGAAGAAGGTTTAGTGTCTGTGCCCGTAAATCTTTGCACTATGTATATACGCAAAGAACGTGAAGATAGGACGATATCATTAAACTGTGACATTGATCGGTTCAACATGACGCGCAACAATATCGATTTTGCATCAGTCTGTATTGAGTTGGATATTTGTGGCGCTGAGGGAAAGCGTGTATTTGAAGAGCTGTATAAGAACTATAAACGTCCAATTGTAAGGTTATTGGAAAACGAAAAGGTGGAGTTTTCTACGTCATACTGTTCAGACATAGTAGGGTCGTACAAAGGAAAAAGTACTCAAAAAAAGCTTGATGAATATTTCTCTGATCCAGATGTTGATAACTGTTTTACACTAAGCAAAAATTTCGTTGAAAAAGCGGGTGCTGCTGAGTTGTTTAGAGTGTTTTTGCTGTTAACTGCTTTATTTAGTTCATGTTTTGGATATATAGGACAGCGTAAAAAACTCGATCTATTTGAGCTATACATGAAGCGACTAAGCTTAACTTTCAGTCAAAGGTGTTCAGCTATTTTATGAAGATTACTCAAAAAAATGAGTTTCAACCATCAAAGCATGAAAGGCTAAATTAACATGTCTGATTACTTTTCAATTAGCTCGAGCTTTCCATGGGGCTAGTAACGCTTTCAGCCTGTCTTTTTCTGAACTGCCTTTGGTCGAGAACCTGAACAGAGGTAGCTGAGTCTTGTTAAAAATACTGTTTTTAATTGCGTCTCTGTCAAGCTGGAGCGGATTTAAGTCGTGAAAGGTATATCCATCAACTTCTATCGCTAACACTGGCAGCATGTCCATGGTGTTGTAGACGATAAAGTCGACATGACTGGAAGGGTGCTGGATGAACTCAGCCTCTCGGTTTGTAAAGTGCTCGAACTTGCTGAACAAAAAAGACAGCGGATAGTCTTTTTTATACGCTAAGCACGAATAATCACCCGTATTGAGTAACTCGTCTATCAATGCTGACATTAAATCTTGAGATAAAAACTCCGAGCTTCTCCTTACACGGGTCATAAATGCGTTGAGCTTTTCTGAGTACTCGCGGTATAGGCAATCGAATATTGAAACAACAGAACTTTCGTAGATAACTTGTGATTCCGATTGATATTCGATGTAACGCATCAAGTCACCAATATTTGTGCCACTCTCTTTAACAAGGCTCTGCGATGAAACGAAGGTCAGTCGGTTTTTTGCTCTCGACACAGTGACATTGATTAATTCAGGTTGATCAATATGCTTATTTATTTTGTTGGCGGTAGTGCTGAAAATGATAGTGTCTTTCTCACGGCCTTGAAATTTGTGAACAGTGTCAGCATCTATACCTCTTTGCCCAAAATGATCGTTGCATTTGTTAGCCTGCGGACGGTAGGGGGTGATAACACCAATATTCTCTGAAGATGTATGTGCCAGCTCAACGGGCAAAACCTCTTGCTCTATAACGTCAATTTCTCTTTGGTTTATTAAGCCTTTACTGTTTAAAACAGGTGCAGCATGGTTTCCTTTTTCTGTTTTGACGATTTGAAATGGTTCAGTGATACCATCAGTCATAACAATGAGTTCACCGTTATAAAATTTTTGGTTACAAAACTCGATAATTCTAGGATGACAGCGATAGTGCTCTTTAAGCAGTGTTGTCGGGCTTAATGGAAACAATTTAATCAGGCTTGCTAACAAACTGTTTCGTTTGTAATTGTATGGTGATGTTTCTCCATGCAAATGCTCAATATCAACTTGTCGCTTTTCTTTTGCGATATGAGGAAGCTGCTTTGTATCACCTACAACAACCATGTTCTTAGCACAGCACATAGCTAAAAAGCCTGACAGTAAATTCACTTGTGAGGCTTCATCGACGATCAAGACGTCAAACAAAACGGCGTCAGGCTTATTTGACATTAATGAATCAGTCGTACTCAAAGTAACAGGGAATTGGGTCACAAAATCTTGGTAGTCACGTTTATTGTAACTACTAGCATTGGTTTCTTTAAATTCTGTATCTGAGTACTTTTCAGCGACAAAAGACTTGAATAACTTCATGGACAGGTCAGTTTGCCTTTCTAACAGCGTATCAAATCCCTCGCTATCAAGCTGCTGTTGCAATACCCTTATTACCTGTTCAGTCTCTTCAATTTTCGTTTGATAAAAGGTACTTACAAGACGCCTGAATACACTTAGGTCAAACTCACTGAGCTCCTCAAACTTGTATATTCGATACTTGAATAGCCACTTTAGTTTGGTCTTCCAAGTCAGAGATCCTAGTTGTGAGTGGTATTCAAAGTCTGCCATAAATTTAAGTACTTCAGGAGTCTGCCATCTTTGAAATATCGATAGCCTATCTAACTCGAAAGGCGTCGTGTCAAAACTCTTATTGAAATACCGCTTTTCTAATGCCAACTTATCTAAGTACGACTTCTCTTTTGCAAGCTGGTTTTTGCTCTCTAAAAGCTGTGTTATTCGCATATCCAGCTTGATTAATGATTGTCTTGTAGAAGCTTGCTCAGAGGGTAATAATTGCCAGTCAGACATATCTGGCCTATTGGGCAGATTACTAAAGAATGACGTGACATTTTGCTTGCTCCCAAGTGTAGCTGCCAAAAAACCAAGATTTGACTTTTCTAGCTTCTCGAAAACATTTGCTACGGCGGAGTTATTTCCTGCTGCGACTGCTACAGACTTACCTTGCATAACTAAATTGGCTATCAGGTTCAGAATAGTCTGCGTTTTGCCTGTACCTGGAGGTCCCTGGATTAAACTCAGTTGTGAGCTTAAAGCTCTCTTTAATGCTGTGCGTTGAGAGAGATTAACGCCGAATGGAAAAATCAGTGCCTCATTGTGCTCTATAGTAGCTGGTGTGGAGTTGTCTATAAACCTTGCCGCTATTGATTCATCGGAGATCAAACGAAGCTTTCTTGAATAGTAATAGTGTAAGTGTTTAGATTCTTTTTCTTCTTGCTTCAGCTCTGCAAGCTTTGAATAGTAATCAACAATTCCCAACGCATTGGGCGACTGAAGAATATTTTTCACGAAGGAAACTGCTCCTATCGGGTAAAACTTTTTCTTGCCATTTTCAAATATGCAAAAGTGCTCAGAGAACCTCAAAACCTCATATGTACCCGTACTCAGAGACATGTTATGAACGAAAATCTCACATCCATTGGTATCTACCTCGACGGGGTTGCGGAACACTTTTATTTTTGAATGACCATACCGATATGTCCCATTTTCAAACTCGACATTGAAGCCGCCACGGTAAGGTTCAAGAGATTTGATATTTTTTGTCTTATCAATCCACCTTCCTTGATACAAAGTAAGAATTAGTACCTGATGTTCATCCACGTTATTTGCAATCCTTGAGCCTAAAATGAGCAGTTCGCATTCTAGGTTAACTCAAACAAAATAACACTTTATTTTCAGTGTGTAGAAAGAGCAGTGAGCAACTTAGCAAGTACTTCCGATATCTCTGTAGCGTAATTGGTTTTTAGCTAAAGTTAGTGTCCGCTGTTTATAGGAATTCATTCGCTATTTTATTTGCAAAAAAGCCCCCGCAAATGCGGAGGCTTATTTATTGGTGGAGCTGGGGGGATTTGAACCCCCGTCCGGAAAGCGTCGACCTTCGGTCCTACATGTTTAGTATCGTCTTTTGGTTAACCTTTAAATCTCGGACGAACACGATAAGTAAAGGCGAGGCCGCTTAGTTTTAGCCCTTCAACCCCGGCCAGGGTTTCCGTAGCGATCTTGTGTAGGGTGACACTCCAGAACCAGATCCACAAGAATATCATGGAGGAGTGCTAGCGGGCTATTATGCCGCTAGAGCGTAGTTATCGTCGTTTGCGATTACTTTAAATACGGCTTTTTTACGAGGCCAGCCGCACCTCGACATGCACCTTAGGCTTCTTGAATCCCGTCGAATCCTAATCAGCCCCTGAATAAATTCAGTACTGTTAGTGTTTATACATCTAACAACTAACTATGTCTCGCATTATACATAGGATTAATGCCATTACAATGGCTTAGCATGTGATTTACGCTGGGAGATGTGTATTTGCTTAATATCTCACCGATAAATACACATAGAGACAAATATAGGGTGAGGTAACTGAGTTTATTGTTTGGATTTGTATGATCGTTAACCCTAAATCCGCTGCACTCACATCAAGTTGATTTACACAGTGCGTGATGAGATTAAGCTTTGGCTAGCCCTTGAGCTGTCGATAGCAAACGTTTACGTGTGGGTAGTTATTAGAGTCGGTAAAACAGAGATGTATGTATTTTGTCGTGGTTGTCCCCAAAAAATTCATTTTCTTTTCGCATGGATTGAAATTACCCTATCTGTGGCCAAACGCAAACGCTGGTGAGACTTAGTTATTAATTTGTCGAAACTAAGCTTGAAATATCTTAATTTACCTAAAGCTTTGCACCGTAAAGCCGATAAATCTAAAGAAAATAATAAGTTGTCTTTTTAATGCACAGGTTGATTTACATTCATTTATATTTTGTAGCAGTTCAGGTGATGTTAAGCTTAACAATTTGGCGAAGTTATGCTCAAATGAGTTCGCTGCATTAAAAATAACAACATAACAATAAGATCGTGCATACTTTTCAGGGTTGATGAATGTCATTATTTCGTTTTGATGAGGATGAGGGCTATGTCTACTTACTCTCTCATCCTGTGGAATCCGGATTTCCGGCGAGCTCGTCTCAGCTAGTTGAGATGATAGAGGGGTCGCCATATGCGGATTTTGAAATCATTCATGCCAATATAGGTCAATTATTTACCGCAAGTGAGGCGCCCGAGCAGGACTCGCTGATTGTGGCTCGCGCTATCGATGCTTCTATTTCGGTGCGTATTGAAGAAGGCAACATGCTTGCTGAAGCGAGAGTGACCACAGCCCGTGGTGGTAAGCTGGTTTGTATGAACAAGGCCAAACAAGCATTAAAACAAGCGGGTATTAAAAAAGGCGTCAGTGGCAAAGCCCTCGATAATCTTCTCGGTCAGCAGTTAGAACTCCCTCCTGGACACACTTACAATGGTATTGTTGCGCATGGTCAACGAGCCAAAGATGGCAATGACGCACGTTTTGTGCGCCTGTGTATGACAGCGCAGGACAGAGTGCTCAGCCCACAAGAATCGAGCGGCGGTAAGGTCGATATGCGCAATTTAGGTGCTATCATCACCGTAAAACCGGGCAGCCCATTAATGAAAAAAGTCCCGCCAACTGAAGGCGAGCCGGGTTATACCGTGTTTGGTGATGTGATTGATCCAAAACCAGGCAAAGACGCACCACTTGAGGTGTCAGAAGGCACCAAGCTCGACCCCAACGATAAAAACCTGCTTATTGCCGATTCAAAAGGTGTGCCAGTAGCCATTCCTCGAGGTATGCGCGTTGACGATGTGCTGTGCTATGAAAACATTGATGTGACGACAGGGCATGTTGAGTTTGATGGCAGCGTGATTGTGAGCGGTGATATTAAAGATGGAATGCGTGTGAAGGCTTCGGGCGATATTACTGTTATTGGTTTTGTGGAGTCGGCTATTCTTGAAAGTGGTAGCGCTGTTACGATAATGCTTGGCACAATTGGCCGTAAGCGCACTGAAGGTGAACCTTTTTCATGTTCAATTAAAGCAAAGCGCAGTATTTCGTTAGGCTATGCGCAGTACTGCCGAATTGAAAGCGAACAAGATATTCTCATTGAACGTCAAGCTTTGCATTGTGATTTGGCTTCCAAGCGTTTAATCAAAGTAGGTAAAGGTGAAACCCCTAGAGGCAAACTGATTGGCGGAAATGTATTGGATGCCATGCGTATAGAAACGGGTGAACTTGGGGCACCATCCGGCACAAGAACACGTATTTCACTAGCCCAAGACTGGGATAGTTTGCACGATAAGCACCGCGAATTAGTGGAGCTGGAAAAGGTGCTGGCGTCCAAAGTCATCGATATTAAACAAGCCATGAATAAAGCACAGGCGTCGCCGCAATCGCAAAAACGAGATGCATATCTTGCCAAGTTGCAGCACAGCGAAGCGCAGATAAATAAACATTATGGCCGTAATCAACGTAACATCGGTTTAATACAGCAAAAAATACATCGATTAGCACGCTTGAGTCGAGTCACGGTCAATGAGCTAATGCACCCCGGAACCGAAGTAAAAATAGCGAAAGACACTAAACTGTTTTCGCGAATTTACCCGCCTAATTTCGTTAAATTGCATGAAGGTAAAATCATGCAACAGTTTACGACGGCCAAAACCGCAGAAATAGCTTAAAAACGAGCACTTATAAAAATGCCAGCTGGATTTGCTGGCATTTTTATTATTCGGTGTCGGTTGTTGACTCAGGTTCTGACTCGGCTTCAGGCTCTGGTAATGGCCAACCACCTAATGCTTGCCACTTGTTGACTATGTAGCAAAAGAGCTCTGCGGTGCGTTCTGTGTCGTAAAGTGCGCTGTGCGCTTGACTATTGTCGAACTCGATACCTGCTGCACGACATGCCTTTGCAAGCACCGTTTGGCCTAGAGCAAGCCCTGCAAGTGATGTGGTATCAAAGCTGACAAATGGGTGAAAAGGTGTGCGCTTTATCTTGTTACGCTCAATCGCTGCATTTAAAAAGCCGTGATCAAAAGCGGCATTATGGGCAACGACAACGGAGCGCTGACAGCCTGCGGCTTTTTGGGCTTTACGCACGGCTTTGCAAATTTCTTTCAGCACTTCATCTTCTGCAACTGCGCCTCTGAGTGGTGAAAATGGATCAATGCCATTAAAGTCAATCGCAGCTTGCTCAATATTTGCACCTTCAAAAGGCGCAACATGAAAGTGTACTGTCTGATCTAAGCTTAATACCCCGTCATCGTCCATTTTTAACATACTGACGGCAATTTCTAGTAGGGCGTCAGTATCTTTATTAAAGCCAGCGGTTTCCACGTCGATAACTACAGGAAAGAAGCCGCGAAAGCGTTTTGAAAATAGCGTTTGCTCGGTATCAGACATAATCTTCTTGGTTTGTGAAATTTAGCGGCCTATTATACTGATACCTCGACAAGAAGCGAGCAGCTTGAGTGCGCTTAGTATGGTACATTTATTGCTTAACTCTAAATAGCGCGAATTGGTAGAGATAAGCTCTAGCTTTTGGCGTGCTGAACGAGTGTAGATTAATGGTTGATGTTGTGAGGTGTGGGGTGATCAAGTTATATAAATCAGTAGGTTGGGTTGGTATATCGTTATGCGCCATTACCTTTAATAGCGAGGCTGCAATGCGGCAATACGCTGCCGAAGCTGATTCATCACATTGGAATGTTGACCAAAACAATCGTTTGAGTTGTGCGCTTAATCATGAAGTCCCGTATTACGGTGAAGCTATATTTTCAAGTAATGCCAGTAAAAATAAAGACTTAACCTTTAACCTAGATATGATGGTACGTCCTGAAAGTTACGATTTTGCAGGACTTGAATCGGTCCCACCGCTTTGGCGAGCCGGCAAACCGGCAAGAAGTATCGGTCAAATGAAATTACTGAAAAAATTTGACGGTGAACTTGAAAATGACATCGCGTGGCAGTTGCTGACTGAGCTTGAAAAGGGCTACTTTCCCACTTTTTATTATAAAGATTGGCACAACGACATAGATAAAATCTCAGTTTCTTTGTCATCAGTGAACTTTAAACAGGCATATTGGGCGTTCTTACAGTGTCGCGATAACTTGTTGCCATACAGCTTTGAAGACATCGCTTTTACGGTGATGAATTACAAAAAAAATTCCAGTGAACTGACAAAGTCGTCACGCAAACGCTTAGATATGATCGGCGAATACCTTAAAAATGACCCGAAAATTGAGCAAATTTATATTTCGGCTTATAGCGATAGTTACGGTGGCCGTGATACCAACCTGAGATTGTCAAAGAAACGTGCCGAGGCGATTAAATCATATATGGCGAGCCTAGGGGTTGAAGAGAATAAGATTATGACTGACGGCTTTGGCGAAAAACGCCATATTGATACCAACGACAACGCCATTGGTCGTGGTAAGAACCGTCGAGTCGTGATCCAAATTTCAAGACCTTGACGTTGGGGCTGGGGTTGTTGGTTGTTGGGTTAAGTTGTCGGCTTAAAAGCCGACCTACGAGCCGAGACACGGTGCTGATATCGGTTTTATTCTAATACCGTACTACATGACGCTTTTAATGCATCGGCATGACTGAGCTGATTGTGATAGGTGATGGTAATGGGCTGTGCGGTGTTTATCTCATAAGCCAGTGCTAAATCTAATTCTACGCTTTTACTTTGCCCAGCATTTAGGGTCATAAATTCATTAGCTGAGGGCGCGAGTCGTTTCGCCATGGGTCCTTGATAATTAAGCGACTTACCATTTTGTGTTACCTCTAAAAATTGGCTCCACCAGCCTTCAAAAGGGGTATGCCAAATTAGAAACTTTTCATCATTATGGCCTGCGTTGGTAAAAGTGAAATTAATGGGGTAGGTCATACCTGAGTCAGAACCCTTACTCACACTGCATTGAATGTTACTTTGTGCATTCATCGTTGCCTCTGATTTTGTAGTTGGGGCGGTGTCGTTGCAAGCTTGGAGCAGCATAGCAGCGGTGATCATCATTAGGGGTTTCAACATACTGTTTTTGAGCCTGTTGCCACGCTCATTCCTTTTTTATTTTCAACGTAAATACTTTGCACTATGCTGAGTATTACAGTCGAATAACGAATCGCATACTCTCATGACCAAAAATAATAACAAAGAGTTCAATTCTTTTGCATCGTTTTACCCTTATTATCTCGCGGAGCACAAAAACAAAACCTGTCGTCGCTTGCATTTTATTGGCTCAACCTTAGTGCTCTTGGTTTTGCTCTTTGCGCTGGTTTTTGCATATTGGTCTTTACTATGGTTGTTGCCAATCGCGGGTTATGGTTTTGCTTGGGTGGGGCATTTCTTTTTTGAAAAAAATAAGCCTGCGACATTTCAATATCCACTGTATAGCTTGATGGGTGACTGGGTCATGTACAAGGACATTATCCGTGGTAAAGTACCTTGGTAAAGGAGACTCAGTAGATAATAAAAATGAATGTAAAACAAAGTGTTATTGCTATGAGCTGTGCCGTTTTACTGGCTGGTTGCCAAAGTGTGTCAGCCACTGGCACACGCACGCTAGCAACTTTTAGTGTAGATAATACTCAGTGCTACGACCGCAAGGCGCAATCTAGTTATTTTGCCGTTGATTCTCATCACCATTTTCAGCCATTTCGGGGAGATGCGGTCCCATTTGATAAGCTCGTTACTTGGGCAGAGCGTGCGGGAGTGGTGTTTATCAACGTTTATGGCATTGGTCAAACCTACGAGCGAAAGCCTGATTGCTTTGGTGAGCGTGGGTGCTACAGCCAGTTGATTTCACCCAGCATTCAAAATGACTTTAAAAATGCGAGCAATTATCTTAAATATGGCGCAGATAACGTGCATATTACCTTGTCTATGACCTTTGCTGACTTACACAAACCAGAGACTATTTTGCCAAAAATGGCACTACTAGAAGACGAGTTTGGTGGCTTATTTCGTTGGATGGGAGAAGTGAATTTAGTCAAAGCGGCGCATTTTGGTAACGGCCATCAAGCGGTAGATAAAGAGACTATCGCCAAGTGGCAGCCATTTATGGCTGTGCTAAAAGAAAAGCGTATTCCGCTTGCTCTGCACGCTGACTTGGGCGATAACAACACGCCACTTAAATACTTACCTTTGCTTGAGGAAGTGTTAAAACGCTATCCTGATAATGATATTATTTGGATGCACATGGGAGTCTCAAAAGAGCTAAGCCAAATTGACCCAGAGCTGCACATAAACACCATGGAGCGGTTATTCTCCCTATATAAAAACTTAAAGGCCGATCTGTCATGGCGAATTTTGTACGACTATTATTTTAGCGACCCGAAAATTCAGGGGCAGTATGTTGAATTTATTAATGCCCATGCTGAGCGCTTTTTGCCAGGCAGTGATTTCGTCGCTAGTAAAAATAAACGCTTTTTCGATTATTTAGAAGAAGTCGATATCAATAGTCGAATTCTCGCCGAACTTGACGATAATGCCTTTCGCCAGATCGCCTTAGGTCAAAACTATTTTTCGCTGTTAGATTTACCTTATCGCGCGCCAGAGATTTGTATTATAGCGTCTCCTTGAGCATGGATAGCACATCGTTTACGTCTAGTTTCATCACTTTATCGGTGTTCGCGAGCAATTGATCTGCGAGGTCTTTTTTATGGTGATGGAGCTCGACAATTTGTTCTTCAATCGTGCCTTTGGCAATTAAGCGATAAATAGTAACGGGGCGTGTTTGTCCCATTCTATGTGCGCGGTCTGATGCTTGCTCTTCAACCGCAGGATTCCACCAAGGATCCATGTGAATAACATAATCTGCCGCGGTAAGGTTCAAACCAGAGCCGCCGGCTTTGAGGCTAATTAAAAATACCTCGCCTTCACCTTTTTGAAAGGCATTCACGGCCTGCTGACGAGCTTTGCTTGGGGTGCTGCCATCTAAATACTGAAACTGGATCCCCCGTTTTTCCAAGCGAGCTTTAATGAGTTGCAAGTGGCCTACAAACTGACTGAATATAAGTGCCTTGTGATTGTTTTCTTGCAGCTCAGTCAGAAGCTCATCCAATGCCGCCAATTTCGAGCTGGTTATCTGACTTTCTGCCATTAACAGTTTTGGATGACAACAGGCTTGGCGCAAGCGGGTTAGTGCTGCCAGCATTTTAAAGCGTTGTTCATTGGCACTGTCTTGCTGTGTTGACTGTGAAATTTCGTCAATGGCGTTTTGGCGCAGCGCTTCGTAAAAGGTTTGTTCTTCTTGGCTCAATTGAATTGGTACATTGATCTCAGTGCGTGGTGGCAATTCGGTTAATACCTGATGCTTCATACGGCGCAGAATAAAAGGCTGGATCAGGTGTTTGAGGCCTTTACGGGCACGGTGTGCTGCGAGCTTATCTTCATTGGCGTTTTCAATGGGGGCGGAAAACTTTTCGCTAAAGCGTTTGAGGTTACCGAGCAACCCCGGGTTTACAAAACGAAAGAGTGACCACAGCTCTGTGAGGTTATTTTCTATTGGGGTCCCTGTGGTGATCAGCTTAAACTTGCCTTTGAGCGCGCAGGCGGCTTGAGTACGTTTTGCTAAAGGATTTTTTAGCGCTTGGGCTTCATCGGCGACAATGGTTTCAAAAGCTATAGGCTTTAAGATATCAACTTCGCGCTGTAGCAGGCCATAGCTTAATATCACACAATCCAGTGGTTGCAAGTTGCTCAGCATCTCAGCTCTGGCATCAGAATGTGGATAGTCAGAAAAGAGTTTCACCGACAAGGTTGGAGCGAACTTTTGGATTTCTTGTTGCCAGTTGAAGCAGACCGATGTTGGCGCGATGACAAGCGTTGGGCCGACATTGGCTCGGGCCAATATCATCGCCAGCGCTTGGATGGTTTTACCCAATCCCATATCATCGGCAAGGCACGCACCTGCACCCCAATGGGCAAGTCGCATTGCCCAGTCAAATCCCGCTTGCTGGTAGTCGCGCAGCTCGGCTTGTAATGTTGAAGGAAGCGTTGGAGTCAATGCGACGGCTTGCTGCATTTTTTCGTTTTGCTCTTCCCAAGCCGGCAAGGTTTTCATCCGCATTCCGGTAGTGGCTTCAGCAATTAACGGCGCAGCTAGCGGGTGAAATTTTCCGCCTTCGGTTGCGTTATTGAGCTGGTCAAGTTGCGCTTTTAACTCACTTGAAAGGGCGAGTACTTGCTCACCATCCAGCGCAATAAAGCGGCCATTGCTGGTGGCAACCATTTTGAGAAGTTGTTTAAGTTCGATAACTTGGTCATTACTTACTTGTAGCTCGCCGGTCATATCGAACCATTCATTTTTCTTGCTCATGGCAAGTTGCAAATGTTGGCTTTCGAGCTTGCTACTGAGCTTAACCTTTTTACCTTTAGGCCATCTGAGCTTGAGCGCCATAGGGCAAGGCTCTTGATTGATCACCAGCTCAAGTTCTTGCAACACCTCTAGCGCTTCGTCCATTTCAGCTAAACTTAAGCGATTATCCGTCATTTCCAAAAATAGCGGGCAGTGCGTATCTAACTCATCCAGTCTTTGCTGCTCAAGTAGCAAGTTTCGGGTGGTGGATAAGCGTTTACCATTGATCTCGGCGCTGACAGTGGCAATACCGTGCCCGGGATGAAAAATCGGCCCTTTTTCGCCAAAGGGCATGACCACACAGTGAAAATCGAGGCCTTGATGATAAGGTTGAATGTTAATAACGAGCGCCGATTGCGCCTCGATACTATCCAGCCCAGTATCTATATCAGCTAAATCAGACTGTACATTAAGATAAGGTGCGATGGCTTTAATACTCGACAGCACTTTTTGTTTTGCACTGGCAGGTACGGTTAATCCGGATTCACCAATAATCTCAGCGACCTGTATATGTGATTGGTTAAACACAATAAACTCGTAGTGATGCTCAGCTTGCTGAATAAATGAGTAGGTTTGCGGTTGACCAAAATAGCTGGGTAAATTTGGAATAGAGAGTAG
Source organism: Pseudoalteromonas sp. CO348 (assembly GCF_004208845.1). Taxonomy (NCBI): domain Bacteria; kingdom Pseudomonadati; phylum Pseudomonadota; class Gammaproteobacteria; order Alteromonadales; family Pseudoalteromonadaceae; genus Pseudoalteromonas; species Pseudoalteromonas sp. CO348. The sequence goes on along the minus strand of NZ_SGPI01000021.1, from coordinate 53,718 downwards.
CAGATCGTCGCCATGTTGACGGATGTGTAACTCGGGAGATTTCTCGGCAATGGTAATGGCTTGTTTTAAGTCTTCTTCATGGTATAGGTTGGTGGCGGCGACTGCGGCTTTTAACGCGGGAATTCCCGCAAGGGCGTAGTCCGCACGAGCATTGTAGCCATAACCTGACTGTGGTGCGATGGCTTCGATCAGCTTTTTATCAGACTGGCTGATATAACTAAATTGCTCAGGGTGCTGTTTCAGTTGTTTGCAGGAAATCGGCTTACCTTTTCCCCAGCCTGTTTTACCCCGTTTTTGCTCGCGTGCTAAAAACTCAATATCAAAGCGACCTTGCCTAATTTGCCAAATCAGGCGAAATTGTTCGTCAACTTCTTGGCTGGTATTTGCGTTCGGGTTTAGCGCAATAAGCTTGTCCAGTGCCAGATCCCACGCCGTCTTTTTGGCAACGAGATGGCTAACATTCAGCTCGGGATTAAACGCAAGCGGATATTGCTCACCGTGCATTGCCAGCATCAACTGCTTTGCAAGCCCAGCAAAAAGAGGTAAAGAGAGCCGCTCAAACGTTGCGATGCAGTCGTCGAGATTGGTAAGTGCTTTGGCATCTAAGCTTTGATTACACCAGAAGTGTGCAAAGCAGTCGAGTAAGCGACCTAAGTAATAGTCAAAAACATGAGATTTCTTCAGACTTGAATAATTTAAATGGGCGCTGCTGTAGCTACTGTTTTGCGACAAGCTCTCCGCGCAGTATAACAGCACGTTATTGGCAAAGAAGTTGTTATAAGGTGCTTTGCTGTCTTGGCTTGCAAACTCAAGCTGTTGCGAGAGGGTGTCAAATAATGCGGCATCATGGCTATTGGCTTGTTGCAATAACGCCAACTTATGAAACAAACCCAGTGTTCTACCTAGGTACTGTTTTTTACGTTTGGTGATTTTGTCTTTTGCTTTTAGTGCTTGTTCAAAACAAACGATAAGGTTGTCGTGTTGTTGTAAAAAAGCAATGCTCGCCATAATTTGTGAACTATAAGCGGTTTGGATATTGGCTACCAACGCCTGAGCCTTATCCAATTGTAGGGTATAGATTTGATATTCTGCTAATAAACAGGTCAGTAGCGTGCTTTGTGTCTTGGCTTGAACCTGTGTGAGTATTTCAAGTGCATAGCTAATGCTGTGACCACCTTGTAGTAAGGTATAGAGCAAAGTTGCAAAAGCTTGATATTGCAAGTCATCAGCAAGCGCCGAAAATCCTTCAACTGAAAAAGGATAAAAATACAGTGGTAATAGCACTTGATTGGTCTTATGACACACCGCCTGTGGGTCTTTCGCCAGTCCTAAATGATTGCGGGCTTTTGGTAGTTGATTGATAAATAAAAAGTCTCGAATGAGTCGCTGTTCATCGGCAAATTGGCGCTCCCATTCATAAGCATTCAGTACAGGGATAAACTCTTCAGCAGCGTTAAGGATTGCTAAAAACTGGCCGTCAGCCATGACTCGATGGCTTAAACTGGTCGCGAGTTTTAGATTTATTTGCACTCCATCTTCGTTAAAAGTCACTAATCCGTTTGAGCGCCATTTCATAATTTGGCTATGACTTACACCTTGTTCAAAATCATTTTCAGGGATGATCTCTTTTGCCACGAGTGCTTGAACTAGGCGTTTGAGTTTGATTGCTGAAACGGGTTTATAGACGACCGCCAGCACACTCAACAGCGTTTGCTCGTGCACAGGTAGGTTATGCACTTGATTGATTAGCGCTGTGATTTCTTCGTTAATTGCTGGTGGAAAGTCAAAATTCATCGTTTGGTTATCGTATTCAATTTAAGACACTGAAAACTACCATAATAAAGGTTGGACTGCCACGAAGACAAGCAAAGCCAAAGTCCGTCTTTGGGCTGTGGTGGTTCATTCAATGCACTGAAAACTAGTACTATATATAGGTTGGACTGCCATGAGGATAAGCAACAAGAAAGAAAGGGAGATGAGGGAGGCGATGCCTCCCTTTTGGTTAGCCTAGCATGTTATATAGTAATGCAGAAACCGCCAGCAAGCCGACGAATAGTACAAAGTAAGTGCCAATGTGGCTTTTGTATTTTTGTAGTGCCGGTACTTTAAACACGGCAATGGTTGGCATGATAAACAAGATCATCGCAATGATCGGGCCTGAGATAGCTCCCATCATGTCCAAAATACTTGGGTTTAATACGGCGCAAACCCAAATAGCAATAAACATAAATACCACGCCTAGCTTATCAGCAAGCTTGTAGCTCATGCTCGTTTGCTTGGTTGCAAGGCCGTTAAAGCTTTCACGTGCACCAAGGAAGTGACCTAGGAAAGACGAAGTAATCGCGATAAATGCCACAAGAGGGCCAAGCATTTCAATAAATGGATTGTTATACACGTTAGCTAAATAGGATAAAACAGACACGTTCGCCGATTTTGCTTCTTCCATTTGTTCTGGTGTTAAAGAGAATACGCAGGAGAATACGAATAGCAAAACAAACACTATCAACATAATGGAGGTCGTACGAAGGATCGCTTCTGATTTTTGAACTGCCTCACTTTTGTAGTGACGACGCTGTACGTTAGCAAAGCTAGAAATGGCGGCTGCATGGCTAAATGAAAATACTACGATAGGAACGGATAGCCAAAGCAATTCGGTTAAGCTCGCAATATCAGGCGTGCTTACCACTGGCATTTGCCAGTTAGGCACTAAATAGAGTGACAAAAACAGTAATACCCCAACCAGTGGGTAAACCAAAATAGCAAAAGCACGCAGTAGCAGCTTTTCGCCGCCTAACATGATGGCAATCATGCCAGCAACGAGCAAACCAGAGAGCAAAATACGAGATGGTGACTCAAAGCCAAGTTGATTGACGATAAAGCTGTCGACGGTATTGGTTAGGCCAACACCATAAATAAGCAAAATAGGAAAAATAGAGAAAAAGTAAAGTAAGGAAATTAAACGGCCAGCACCTGCGCCGAAGTGCTCTTCTACTACATCCGTAAAATCGGCATCTTTTTGCTTTGATGAAAGGACGAACCGTGCCAATCCTCGGTGTGCTAGAAAGGTCATAGGGAAGGCAAGCACGGTCATGATTAGTAGTGGCCAAAAACCACCAATACCAATGTTAATTGGCAAGAATAAAATACCTGCGCCGACCGCAGTGCCAAATAAACTTAACACCCAATGGGTGTCGTGTTGGGTCCAGCGCCCATCGCTGATGGTATTCATCTCCATCGTCGCTTCAGAGGAATTACTCATATACTTGTTGTCCTGGATTTAGAATTATAATCGAGCGCATCATATAAAAAATGACGAAGTGTTGCATGTATAAACCGTCTACTCCGAGGAGTTATGCGGTGAACTACGTTTGTTTGACTAAAACTTGCTCAAGATGTGGTGGGTTCCTAACCGGTTTTTGTAAATCTAAGTCTGCAAATGTTCTTAATTGTTACCACTGACAATGAATTGCTAGCCGACTTATAAATAAATTTTTATTCTAGTTTGCAAAGAGAATTAAAATAACCAAGTGGAAAAGTATGTTCAAGCTAAACTCTCTATTGCTCGCTTCAACTTTGTTAGGAAGCTTTGCTGCTAATGCAACGATTGTCGAATTTCAAACTTCTCATGGTAGCTTTCAGGTCAATCTATTTGATGAAAGCACGCCTAAAACCGTGGAAAACTTTTTGAAATACGTAGATAACGGGCGTTATTCTGATACGGTTATTCACCGCGTTATTCCAGATTTTGTTGTGCAAGGTGGCGGCTTCAAATATGAAGGAGACGTGCCCCTTGACGCCATCGCTACTTACGATGCTGTAAAAAATGAACCTGAGTGGTCTAACGTAAAAGGCACCATTGCAATGGCAAAGGTAGCAAATAGACCTGACAGTGCGACAAGCCAATGGTTCTTTAACTTGGTAGACAACAGTAAGAATTTGGACGTTGATAACGGTGGCTTCACAGTTTTTGGTCAAGTGACTGGTAATGGCATGGAAATATTAGCAGCGATAGCAAAAATTCCTCGTTGCGGTAATGTGCCATTAGTTAACTTCACTGATGAACAGTGTAAAGATAGCAATAGTGAGCCGGGGGCAGCTAACTTTGTGACCATAAACGCAATTACTGTGCTGGATGATGACCCCAAATCAGCTCAAGGCTTAAGTCCAAAAGCAAATACCTTGATTGATCAAGTGCCTGATAAGCCTTCAACTGACTCTGATTCATCTGGCGGTTCAATGTTTGCCGGCCTTATGTTGTTGGCTGGTATTGTCGGATTTAGACGTAGATTTCATAGGTAACCAAGTCACTTTGGTTACAGATGCTAACGATAGCATCACAGTCCCTAGTTAACCTGATCTCAGGTTAATAACTTGGAAGCGCACTTCGGTGCGCTTATTTCTTTGTTATTAAGTTATTGTTTTCGTTATTCGTCTTCGCCAAACAGTGCAATTGCTTTTGTCGTCAAACTATACTGATCACGGCCATCCGCTTGGATAAGCCCTTCATTGAGGTGAGTAGTCACAACATCTTCAAGTAGTTGTTGATCTGCGTGTGGGAGTGAAAAAGTGTGGTGATTGATATCGCACGATTCTGGAAAGCTTGCTTTCAGCTTAGACAGCAACATTATTGAATACATATTCTGTAAACGTTCCATAGCCGACCCTTTTATTATTCCAATTTTTGCGAGAACAATCCTAACAGCAAAATTGCAGGTTTGTCTATTTTTTGTGCTGGTGAGTGAGGGGGGAATGATCTGCTGTTTTTAAGAAAATAAAAAGGGCCAATCATTGGCCCTTAACAGTCTAATCCTATACGGCTTCAGCGGCTTTCTTCGCGAGGTACTCGTCGTACGTACCATGGAAGTCGGTGATCTTACCGTCTTTAATTTCCCAAATGCGCGTTGCAAGTGATGAGACAAACTGACGGTCGTGCGATACGAAGAATAACGTGCCTTCGTATTGTTCAAGTGCCAAGTTGAGAGACTCAATTGATTCCATATCCATGTGGTTCGTTGGTTCGTCCATTAGTAGGATATTTGGCTTATGCATCATGATTTTACCAAATAGCATACGGCCTTGTTCACCACCTGAGATCACCTTAACTGACTTTTTGATGTCGTTTTGAGAGAACAGCATACGGCCAAGGAAGCCGCGTACGACTTGCTCATCATCGCCTGGCTGTTGCCACTGTTCCATCCATTGGAAAAGATCCAGATTTTTTTCAAATTCGTCAGCATGGTCTTGCGCATAGTAACCAATATTGGCGTTTTCTGACCATTTATACTCACCTGATTGTGGCGCTTTACGGCCTGCTAAGGTGTTGAGTAGTGTCGTTTTACCGGCACCATTTTCACCGATGATGGCAACTTTCTCGCCAACTTCAACAAGGCCATTTAGGTCAGAGAATAGGGTGTCGTCATAACCTTGTGATAGCGAGATAAGCTCAAGTGCGTTACGGAATAGCGGCTTTTCCTGCTCAAAGCGAATAAATGGATTTTGACGACTTGATGCTTTAACTTCTTCCAGTTGGATCTTGTCAATTTGCTTAGCACGAGATGTCGCTTGCTTCGCTTTTGAGGCGTTTGCAGAGAAGCGCGAAACGAACTGCTGTAGCTCAGCGATTTGCGCCTTTTTCTTAGCATTGTCTGACAACAGGCGCTCGCGAGCTTGCGTCGCAGCAAACATGTATTCATCGTAATTACCTGAGTAAATACGCAGATCGCCATAGTCGATATCCGCCATGTGTGTACACACTGAGTTTAAGAAGTGACGGTCGTGCGAGATGATGATCATAGTACAATCACGCTGATTCAATACGTCTTCCAACCACTTGATAGTATAGATATCCAAGTTGTTGGTTGGTTCGTCTAGGAGCATGATATCTGGCTCTGCAAATAATACCTGTGCAAGTAGTACACGCAGTTTCCAGCCCGGAGCAACTTCTGACATCAAGCCATAATGTTGCTCGGTTGGAATACCCACACCGAGGAGTAATTCACCCGCTTTTGCTTCTGCGGAATAGCCATCCATTTCAGCAAATTGCGTTTCAAGGTCGGCAACACGCATGCCGTCTTCTTCGCTCATTTCTGGTAATGAGTAAATGCGATCGCGCTCTTGCTTGATTTCCCACAGCTCTTTATGACCCATGATCACTGTGTCTACAACCGTATATTGCTCGTAGGCAAATTGATCCTGATTTAGCTTAGCGATGCGCTCGTTTGGATCGTAGTTTACGTTACCTGCACTTGGCTCTAGCTCTTTGCTTAGGATTTTCATAAAGGTGGATTTACCGCAGCCGTTAGCGCCTATTAGGCCATAGCGGTTGCCGTCACCAAACTTAACGGAAATATTCTCAAACAGTGGTTTTGCACCAAACTGCATAGTGATGTTGTTACACGAAAGCATAAATTTGACTCATTACTGACAATTGCGGCGATCCTATCATTTATGGGTGACAAATGATGTAAAAAGTTTGGCTAACTCACACATTACTTTTGCGGCTGATATAGCAAAGACCTAGGCGTTGAAAACTTATCGCCATAAGACGTTTTATTTACGATTTTATTAAATTTTATTTACCAATTGAGTGGTTAAATGTTAGCCTGTTTTAATGCGAAAGGATGATATAAAAAACTAACTCTGGTGAACAAGGATGAAAATAGTTGAAGAAAAACATAATTGGTTGATTGACCAACAAATCGATGAGCTGGAAGTCTTACCACCCCATACCACAACCGCTCATTTACCGTCAGAAATTAGAACGCAACTAAAGCCTCATGCCAGTGATTGGATAGTATTGCAACAAAGACATAATTGGCGCCATGTTAAGCGTGACGAATTTACTCGTGTTTTTATAAAGACCAAAAAGGGCTTACAAAGTGTAAGGTCTGGCAGTGCTGCCGGTTCTAGAGAGCAGCTAATCATCGTTAAACGCAAGTCTTATTTCAAAGCAGAGATTAGAAACAATGCCTTTACAAGCAGTGGTGGGGTTGATCCTAATCAGCCCATTGGCGCAAGCCAATTAGACCCGTTAACACCGGTTGAACAGGTATTGGCCTCGATTAACGTCGATAAATCACCTGAGGTGGCTGAAAAGCGCATATTGGTGTCGCTGGAAGGGGAGTTGGCGGTGAGTTTTGTGATCCAAGGTGCTAATACTCCCACATTGTCCAGAGCCTCTGAAGGGGCAACACAAACGCCTCTGATATTCGGCAAGTTGAGTGAAGATGGTCGCTATAGTCTAAAAGCAAAAATTTTGGGTGTGCCGGAGCAGGTGCTTTTTAACAATGTGCCATATGCTGACTTGCTTGATATAGAAAAAGTAAAAGCACTTAAGATTGGTGCTGATGGCGGAGTGCAGCTGATTAAACACAGAGTGTCAGATGAGGGTAATGTACACCTATATTTTATTAGCGAGCCACCGAGTATTGGAATTTTCTTTGATGGTACAGGCAACAACAAGTACAACGATATTTTGGACCCATTTGATGATAAAGAGCCGACGAATATAGCTAAGCTCCATGAGTTGTATGAATCTGATGGAAAGCTGTTTTTTAAAAGATATATTGAGGGAGTTGGGACCAAAGCCGGCGAAGAGGATACTACGCTGGACTTAGCGGTTGCCTATTCATTTGATGAAAGATTAGTTAAAGCCGTTGAAGTACTTGTTTCTAACTTAAGGAATGCAAGTATCGCATTAACTAATACGATACTTGTAGATTGTTTTGGCTTTAGTCGTGGCGCAGCGGCAGCAAGAGCGTTTGTTAATCTGGTCAATGAAATGAGAGAAAAGCAAGATACTAAATTAGCGAATAAAGAGGTGGTATTTCGTTTTGTTGGTATTTTCGATACCGTTGCGTCTATCGGAGGGGATGGAGATAATGATCATAGTGAACTGTATGCTAGAGATGAGTTAGAGGAGGCGGCTAGACTCGATCTCAATCAGGCCAGCGCAGGGGCTGTATATCACTTAACCGCTTGGGATGAGCGGCGTGATAAATTCCCACTAAACTCATTGAAAAATAAAGGTGGAAGTTTGTTTGCTAACCATAAAGAAGATTATCTGCCAGGCGTTCATTCTGATATTGGGGGCGGGTATGCCCCTATCAGTATTGATATTGAGTATCCTTTAAAGCGCATTCGTGGTATTCCCGGAAATCCAGAGCATGAAGCAAAAGTACAACAGGCAAAATTGGCAATTGAACATAAATATCAGTGGCCTGGCATTAATGTGGATATGGTCTATCGCTTCAAAAGACTTAGATATGGCGCAAGTCGCTCGGGAAGAGACAAGGATTTTTACACCACATACCGGCCCGTTTGGAGACGTAAAATAGATAATACCCTTGCCCATTATGGACTGCACCAAATGTATAACGAGGCGGTTCAACATGGCGTTCCGCTGAGAGCTATGGTGCGTCTTCAAAGTATCTACCCTTTTGAACTTAGCAATGAGGTCGCAACTTTGGTACCTAAAGCTCTTAAAGCTGGGCCAACAAGCCAAGCTTGGCAGAAGTTATACGAGCATTATATTCATATTAGTTCTCGGTTTACGGGAACTACGGATAAACTGGCTCACGGTGAGGAAACGAAAGCAAAGTACGTGACTGAAAATGGACAAAGGGAAATGTTTTACAATAATGCAAAAGCGCTACCGCAGGTGCGAGTGTGGAAAGCGTATAAAAATGGAAATAAATCAATTTGGAGAAAAGGATGATTAATAGGCTCTATACCGTTTTACTGGCAGTAATGTTACTTTGCAGTTGCTCTTCACATACCGAGCTAGAAAAATTACATATAGGTATTTCTTCGTACGAAAAAAGCGATTTGATGGTGAAATTGATATTTGACGAACAATTTTCTCCCCCTGCTGGTGCGGTAGGCGGTGGTTGGGGAAATGCCGTAGGAAGTGGGACATTTTGGGGAGCCGAAATCCCATATAAAGTAAAAGCGCAGTGGTGGGATTATAAGCAGGGAAAACACTATCGTGCAGCGTTAACTGTACAGCGTGACAAGGCGTACAAAATCGCGGGTAATTTACCTAGCATTACCCATTACACAGGCGAAACAGAAACCGATGTTGAGCCCTATATTATCTTCGGTTTTGGTGAAAAGGGTGAAGTAAAAATGTGGATTTCTAATGCACCATTTGATGGCGTCGAAGGACGCATTTTAGAAGAAATCGGATCGGCGCAAGCGACTTGGGAACCCTTTGAATTAACCGATGAGATGTTTAATTAGCTGAAGCAAATTCCCGCTGTTTAAGCATATGACAGTAAGGTAGGAGAGCACGGCAACGAACAGTTTTATAGGCGTTTCGCTTGTGAGAGGGAAGTTTTATCACTCTTCGTCCGCCCTGTATGTTAAGCAAAGTGGTCGCATCAACTTAAATTGTCGTTCTATTTCCTGTACTAGTTCGCTCGCGTGGCTTGTGCATGAAAGCGGTTCGCCGACGATGACATCGCAATTAAATGGTACAAATAGGGCTTCTCCTTTGGGTAAGGAGCGGCCAAGTCCATGCATCATAACGGGGTAAACGAGCACCGACTTAGAATCACTAATGAGATGAAAAATGCCTTTCTTTAACTGCGCCATTTTTTCAGGTGCGCCACGAGAACCTTCAGGAAAAAAAATTAAGATTTCATGCTTTTTTAACGCTTCATGGCATTGTTCAAATAGCTGTGCTTTGCGTGTCACTTGCTTTCGATTTAAGGGAATGATGCCAATGACATGGAGTGCAAACCAAGCGATAATTCTATTGGCGAGAAAATAATCGGCAGCGGCTACGGGTCGAACTTTATGTATCATCCTTAACGGAAACAAACTCATTAACACCATGGTATCCAAATGGCTGTTGTGGTTTGGCGCGAGGATCGCAGGCCCATGCGTTGGTAACTTATTGCGATTAACAACGTTGAGCCCAAGCGCGATTAACACGACCGGTTTTATTATCAATCCAAAGAAAAGTATTTTTACAATATGTGCAAACATAGTCTAATAATGCAAATAGTATAGGTAATGGAAGAATAGTGGTGAAGTGTAAAGTAGGCTGTCCATCCTATCTAAAATACCACCATGACCGGGGATCATGACCCCTGTATCTTTAATTTGTAAATCGCGCTTCACACTTGAAATAACTAAATCACCAAAAAAGCCAGTAACGGCTATAAGGATCCCAGCGCCTGCGCCTTGCAAAGTCGATAGTGGGGTAAGTGCTGGTGCTACAAAACAAGATAATGTGGCAGTAGTAAATACGCCACCAATAAAACCTTGCCATGTTTTGTTGGGGCTTACTTTTGGGATGATTTTATGTTTGCCGAGTAGCTTTCCCCAAACGTATTGGCAAACGTCGTTAAATTGAGTCGTAAACAGTAAATACAATACCAGACCAATGGCACCCGCCTCACTGTTTTTGACCGGCAAAACTAACAAGTAGCCAAGGTGACTAATAGAGAAAACACACAACATGACGGCCCAGTTAAGGATCCCAGCTGACTTTATGAATCCTTTTGTATCACCGATGAGCACCATTCTAATAGGGATAAATAGAAAGATATAAACAGGAATAAAGATAATAAACATGCCATACCACTGAGTTGCAACCCAATAATATTGCAGTGGGATACTCAAATATAGCCAAAAAATAGCGCGTCTATCGGTTTGCCGTCCTGGCACAATGGACAAAAACTCTTTTAATGCGAGAAAACTTAAAAAGCCAATAAAGGCAAGTGCGAAATGTGTGTTGGAGGCTAGTACGACAAAAAAAGCGCCAATTATCCACCACCAAGATTGGATCCTGAGTTTTAATTCTTGATGATCCGTATCTCGTTGTATTCGGCTAATAACTAAATAAGCAAGCGTTGCGGTGATTAAAATGAGTCCCACCAACGCCATGGCATACAAAGAATGATCAGGGACATTAAACATCGTGTTTGTCCTCAAGATATTGGTAGGCAAGGATAGCTCGTTTACATACCGTGATGAATGAACCGACGCTAATGATAAGTAGTGACGTGTATAACACAGCCCCTTGTTGCCAGAATAGAGGCTCTATCGCTGTAAAAATACATGCAAATGTAAGTAAAGCCATTCGATGTTGTTTTGCCATAGGTCCACAAAAATTGGCAGGTGCTCCTGTACTCGTTGCCAAGGTTCTGACGTAAGCGGTCATAATCGCAAGTATTGCCGCACACCAAGCAATATCGACTGCGTAACTAAACTGTGGGAGTGCATAGCCCACAGCAACAATGACAAAAGCATCGGCAAACCTGTCTGGCATATCGTTAAAAAGTTCACCAGATGCGGTACTTTTCCCACCTTCCATAGCGACCATGCCATCGAACAAATTACACAATAAGCGAAATTGAATACATGTGGCAGCAAGCAGAGGCAAAAGCCAAATGAGTGGTCCAGAAGACAGTGGTAACAACACAAGACAGATTGCTGAGCAGGTTGCAAATAGCACGCTGAGTAATGAAATAGTGTTAGGAGTGACATTTTTATTGCTAAGCCATTTGGCAACGCGCTGAGCATATGTGCTTGAGCGTACCTTGAGTGGACGCCGACTTGATTTGTCTTCCATGATTTCCTTTTCCTTAGAATACGTATTCTTCAACTCTTTTGAAGAATGGATGATCTTTGCCTTTGTTTCGAGCCAGTATAAATGATCTATGGCAGGCCAACAAGATACCCTGAGAGGGGGGTTACCTTTAGCACTTGAGACGATGTAAAGTGGAGAGTCTGAGGAAGAATATTTACATCGGTTTATCGAATTCCACCGAAATAAATTGCTATTTGGCGCTATCTTGGGTCACATTACTGACCGCAATTAAAATAATATAACATTTAGGATTGGAATATGCGTATTAAAGCTATCTCCGCGGCCATGGTGTTGGCCTTTTCTCAGTATGTTGCTGCCGATGAAGGCATGTGGCAACCACATCAGCTACCTGAACTTGAATCTATTTTAAAGTCTAAAGGGCTAGAGATAGATGCTAAGTCAATTTCAAAACTCACTGAGTTCCCGATGAATGCGGTGATTAGCTTAGGTGGTTGTACGGCGTCATTTGTCTCTCCTAAAGGTCTGGTGGTGACAAACCATCACTGTGCATACGGCTCTATTCAATACAATTCAACAACAGATAACAATATTCTTGAGAATGGCTTTTTAGCAAAACAGCCAAGTGAAGACTTGCCGGCGGCACCGGGCTCACGCGTTTATGTGACTAAAGAAGTGTCGAACGTAACGGATAAAGTTAATGCTGGGACGGACTCACTGACCGGTAAAGCACGTTTTGATGCCATTGACAGTAAGCGCAAGCAACTTGTTGCTGAGTGTGAGCAAGATGAAAGCTATCGCTGTAACGTTTACACCTTTCATGGTGGATTGGAATATTACCTCATTAAATCGCTAGAGATAAAAGACGTTCGTTTGGCATATACACCTGCGATGGGCGTGGGCAAATATGGTGGCGATATAGATAACTGGATGTGGCCTCGTCACACTGGCGACTTTGCTTTTTACCGTGCATATGTGGGTAAAGATGGTAAGCCAGCTGAGTTTTCTAAGGATAACGTACCTTATAACCCAGAGTCGTTTTTGAGTGTGAGTGCAAAAGGCGTGCAAGAGGGCGACTTTGTGATGGTAACGGGTTATCCGGGTCGTACCAACCGTTATCGTATTGCTTCTGAAGTAGATTATGTGTTTAACACGGTTTACCCCATGGTACGTAAACATAACTCTAAGTATGTGGCACTGATTGAAGAAAATGCACCAGAAGGTTCTCAAGCTCGTATCGCTTATGAAAGCACCATTGCAGGTTACAACAATTACATCAAAAACTTTGGCTCTATGATTGAGAGCTTCAAAAAAGGCAGTATGTACAGCCGCAAGCAGCAATTTGAGCGCGATCTGAGTGCATGGATTAATGCCGATGCAGACCGTAAAGCAAAGTATGGCGCTGTGCTAAATGAATTGAGCGAGTTGGTTGCTCAATCTCAAGCCCATTATGAGCGTGATATGATGGTTGGCTATATCCACCGTTCGCAAATGATGTCTACTGCGCGTCAACTTTATCGCTTGGCGGTTGAAAAACAAAAGCCTGATGCTGAGCGTGAGAGTGGTTATCAAGAACGCGATATGCCAAAAATCAAAGCGGGGCTTCAGCGTATGACGCGCCGCTATGATGAAACAGTTGATAAAGCGATTATGCTTTACTTCATGGAGCTTTATGCAGCCTTGCCAAAAGAAGCGCGTTTAGCTGAAGTCGATAAGCAGCTTCAACTTGAAAGCGGCTTCAATAAAGCAAAGCACCAAGCGCTGCTAGATGAGATGTATGCTAACTCTAAGCTTGCTGATGAAAAAGCCCGTCTTTGGATGTTAGATTTAGAGCTTGAGCAGTTAAATCAGAGCTCTGATCCATTTATTCAATATGCAAAAGCGATTTTTGCAGTGATGAAGCAAATCGAAGATGAAGAAAAAGAATTGGCTGGTAAGCAGCAATCTGCTCGTCCTGCTTTGATGGAAGCCATTATTGCTTACAACAAGTCGCAAAATAAGCCAGTTTACGCAGATGCTAACAGCACACTCCGTGTCACTTACGGTACGGTAGGTGGTTATTCACCGCAAGATGGCTTAGTGGCAACGCCATTTACCTCGCTTGAAGGGTTACTGGCTAAAAATACCGATGTTGAACCATTTAACGCGCCGAAAAAGCAACAGCAGTTGATCCGCGAAAAAGTATATGGTCAATATACAGGGGGCATGAATACCGTACCGGTGAATTTCCTTTCTAACGTGGATACCACAGGTGGTAACTCGGGCTCGCCAACCTTAAATGGGAAAGCGGAGTTAGTAGGTTTACTATTTGACGGTGTATATGAAAGCATTATTGGTGACTGGGATTACGATAAAAACCTAAACCGCTCAATCCATGTTGATTCGCGTTACATGTTATGGGTAATGGACAAGGTTGATAATGCGCAAAACCTGCTAGATGAAATGAAGATAGTAAAGTAGGTCGACCTTTAGGTCGACAATCCCCCCAACGTTTAAAGGGTAGCCCTTGGGTTTATAGGGTACCCTCTAGGTTTAAACGTTAGTCGGCCTAAAGGCCGACCTATGGGTGATATCGAGGGCGTTCAGAATTCTGCGTAGCACAAATATTGCTAGTTTGGTTGAGTCCCAGCCCCGACTAGCGAGGCTTTGGATTCAAAATTTATTTAAACCTGAGCTTTCGAAAACTAAACACGGAATAATAGAGCATGAAAAAGCCTATGCTTAAAAGCACCGCCCAATGTTCCCAATTCATCCAACTATGTACGATCTGCTCATACTCTATAATAGTGTACTAGTGTGATTACTAAGGGATATTGACGGTATAAGTACCAAGCGATTTTGACATAATCACACTAATTCACCTTAGGCACGGATTTTCACCTAAGCAGATCACCCAATTGAATTTGGCACCAAGCGACTATTTTCATTGACAAAAAAACAAAACCAGCTTCCGCTGGCTTTGGATTCAAAATTTACCACCAACCAGATAATTCATCACCAATGATTTTCCCTCTTTCTATTGGATCTAAAGCTAGAAACGATTCTTTTTGCTTTTGACTCTTTAGAGAAAAGCGATGCATAGTAAAGCAAAGTACTAAATATGGTATAAAAAATACGAAAGACATACCTAAAAAAAATGTTATTTGTTCTATCATATTTCCCTCTAGACCAAACAATACCAACGGAAGTCCTATGAAACACATAGGCCACATCAAGTGCTTGTATGCAGTTATTGCTGCATACCCAAAAACTTTTCGATTAAATAATGTTTCAGAAAGATAACTTGGATTATTCATTTAACACTTGTTTCCTGCTTGCTTATCGTAATCTGTACCACAATTATTTGTATTAGCTTGTGACTCTTGATTCAAATATTCCATCCCTTTTTGAATAATTGTACCTGAAGGAACTGGACTAGTAATACTATCTGTAACTTTTACAGCTGCACCTGTAGCTAAATCCTGCCCTTTTCTACCTGCTTGAATTGCACCAACAGCAGCTACTTTTGTTACCCCATCTGTAGCGGCGATAACTCGTTCAGTCTTAGAAGTCAATTGTACAGTTTCCTTACCAATCTTTATTGCGCCAGTTACACCACCTTTTACAAGTTGGGTCCCCATTGCTCCAACGGACCCTAATGCAGCAGATGTGGCAACACTCCCATAATCAGCGTTAGATAATGCATCACCTAAGCTAGCTCCATTCTTCATTTGACTATACAACTGCATTCCCAAATCAAGACCACCACCAATAGCGGCACCAACTAAGAAATTCAAAAATTTCCCAGTAGGATCTGTGTGATTGATCGGATCATTCCCCACATAAGCATAAAGATTCATCTGATCTTCATAACCTACAGGATCAGTCTGGAGGAAACGCCCTAGCTTTGGATGATAAATCCGTGCTTTGTAGTAGTATAAATCGAGCTGATCTAAATATACTTGGCCAGTGTAACCAAAGCGGCCAATGTTGTCTTTATCTGGGATCCCATAACTGTCATAGGCGAGGATGTGCTCTTTGTCACCTGTTAAATAGCTGGTGGCGATGATGCTACCTTGGTGGTTTTGGTAGTAGTATTTTCGGTTGCTGATAGCGCCAGAGTCGTAGCGTAACAAAGGTTCGTCAATGCTATCACTATACACGTAGCGGTTGGCGAGGGTGCCATTGGTATTGTATTCCATTGCAAGGTTATCGCCATCGTATACAAATTCGCGTGTGATACCGTTGACGGTATATTGGTAAAGTCGGCCCTTAGGATCATATTTTAAAAGGGCAGTAACATCACCAGTCACTTTTGTTAGGCGGTTTTCGTGGTCATAAGAGTAACTTTTAGCGCCATCACTTTTGAGGTTGCCTTTTTCGTCATAAGTGATTGTTTTTCCGTTAATTCGAGTATACTGATTTAGGCCATTAGCAATATAGTTGCCAGTTAAGTTATCGTTGCCGCTATAGTGGTAGATGTCGTTTGATAAGCTTATAGCCGTGATTTGGTTTGCTTGATTGTGGCTAAAGTTGGTTGCCAAGTCATATGTCTGGCCTTTTAAATCATGAGTTAGTGATTGTAAGCGACCAATGTCATCGAATTGGTAAAGGGTTTCTGTGGTGTTGTAACCTAACCGAGTGGTCTTTGAGCGCAGCCCATTACTGCCATATGTGAGCTGGTACACGGCATTATTCTGTCCTTCTGTCACATTATTTAATCTATCTAAGCCGTCGTATGTACTGGCAAAGGACTCGCCATCGGGGTAGGTGACTGTGATTTGATTGCCATTTTTGTCGTAAGCATACCTAAAGGTACGGGTGTTGCCTGCTAGGTTAGCAGTGGTGCTAACCAGCTCACCAAAACCGTTGTAGCTATTGCTGATCCCTTGTCCTGAAGCTGAGCCAAAGCGAGCATATCGCTCTAAATTTTGATTGTTATAGCCGTAGTAAACGTCGGCTACCGTACCTGATAAGTCTTTCTTTGTGATGCGATTCAAGGCGTCGAAGGTGTAGCTAATAACAGTGCCATCGCGTTGCCTAAGCTTCTTTTTATTGTCGTTGGCATCATACCAGTATTGCTGATAATCGCTGTTACTTGCTGTGCCGCGTTCTGTTTTACTGGGGTAATAAATATGAGTTAATCGACCATAGCCATCATATTGGTAATCAGTTAAATTGCCGTTAGCATCTTTAACCGTATCTTTTAATAAACCTGAGTAAGTATAGCTTTGATAGTCCTGCTGTAATGGGGTCCCATAGGCTTTAATTACACGCAGTGGCTGGTTATGGGTGTTGTATTCATACTTAGTCACTCTGTCCCAAACGCTGTGTTGTGAATTTACGTTATGGTGCCGAGCTATACAGGGGTCTGGCGCCATGGTCGTCGACATATTAACCATTTCGCATTTCAAACGGCCAAACTCATCATAGCTGTACTGAGTAATTTTCTTGATAGTGCCATGACGGTTTCTTTCTACGTTGGCAACGAGCACCTTGTACTTGTCATAGCGATAAGTTTTACTGCGATGTACGCTGAAATCATGCCAATCCTTAGGCTCAATTTGGTAACTAGGCCATGAAGCGAGCTCACCCCATTGCTCTTTTTCTAGTAAGCCTGCTGAATTGTAGCTTTTCCTCATTGCTTGAAAGAGAAGAGAGCCACTGTTATCAGGGTCAGGGTGAACAACTCCTGTGATTTGTCTGGCTATATTGTAGTGATACCCAGTTTTATAAGCTGCGGGGCCCGCATTTACATTGCCATTTAATGTGGTTGCAACAAACAGCACAGCGATAAATATAAATTTATGCATAATCCAAATTCCATTTTGATGTTACTGACAACGAGTCAAGTTTGCTTTGGGTTTGATTTCAGACGTTTTGTTACCGTAGATATCATAATCAAAGCAGGTCCTACGTATTTCTCCTTTACCGGTGTCCGAGACAACAATGCCATGTACGAGCAAGCCATCGGGCTTTGGTTGGGTAGAATATTCAAACATGGTAATCACTTCATCACCCGTTTTAGCACAGCCAAATTGACCGCTGTTACCCGTTTTACAAAAGCTTTCTCGTTGCTTCACCCAAATACCTTGCTCAGGGGAAAGGTGTGGCGGATTTTCATTGACAATATGCGCGTTTATTTGGCCATAATAATAGCGCTGTTCGGCCCGAACGCCATCGATTTCAGGCTTAAGCACTATTGCTATTTTGCCGTTCCTACAATCATAACCATAGTAGGTAACATTGCCATTGCGGTCTTTAATCCAGCTCGGTTTGCCGCGAGTGCTCATGGAGTTGCAATGGTTCTCATAGCCGGCACTATAAAACTGCGTTTCACCTTCTTTATTAGTGCGAGCCGACTTAATAATATTGCCATGGTCGTCATAGGTAAAAGTCTCCGTCATATCGCCATAGCGATAAAGCCCTTGTGAAATAGTACCTGGGCTACCAAAGTTGTACTGGATTGACACAATACGGCCATTATCATCATAGGTACCAGAGATACCTCTTACTTCATCTTGAAAGCCAACCATTTTCGAATGGCTATCATAAACAACTTTTAGAACTGCGCCATTAGAGTCTTTCGACTCGCTGTAGCTACCGCTATATTGGTGTTGCTGAGGGGGGTAATTATAGCGCCACGAAGCACTGCGATACTTGGAAAGATATACCACTCCTAGTTTAAACGTCTGACATTGTCGCTCTGTGCCGTGGAAAGTGCAGTGGTAAGTGTTGGTGTACTGATACTCGCGCTCAGCTTGCCCTTGGCTAGAGCTACTTGAAATTGTAGTTATGCGCAAATGATTACGACCAATTGAGCAAGCCGCGCGACCTTCGCCAGATGAGCAAAAACGCTCATGTTTAAACTTTTTGTAGGCCTGATTGGCGAAAGTAATCGTCGTATCGCCGCCATTAAAAGGATCTACCCAAGAGAAACTAACTTCTGGCCAGTCATTGCTGAAATCACAGTTTGCTGCAAGCGGTGCACAGGCCTCATACTCACTAACAAATGCCTTAATTTGTGTCGGCCTTGTCCATTGGTAATAGGCATATTTATCGCTGTGGTGGCTGGGTACACTACTGCTGTTAAGTTGATACCGATACTGCAATTGGTATCCAGCGCTTGAAGTGACAGACTGAATCCGATGAATGATGTCACCGTCATAATTGGCGTCTTTAAAGTTCACCTTTATGATTAAGCCACTGGGGTACTTTATCTGAGTTGCAACAGCATGCTTGCGATACGTTTCTAATGCCGAACTTGGCGGTTCATAATGATAATGGATGCGTGAATCATAAGTCACTTCGACTCCTTGGCTATTGGTGTATTTCCAAATAAAGTCACTGTGTTTCTCGATGACGCCACCATTACGGCCAACAAAGCGCTGCGTGGTCGATGGTGCTTGAAAACCCGACTCAGACAGGGAGCCAAAAGTTGCGCGGACATCGGGTAGCGGCATATCTGAGTGCCTAACGTAGAGTGCTCCTGAAAAGTTATCGGCAAACAGCTTGAGGTTATTGGAGTAAGAGAGCAGGCGGTGTTCAAGGGCAAATTCGCCACTGCCGATGCTCACACCTTGCTCATTAATTTCAATATTTCCTGTGGTCATATTAACCTGATTACTGTCGGTTAAGCTGTACTCTGGCGGGCCAGGGATCGCCATTTGAATTTGTGCATAAGCTTGGGGGGGCATCAGATAGATACAGCAGAGGCACAGTAAGTATGTGAATAATTTCATGTGTAATCCTTTACAGTTATTGGGTGTATACCGTCACGGTTGCTTGTGATACGCCGCCATTATTATCGGTGATGGTGTAGATAAATCGTTGCTCTGGGTGTTGGAAGCCAACGGCGGTAATTGTTAGCGTATTGTCATCATTTATGGTGACGGAAAGAGTGCCTGAAGCATCGGTTGCACTGACTTGCAGTGTATCACCATCAGGGTCACTATCATTTGCTAGCACATCCAGTGTTTTTGGTGAGTAAAGACCGTTTAGGGTAATGCTATCGTCTTGTGCATTCGGTGGTGAATTGCTGTTATCATCGGCAGCCGTGACTTTTTTACGGTTGCCTGCGGCATCGTATTCATAAGAACGAACACCATTTTTTGTGTCCAGTGTTTTCGTCAGCCTCCCAAGTTCATCGTATTGGTATTCAGTGTTAATGGGCGCAGCGGGCAAAGCCGTTGCACACATACCCACAGCGAGGGTAAATATACATTTCCTTAATTTCATTGCGCTTAACTTCCTAGTTAAAAATGCAACAAAAGCTTAATATAAAAGTTAAGTCTTAAATGTATTAAAGTGTTACTGTGTTATTTTTTTTATGTTTTTTTATGTTTTTTTATGTTTTTTTGCTAGTGCTTAGCTCCAACACAAGAGTGAGGAAGCTAAGCTAATAGCGATAGAAGTGTTCGATTACTTTGTCATTAACTGGCGGATATATTTCA
This sequence comes from Pseudoalteromonas sp. CO348, assembly GCF_004208845.1. Lineage (NCBI taxonomy): Bacteria > Pseudomonadati > Pseudomonadota > Gammaproteobacteria > Alteromonadales > Pseudoalteromonadaceae > Pseudoalteromonas > Pseudoalteromonas sp. CO348. The sequence continues at coordinate 33,729 of NZ_SGPI01000021.1, read as the reverse complement.
CCGGAGCACTGCCAAAGCTTAAGAACTCTTCGTGGAATGTCTTTAAGTCAAATTCCTTTCCAAGCTTTTGTTTTTGCGTTTCACGAAAGTCGTAAATTTCGCGATAACCAGAGTAATAGCTGGTTAATTGTACTTGGCTCAAGGTTGCACGGCGCCATTTACCTTCGGCTTCTGCACGCTCTTGGAAAGCCCCATTCATCAGCAGATCTAAGCCTTCTTCTTTGCTTATTCCTTTTACTTGGATAGCGTAATCTAGGATGGTGTTACAGATCACGCGTAGATTCCACTTGTAGTACATTAACCACATTTCAGGCTCAAAGTTACCATAGCCTTCTTCTAGCATCATGCGCTCAGTGTATACTGCCCAGCCTTCAATCATCGCGCCATTGCTTAAGATACTCTTCACCAAAGACGGGGATTCGTTAGAGTAAACCAACTGAGTGTAATGACCTGGCACGGCTTCGTGAATATTTAGGATCTGCAGGATCCAGTGGTTGTATTCACGTAGATACGATTCAGCTTGCTCGTCGCTCATTGAGTCCAGTGGAGAGACGTTATAATAGGTGTTCTCTTTTTTGTCGTATGGGCCCGGAGCACTGATTGAAGCACCAGCAAAGCCACGCATATATTCAGGCGTCTCGCGAACAACCAACGGCTTTTCTGGGTCTAGCGTGATGAGATCTTTTTCCATCACAAACTTTTCAAGTTCTGGTATTTGCGCCTTGATTTCGCTCACAAAGTTTTCACGTTTTACGTGTTTGACTGAAAGGTGCTTGATAAGCGTGGCAATCGCATCAATGTCAGATTCAGGGCGTGGCTTGTCAGCAAAGTACTTTGGCCAGAGTTGATCAACAATCTTAACCATTTCATTAGTAACACGGGCTTTGTCGGCCATTGCCTTTTCATACATTTGCTTGGCGGTATAGCCAGACTGAATATCAAAGGCAAATTTTTCTTCGTACAGCTTCTCACCAATTCTAAATGAGCGCGCATTGCCGCTATCGCTTAACTCTTTTTCAAGGTTGCTAAGGTAAGATACATATCCATTGATGGCAGATTTCGCGGCAGCGAAGCGCTGTTTGAATAGGGCTTTTTCCTCGGCTGTTAATAATGAAGTCGCGAGTTTATCAAGCAACTCATCGTTTAATACACTAAATGCGCCTTGGTTTTGTGCAATCGCAAGCTGAGTATATTCAAGCGTTGGATTGTTAATATTGTTTTGTGCAGCTTCATAATACGCTGGCACATATTGAAGACGTGCTAAAACGAGCTTGAGCTTTTCGTCATCCGTTTTAAAGCGGCTGTTGAGTATCGTCGCAAAGCCATAAGAAACATTGTAGTTTGACGGATTCCACTGCCAGCTTTTGAAGGTTTCAATATGCCAGATATCGCGTTTTAAGCGATTCTCAATTAAGTGATAATCGATTTTTTGACTATTGCTTAAGTTAGCAAGATCGAACTGTTGTAACTTAGCCAGTTGCGCCTGAGAGAAGGCAACACTTGCATCACGAGTCGCTTGGGTTGGTACAGTGATAATATCGTCGTACTTGCCAAAGCCTGCCCAGAGCGACGCTTCTGGGTACTGTTTCCATAAGTCATTGATAAATTGCTGAGAAAAATCAGCGAATTGTGCATTTTTTGCTACTGTTTGCTGTGAAGCTGAAGGCGTCGTCTCGACAGACGAAGGAGAAAGTGAGCAGCCAGTCAGGCCCATTGCCATGGCTAGCGCCATGCACAAGGCAGTCTTTTTCATTATTGTGTCCTATTTAATGGTTTTCGCTATCATAACAAGATTTTGCTTTATTTGCTTTGTCTGGCTCATCCAACCACACCGCACCGTTAGCCTCTTTAGCAACGATGTCATCGGGGTTGTAGATAGGGCATGATTTCATCGACAAACAGCCACAGCCAATGCAACCATCGACATAGTCTCTTAAGCGCTGCATGTAAGCGATTTTTTCGTCCAGCTTTGCTTGCCAGGCTGTAGAAAGTTTGGCCCAGTCCGCTTTGGTTGGTGTTCTTGAATCGGGTAGGGTATCAAGGGTTTCTTTTATCTCCCCTAGGGTTATCCCCATTTTTTGACCAGCTTTAATAATGGCAATTCGGCGCAACACATCCTTTTTATAACGGCGCTGATTACCGTTATTACGCCAACTACGAATAAGCCCTTTGTTCTCATAGAAATGCAGTGCAGACACCGCAACGTCAGCTCTTTGGGCAACCTTACCGACACTGAGGTTTGGCTCGTCTCTTAATAATTTTTCAGTTTTCATAAATTAGTACTTTACCTTAACTTAAGGTGAGGTTTTAAGGTAGCACCCAATTTATTATTAGTGCAACTGGAATTGAAGATTATGAAAACAGTCGTTATTTACTCAAGCTCAAACCCCAATGGAAATACCTACCAATCTGCAAAGGCACTAGCAGAAGAAAAAAGAGCTGAGCTCATCTATTTAGACCGTTATAAAATTGGTGAGTATTGCTACAAACACTCTCACAGTGATGATGACTTTGTTAACCTTTTTAGATGGGTACTTGGTTTTGAGCACATCATTTTTGCATCCCCCGTTTATTGGTATGCAGTGACACCAAGAATGAAGGCATTTATCGACAGAATAACTGACTTTATGGACATAGAAGCGTTAAAGCCTGAGCTTAGAACGCTACGTGAAAAGCAGTTTTCTATCTTGTCGACCTCATGCCAAGAAAAAGCACCGGCACCATTTACTGAGATGCTGGTGGGGACCTTTGAATATTTGGGTATGAAATTACAAGAGCAGCGTCACGTCCATTATCCTTATGCTGATTAATTGCTGTGGATTTTGTTGGGTGGGGTTGTGTGACGATGGCTTTTAAAGATCGCTGCGTAAAGCAGCTCCTACTCTGAAGTAAAATCAGTTTGGTGGGTGGTTTATCCGCTGAGAAGCTTTGTAACTGGTGTGTATTTAGAGGTGGGAAAGGGCTTTAAAGATCGCTGCATGAAGCAGCTCCTACTCTGGAGTAAAACCAGTCTGATATAACGGTGGTTTACCCGCCGAGCACTTTGTGACTGGCGCGCTAAATCCCTTGCTACCCGACATTTCTCAGCGGAAGTATGCACTTCCGCGTCTGCAAACAGGTGCAAGGTCACACCTTAAATTCATTTACCATTTGTGAGAGTTGTTGTGACATTTCGCTTAATTGCTGGCTCGACGCTTTGGTGTGTTCAGCGCCAAGGGCGGTTTGGTTTGCCACTGTTGCGATACCACTGATGTTGTCAGTCATGTCAATAAGATCTTCGGATTGCTTTTCACTCCAGGTGGCGATATTAACGTTAATATCATGCACCGTTGCGATGGAGAGGTTGATTTGCTCTAGTGCGTGCTTACATTCTTGGCTCACTTTGAGGCTTTGCTCGGATGCTGCACGGCAGCTCTCCATTTCTTCAACGGTTGTGGTGACGCCATTGTGCAGTTTATCAATGATCGCTTGAATATCATCGGTAGATTGTTGCGTACGCTGAGCTAGTGTTCTTACCTCATCGGCCACCACGGCAAAACCGCGACCTTGTTCTCCTGCTCTCGCAGCCTCGATGGCCGCATTCAATGCTAATAAATTAGTTTGATCTGCCACTTTTTTGATGACGTCAAGTACTGCACCAATCTCGGTTGATGAGCGTTGTAGTTCGAGCACAGCTTGTTGCGCTGAGTCGACGCTACGAGAGGCATGCGCTATGACTGCCACATTTTCGTCTACATGCGTCAGCCCTTGGGTCGTCAATGTGGTTGTCTCTGTCACTTTATCAAGCGCACGCTTTGACTCATTATTGACAGCTTGCGCCACTTGATTAAGCGATTGCATGCGGTTTTGCACTGATTCTGTTTCACTGTTTTGTTGTCCAATACCAGCTTGGATCTGCTCGGTAATACAGGATAACTCCTCTGCTTGGGAAGCCAAAGAATGGGTGTTTTCGTTGATATCGTGCAGTACATCACGAAAATGCGAGTTCATTTTATTAAATGCGATAGCCATTTGGGCAAGCTCGTCTTTACCGTGGCTTTTCAGTGCAATGGTGAGGTCTTTTTGCGCTGAAATGAGTCCCATAGTGCGGGTGAGCTTATCCAGTGGCTTGGTAATATTTTTGCTGATCAAGCTCGAGAGGAAAATAAGTAATATCGCATAGCCGAGCGTTTCAGCAGTCATCAACATGAGTCGGTCATAAAACTGTTCTTCAACGTCTTGAAGGTAAATGCCTGTCCCAATTGCCCAGTTATAGTGCCCTAAGTTAACAATATAAGAAAGCTTGCCCTCAAGCTCCTTTGTCCCCGGTTTTGGCCATTCATATCGGGCAAAGCCTTGTTGATTTTGATTAGCAATGACGACGAACTGGCTGAATGCCTCGCGAATAAAGCGTTCATGATGGTGAGTCATTGAGGTGCCATTGAGTAGTGGCTTAATGGGATGTGTTACCATATTCCCGTTTAAGTCAAATAAGAAGAAGTAGCCAGCATCACCATAGCGTGCAGCATCAATGAGTTTTTTTATTTTTTCTTGTCTTTGTTGTGGGGAGAGTGAGGCCTCGGTGGCAACCATATTAAGTTGTGCAACTGTGGTTTCCATTAGGTTTTTTGCATTAATACGTCTTTCTTGCGTTAAGCTGTCTCGTAAAACGAGTGCTGATGAGAGTTGCACAAGGGCAATGATCACGACAGACAAAAGCAGACTAAGTCTGAGTTTATTGGGCACTTTCATTAAACCTAGGAGTTTATTCAGCTGCTTCATGAGTTCCTCTAATAACAAAGAATTAGTTAAAATGACAGCGATGTCAGTTGGCGTGGATCATACTTAGAACGAACCAAAAATAAATAGCATGAACAAGAGGTGAATAAAACATTGGGCCGTGTAGACGGTTATCTAATTGATAGTTAATAAAAATGTTAATATTCACATTTTGTAAATGATTGTGAATGAGAACTATTGTTAATAAGTGCGTTTAAGAGTTTTGTCTTAGGGAAGGGTGGACGTTAGGGATAGATCAAGAAAATTTGATATAGATCATTGCAGATATCGCTTGAATCGAATAGCGACTTTGTTATACTCGCTGCGAATTTTCAGTTTAGACTGAAAGTTCTGAACTAATCAATTCTATCAAGATAAAAACATCAGGATAATCTGTGCCACTGTTAAGCTATGTTCGACATACTGCTACTACTGACGACACAACCTATCAAGGTTGTACGATCACGCGTGCGCAGTTATTCGGTCGTATTTTCAGTGTGCTAAGCGCATTGATGATGTTTAACACGGCATTATTATTCACTGGCATGCTAGGTGATGTAGCTGAATTAGAAGCACTTTTTGCAGATAATTCACTACCTGACTCTGTTTTGGTGATGCTTGGAGAGTTTTGGGCTCAGCCTATCTTATCATTACAATTATTGATAGGTCTTTATTGGTTAGTTTTCCATACTATTTTGCCTACACGCGCTGGCGTTGTCCTGCGTAAAACGGCATTCGCCTCTACTGAGGCTATTCAACCTCAACCGGTGCCTAGCGCACATGGTTGTCGTGCTCCTCCTTTTGGGTACCGCTGTCTGTTTGCGTAATCGCAATATTTGAGTCCAGTGCGTTTGATTTACGCGATTTGGATCTGCAGTCAGCAATTCAGTTTCAATTACATTAATCGGCTACTTACAGTCCTTTTAGGGCGAATTGTAAGCTTAGTAAATGTGATTGTCCGTTTACTGTATCGATTATTTGGTAAATGGTTAGTGACTGGTATCAAAGGAGCTTTTCCCTTCACTAATACATTTTCCCTGATGGATACAGTGCAATTCGAACTTGTGCAGCATAGCTTGCACAAATAGATACTCAGCGCGCTTGATAAATAAGCCGCAGCTTATCGTTGAAGGGTAATCAATTGAATAAACGTAGTGTTGTGAATTATGCGTTCGCTTCATTGGGGCTTATGCTCACCGGCTGTAGTGGTGGCATTTTAGATCCCAAGGGGCAAATTGGCATGGATGAGAAGTCCTTGATCATCATTGCCACTGTACTGATGTTACTCGTTGTAGTACCAGTTATTATTCTTACCTTATATTTTGCGTGGAAGTACCGAGACGGTCGTGACCACGAGATTTATGCACCTAAATGGGCTCACTCTAACAAAATAGAAGCCGTGGTTTGGACCATTCCGATTGTGATTATTATTGTACTTGGGGTGATCACTTGGCGCTCTACACAATCACTTGATCCGTACAAGCCGTTGGAAGGTAAGGGTGAACACCTCACTGTTCAGGTGGTATCGCTAAACTGGAAGTGGTTATTTATCTATCCAGAGCAAGGCATTGCCACAGTGAATGAGCTGGTGTTTCCTGCGAATGTACCAGTGGAGTACAAAATCACTTCCGAAAGCACCATGAACTCTTTCTTTATTCCACAGCTTGGTAGCCAAATCTACTCGATGGCTGGGATGGAAACACAGCTTCACCTGATTGCCAACGAGCCGGGGACGTTCAAAGGCTTTTCTGCTAACTACAGCGGAGCGGGCTTTACGGGAATGAAGTTCGATGCCATTGCGACCAAAGATCAAGCAAGTTTTGATAGCTGGGTTGCCGATGTCAAAGCAAACGGCGAAGCCTTAACCGCAGGTCGTTATACGAAACTGGCTGAGCCTTCGGAATATCACCCCGTTGAATATTTTGGTTCGGTAGAGCAGGGCTTATTCCACACCATAGTTATGAAGTACATGCAGGGCCATGGCGAAATGAGTTATTACGCCAAACCAGAGCATGCTGCGCATCCACATCACGGCAAGGCTGAGGAGTAATTATGTCGTTGTTTGGTAAATTATCCATAGAGGCAATCCCCTATCACGAACCCATCATTATGGTGACGTTAGCTGTGGTGGCGATTGTTGGTCTAATTGTGGCGGTAATGGTCACAAAACACAAAAAATGGGGTGTGCTGTGGCACGATTGGATCACTTCAATCGATCATAAACGCCTAGGCGTGATGTACATTATCTTGGCATTAATTATGTTAATGCGTGGTTTTGCCGACGCCATCATGATGCGCACACAGTTGGCGATGGCCACAAGCGGCGCTGCCGGTTACTTACCTCCTGAGCACTATGACCAGATCTTCACTGCACACGGGGTGATCATGATCATCTTTATGGCGATGCCATTTATGATTGGTTTGATGAATATCATCTTGCCACTGCAAATTGGTGCTAGAGATGTTGCCTTTCCGTTTTTGAATAACCTCAGTTTTTGGCTGACGGCGGGCGGGGCAATTCTGATCAATTTATCCTTGGCATTTGGTGAGTTTGCAAAAACCGGTTGGGTGGCGTATCCGCCATTGTCGGAGTTGTCGTTTAGTCCGGGTGTTGGGGTTGATTACTATATTTGGGCACTGCAAATATCCGGACTTGGGACATTGCTCACCGCCGTGAATTTCTTGGTAACCGTATTTAAGATGCGTGCACCTGGCATGACGCTAATGAAAATGCCTATTTTTACTTGGACTTGTACTTGGGCAAATATTCTAGTTGCGGCATCTTTCCCAATTCTTACTGCGGTGCTAGCGATGCTAACGCTTGACCGTTATATGGACTTCCACTTCTTCACCAATGAAGCCGGTGGTAATGCCATGATGTATATCAATCTGTTCTGGGCATGGGGTCACCCTGAAGTTTATATTTTGATCTTGCCTGCGTTTGGGATTTTCTCAGAAATTATTTCAACCTTTACAGGTAAACGCCTGTTTGGCTATAAGTCGATGGTGTATGCCAGCGGTGCGATTTCTATTTTGGGCTTTATTGTTTGGCTACATCACTTCTTTACTATGGGTTCAAGCGCCAATGTTAATGCTTTCTTTGGGGTCATGACGATGGTCATTGCGGTCCCGACGGGAGTAAAACTCTTTAACTGGTTATTTACCATGTATCGCGGTCGTTTGCGGATCACGGTACCGGTCCTTTGGACGTTAGGGTTTATGGTGACCTTTACCGTTGGTGGGATGACTGGCGTACTGCTTGCAATTCCTGGCGCGGACTATGTGCTGCACAACAGTCTTTTTCTAATTGCACACTTTCATAACACCATTATCGGTGGGGCAGTGTTTGGTTATCTAGCGGGTTTTGCTTACTGGTTCCCTAAAGTAATGGGTTACAAGCTTGATGAGCGTTGGGGTAAAGCCTCATTCTGGTGCTGGCTGGTTGGCTTCTTTGTGGCCTTTATGCCGCTTTATGTGCTTGGCTTCTTAGGCATGACACGTCGCCTTAATCATACCAACACGCCAGAGTGGAACATTTGGCTATACATCGCGTGCATTGGTGCCTTTATCATTATGTTTGGGATAGTTTTCCAAGTGGTACAGCTAGTGGTGAGCTACAAAAATCGCGAGCAATTGCAAGACACCACAGGCGATCCGTGGAATGGGCATACGCTGGAATGGTCTACGGACTCTCCTCCGCAGTACTACAACTTCGCGAAAACCCCTGTAGTTGACGATATTGACGCTTGGACAGAAATGAAAGAGCAGGGACAGGCATATCAAAAGCCTGCACATTATCAGCCTATTCACATGCCAAAAAATACCCCGGCTGGAGTGCTTATCAGCGCGTCATTGACCGTGTTTTGCTTTGCCATGATTTGGCATATTTGGTGGTTAGCGGCGGTGGGTTTTGTCAGCGCTATCGCGGTATTTATTAAGCGTTGTTACACCAGCGACGTTGATTATTATGTTCAGGTTGACGAGATTGAGCAGATTGAGTCTGCCCACCTTTCTCGCGCATTACAGGAGGGTTAATTCATGAGTGCAATTACTCCCGCTACGCTGCACGCGTTAGAAGATGCTCACGAGCATGCAGATCATGACACAGGTTCAAATACCGTATTCGGTTTTTGGCTATATCTGATGACGGACTGTTTGTTGTTTGCTTCTTTCTTTGCCACTTATGCTGTGTTGTACATGAACACGGCAGGTGGCGTGTCTGGCAAAGACATATTTGAACTGGGTTTTGTTGCGGTTGAAACCGCGGCCCTACTGTTAAGTAGTATTACCTTTGGTTTTGCCATGATAGCGGCAAACAAACAGAAAAAGTCGCAAACCTTATCTTGGCTTGCGGTGACATTTGCCTTTGGTGCGGTGTTTATTGGTATGGAAGTATATGAATTCCATCACTTAATAGCACATGGTCATGGACCGCAGCATAGTGCTTTTCTGACTTCTTTCTTCTCATTGGTGGGTCTGCACGGCATGCACGTGACGGCAGGCTTGATTTGGATGACTGTGATGATGATTGAAGTGACACGCCGTGGTCTTAAACCACAAACGGTAACGCGTTTGAGCTGCTTAAGCTTGTTCTGGCACTTTTTAGATATCGTGTGGATCTGTGTATTTACCGTTGTTTATTTAATGGGGGCAATGTAATGAGCCATAGTGGATCTCAAGCGTTATCACAGATGGATGTTCATGAGCATGAACACGACAGCCACGGTAGTGTGAAGTCGTATCTAATTGGTTTTGTGCTATCCGTTATTTTGACAGCCATTCCTTTTGCTGCCGTGATGAGTGGCAGCTTGTCATCTAGCACGACATTTTGGACGTTAGTGACAACCGCGTTAGTGCAAATTTGGGTGCACCTAAAGTACTTTTTACACCTGAATTTTGTTACGGAAGAAGGCAAGGCAAGCACGCTTTCCTTTATCTTTAGTGCGTTGATTATTGTGATGGTAGTGGGGCTGTCGGTCTGGATCATCTACGAATCGAACGCCATGATGATGTATTAACAGGAGAGTAGTCATGCTGCGTCGTTATTTTCAGGTGACAAAACCTGGGATCATTATGGGAAACTTGATTTCAGTCGCAGGAGGCTTTTTATTGGCCTCTCGAGGTGAAGTTGATTGGCTGCTATTTGCCTTGACTCTACTGGGGCTATCTTTAGTCGTTGCGTCAGGTTGTGTAGTTAACAATGTCATCGACAGGGATATCGATGCGGCAATGGCTCGCACTAAAACTCGCGTGACAGTAACTGGGGAAATTTCCTCAGTTGCTGCACTGTCACATAGTCTGGTACTCGGATTATCTGGCTTTGGGCTCTTAGCCTATTTCACCAATTGGATTGCGCTGGGTTTTGCCGCATTTGGGTTTTTTATTTATGTCGGTGTTTACAGCTTATACATGAAACGAAACTCAGTGTATGGCACGGTGGTTGGTAGCCTGTCTGGGGCAGTGCCTCCTGTGGTTGGTTACTGCGCAGTAAGCGGGGCGTTTGACTCTGGCGCTGCCATTTTATTATTGATGTTTTGTCTTTGGCAAATGCCGCACTCTTACGCCATTGCGATTTTCCGTTTTGAAGATTACCGGGCCGCGAATATTCCGGTGTTACCAGTCGCGCAAGGTGTTGAAAAGGCCAAGCATCACATTGTTTTGTATATCGCCATTTATGCACTCGTGGTGATGTTACTACCACTTAGCGGTTATACCGGCATAGCATTTATGGCGGTGGCCTGTACAACCAGTTTTTGGTGGTTATTGATGGCGCTAAAAGGATACCAAAGAGACTTAGATTTACATGGTTGGGCGAGGCAAGTATTTGCATTCTCAATAGTCAATATCACAGTCCTAAGTATCGCGATGGCGATTGATAATCACAGCACAGTTTCTGCGATGCTGTACTGATCGCAGATTATCCCAAAGTAACTAAAATCCAAAGGCCCACGGGGCCTTTTTTCGTTCTTATCTTAGTTTATACCAATTTGACTTAATACTTGCTCAATTTGAAGGAGTAAATCTGACGCTAACAGCGTTAAAAATTCCTCATTTAGAACAACTAAATAGCAAAATTTTTGCCTAGTTATCGACAAGATTTTCTCGCCTCAAAATAGACCACTTAATTAAGCAAGTTGGTATTATTTTACGTCGCTTGCTTTTTACCCATTTTATCTCCATATCCAGCTTATTGAGTAGATGAGAAGATAATAATGGATATAGGGATCACAGAAGTATTGTTGTTATTTACGGCGATTTTTATCGCGTCCTTTTTACTTTTTAAGGTCGTGCTATGGGCCAAAAAAATGCCAAAAGGCGCCTATCTATTTTTGGCTTTAATGCCGCTCATTTCGCTTTTCCCTATTCCACCACCCGTTTTTAAAAATGTCGCGAAAGCCAAACAAGAACAACGTAAAAAAGCCCCCAAATCAGAACCATAATCTCACAGGAAAATAGTTTAATGTCAGCTTCAATATTTATTGTTAATCTTACTTATATTACCGAAATTGAACAGGTAGAGCCGCTGCTCGCTCCTCACATTGCGTTTTTAGATCGCTTCTATGCCAATGGTACCTTTATCGCCTCTGGCAGAAAAATCCCACGAACAGGTGGGGTTATTTTGGCAAAGGCGAGTAGTGAAGCTGAGCTACTTGATATTGTTCGTCAAGATCCCTTTTATGTCGCCGAGGTGGCTCGGTATGACATTATCGAGTTTGTACCAAGCAAGTTTTCATCTTGCTTTACAGAAGTGGAGAAATACCTTAATTCTTGAGTGCTCGCTTGGCCACGTCCGTATCATGACAGGTATAGGCCGTTGAAATAATCCCTTCGCTCAATAGAAACAAGCGCTCGACAGCGGCGTCATCAGCGTCGTTGAGCGCTTGTTTCAGTAACGCTTTTACCGCAAGTTTGTGCCGCTGGCATAGTTGATTTATTGGATTGGTAAGCTCACCAAATTCTGCCGCCGTGTTGATAAAGTAACAACCACGGAAATCTCCCAGCACCGCCACTTTATTATTAATCCACTGATCTAGTGCTGAAATTAGCTGCTCTGTGAGCTGTTCATTCGTTTGAGCATTTTCAAGGCAACGAGATAACCAAGATATAAATAGGTGATGCCGCTGCTCAAGTGTTGCAAGCACCAGTGCCTCTTTACTCTCAAAATGGTTGTACAGGGTTTTTTTAGCAATGCCAGATGACTTTAATACTTCGTTAATGCCAATGGCATGAATGCCATGTTGATAGAACAGTCCCATTGCGCAATCGATCAGTTGTTGTCTTTTTGTACTCATCAGTCAGTCATGTTTATTAGCGTGATTATAGGTTGACAGAAGTAGACCAACTTGTCTACTATTTGCGTGGTAGACAAGCTGGTCTACCTTTTGGAAAGGGAAAGAATACAATGAGAGAAATACAACTTGCTTTAATTGCTGGAGCAGGGGCGTTTATCGCAATTGCAATATTGGCGTTTAGTCAAACGATAAGTGCTGAGCATATTTTTTTAATGGCACCTTTGGGCGCAACGGCAGTGCTGGTATTTGGTGTGCCTGAAAGTCCACTTGCGCAGCCTAAAAATGTCATCTTTGGACATATCATTACCGCTACAATCGGGATTATTTTTGCGCAGTATATCGGTGTTAACGAATTCACTTTGGCATCAGCAACGGGGCTTGGCGTATTTAGTATGTTAGTAACAAAAACTACTCACCCACCGGCTGGCGCGAATCCAATACTGATCATGTTGGCACTAGAGGGATGGAGCTTTTTATTTACGCCTGTGATTATTGGCGCCGTGGTGCTCGTACTGGTTGGTAAAGCAACGTTAGCGGCTAAAACAAAGCTAACTACAGTAACAGCTGCTTGATATGTTGATGTGCAGGCTTTATTCGCCTGCCTTCTCAAATATTGAGTCGCACAATTTGTTAGCTAGGTATTAGATTAGTTCGTTGAAATTAATAAAAAATTAATAGCGATGACAAAATTTCATTAAGCGCGTTTTTGGGTTTCGTGCTAGCATGGCTGCAACGGAATTACTTTGTCTGATTGACCAATTGATAGCATTACATCTCTTTAGTCGGCTGTTTTATGGGGTACGTGGTGCCAAATGTATGAAAGAAGGCCTTCACCTTAAGTCGAAATCTGCTGACAGTTTCATCCCCTTTAGCGCTATGACAGTTCCGCCAGCACCTCAGCGTGGTTGGCTTGCTCAAAAAGTCCTGATCAAACAGGGTCACGAGACCTATGTGTTAAGTGTTAAAAATCAAGGTGCAGATGAGTTAGTGCAACAATTGCAACGACTGTGGATCTTACACCATGGCAAGCACTTGCAAGTCAAAATTCGTAAAATCGAGCAGTTATTAACGCGTCGATATCTCAGCCATCATAATCAAACTCTAGTACGTCATGTTTGCAGTGCCTTATGGTCCAGCTGGCAGCACCTAGATGACAATATCGTGCCAAGTTCGTTAAAGCCTCAAGTAGCAACAGTACGAGAAATTGCCCTTTGGAATGAGCGTGATATTGCTGAGTTTCGGTCTGCTTTTGTCGAACACTACTTGGCAAAAGACGCTAACTATTTTGACAGCGTTGAATCAAATCCCCTTACAGTAGCTCAGCGTAAGGCTTGTGTGATCCAGGATGACAGGCAATTACTGCTTGCTGGCGCAGGCACGGGTAAGACAAGCGTTATCAAGGCCAAAGTTGGGTATCTTTTGCATCGTAAATTAGCTCAGGCGAATGAGCTGTTATTGCTTGCGTATGGTAATGATGCCGCGACGGAGATGCGTCAACGCTGTCAGCCTCTCTGTGATACCTTAAATTGCTCTACCTTTCATTCGCTTGGCATGCAGATCATCGAAGCGGTTACCGGGGCAAAGCCGACAATTTCAACTCTAGCAACGGATAAAAAACTATTTAAACAATTTATTGCAGACACCGTGCAGTCGTTGCGACAAGAAAGCCACTTTGAGCGAGACTTTGCGCTATTTCTGAAAAGTTCGAGCACACAGCAAGCGTCACAGGCGATAGACCTGATAAGTCAGGTATTACCTTTGATGAAGCATGCTCAAATAATGGGTGAGGTTGAGCAACTGCTGACGCAATTTAGCAATCAAATGAGTGTTATCATGCCAGTTCTTGCGGAATATCAGCTGTATTTAAGCAATGAATCTAGCATCGATTTCGATGACATGCTGGAGCGGGCTATTTATTACGTAGAGTCTGGTCAGTTTATTTCACCGTGGAAGTTCATCTTGGTCGACGAATTTCAAGACATCTCCCGTGTGCGGGCAAAGCTCATTCAGGTGCTGCTAGATAAAAAAGCTGGCTCGCAATTGTTCGCCGTTGGTGATGATTGGCAGGCTATTTATCGCTTTAGTGGTGGCGATATGCGCCTAACTACCGAATTTACTCGCTATTTTGGTAAGTCGACGACCACATATTTGGATAAAACATTCCGTTATCCTCAAACCATTTTAGATACGGCGAGTGAGTTTATTTGCCGCAACCCAGAACAAATAACCAAGCATATCACTTCTCATACCTCCGGCGTGGCAGGGCAGGGGGTGGTGAAAGTTATGGTGGATGAGGAATTGTCGCAGGCGCAACAACTGCTCAATCTTATCGAGCAGCGCAACGAAGGAAAAGCTTCCGTTGCCCTACTGGCAAGAAATCACAGAGCATTACCTGATAAATCAAAGATTGCGCAGTGGCGGCAGCTCTATCCAGAACTTATTATTTCACATAACACCTTTCACGGTGCTAAAGGGACTGAAGCAGACTTTACGATAGTATTTGGTCTCAAGCATAGAAACTTTCCGTCACAGGTAAAAACGCCAGCATTTGTCGATGCGCTTTTACCTGCACAAGGGGCATTTCCCGACGCAGAAGAGCGACGCTTATTCTATGTGGCGTTAACCAGAGCGAAGAAACAATGCTTTTTATTAGCGCCAAACGATGCACCTTCTTACTTTTTAGAGGAAATCGCATAATTATTAATCCCTGTTGATGGACTTGATCTTTTTGTGCCATGCACTCATACAATTACTTGTTGAATAAAAAACAAGCGAGGAAAGGATGAGTACGGATCTACTAAAAGACGCGTTGAAAAGATTAAACCATATAGTCGAAAAAACAGGAATTAACGAGTCTACCTATCAAGCGTTAGCCCAGCCTCAAAGAACGCTGTCGAGCAACATTTCAATTCGTCGTGACAACGGTAAGCTTGATTATTTTAAGGCGTATCGTTGTCAATACAATGATTTGCTAGGCCCAACAAAAGGCGGAATACGCTTTCACCAAGAGTCTGATATGAGTGAGGTGCAAGCTTTAGCCCTTTGGATGACACTAAAGTGTGCGGCGGTTGGCGTGCCATTTGGCGGTGGTAAAGGTGCCGTAACCGTTGACCCTAAATCACTGAGTCCGATGGAGCTTGAGCGCCTTGCTCGAGCATATATTAGAGCTAATGCTGATTTTATTGGACCCGATCAAGATATTCCCGCACCGGATGTGTACACTAATGCCAGGATCATGGGTTGGATGATGGATGAATACGAGAAAATCGTCCGTAAAAAAAGTCCAGCCGTGATCACTGGTAAACCGCTTATTTTCGGAGGGAGTGAAGGGCGAGAGTCCGCCACAGGTCGCGGTGCATTTTTAATGATAGAGCGGCTTAGTGAAAAAAATAATTGGAATAAAGCGGAACAAACAGTAGCTATCCAAGGCTTTGGTAACGGTGGTTATCACTGTGCAAGGCTATTGCAGCAAGCGGGTTATAAAGTCGTTGCAGTAAGCGATTCAAAAGGCGGGATTTACTGTAAAGATGGCTTAGATATAGAAAGCATTTATCAAGAAAAGCAACGCAACAAAGCGCTTAAAGCCGTGTATTGTGATGATTCAGTATGTGAAAGCGTTGAACATAAAGTGCTGAGTAATGAAGAGCTGCTTGCGCTGGATGTAGACATTTTAGTGCCCGCAGCGCTATCCGGCGCAATCACCCGAGATAACGCCAAAGCAGTGTCGGCAAAGTATATTGTCGAAATTGCCAATGGACCGGTTGAGGCGGACGCCGACGAAATCTTGCATGAACAGGGCGTGATAGTGATCCCTGATATTTTAGCTAATGCCGGCGGCGTCATCGTAAGCTATTTTGAGTGGTGTCAGAATCGCCAAGGAGAGGCTTGGGACGAGCAAACTGTGCAAGATAAATTGGCGCGATATTTATCGAATGCATTTGAAGCGGCGTGGCAGCTGCGAAGTGATGAAGGGCTTGAGATGCGAGATGCCGTATACAAACTGGCGTTAAAACGGATTGAGAGCGCCTTGGAAGCTCACGGGACACAATCTTACTTTGAAAATCGTGAGTAGTTTTTTAGATTGTGTCGATAAATTTTTTTTGCTGTACTGTTTTCGGGTGAGTCCACATAATCGCGCTTTTGTTTGGGGGCCGGTGATACACGAACCTGCTTAGGTGTTTTCACTTAACGATTCGTGTCGACAGCGACCCTCTTAATCCGCTACTCAAGGGGCAATTCGTATGCGCGGTTGGATCATTTACAAAGACTCTGCCAGTTTGTTAAAACCTGAAATTTATGAAATAGATAGATTGATGGCGGTGGCAAAGGAAGAAGGTATTGATCTTCAAGTTTACTCACCTGATCAATTCGATCTATTGGTAACCAGAGAAGATGAAGAAAGTATTCTAATCGATGGCCAGCCGGTTGCGTTACCTGACTTTGTTCTGCCGCGTATGGGTGCAGGCACGACTTACTTTACGCTTGCGATTATCCGTCACCTTGAGCGTTTAGGCGTACATTGTTTTAACTCTTCACAGTCTATCGAAACTGTAAAAGATAAGCTGTATGCGCAGCAGATCCTTGCAGAGCAAAACTTACCAACACCAAAAACTATGTTGGTTAAGTTCCCTGTAAATATTGAACTGGTAGAGAAGCAAATTGGTTTCCCGGTTGTGATTAAAACGCTATCAGGCTCGCAGGGCAGCGGCGTATTTTTGTCAAAATCACGCGGTGAATTTGATGATTTGATGCAACTTATTGAAGCAACAAATCCAAAAGCAAATATCATCTTGCAGCGTTTTGTGAAGTCGAGTCATGGTCGAGACTTACGTGTATTGACCATTGGCGGCCGTGCTGTTGCTTGTATGGAGCGTAATTCTGGCGGTAAGAACTTTAAGGCCAACGTGAGTTTAGGTGCAAAAGGTAGCCCACACCCGATCACCCCTGAAATCGAATGGCTAGCAACACAAACCGCTAATATCCTGAATCTAGATGTTGCTGGCATCGACTTATTATTCGATGAAGAGCATTTTAAAATTTGTGAAGCAAACTCAAGTCCAGGTTTTGAAGGGCTAGAACAGGCTGTAGACATTGATGTGGCGAGAGAGATTTTACACTTTATTCGAATTCGCTTAGGGATCTTTAATCGCACTGGTCAATCAAAGAAGAGCAGTAACGGCACTAAAGCGAGCAAAGAAAAAGCAGCGGAATAATACCGCTACGTCATAACACGAAAGGAGCTAGGTCAAGCTCCTTTTTTATTGCGTGAAGGGCTCAAGCGCGCCTCTTAGTGCGTCAAGCTGAATAGGCTTAGACAGAAAGTTATTCATGCCGGCCTCATAACAGGCTGCCTTATCGGACTCAGAAGTATTGGCGGTCAACGCAATAATATGTGGTCCTTGGCGTTTATCTTTTTCAAGCCGACGAATACTGCGAGTGGCTTCAAAGCCATCCATAATCGGCATGACGCAATCCATAAAAACAATATCAAAAGCTTTGTCTTGGCATGATTTTACGGCTTGCTCGCCGTTATAAACTTTGTCGATGTGCGTTGCACCAAACTGATTCAGTAACTTTTCCATCACCAGTACGTTGATTTGATTATCATCTACAAGCAGGATTTTACATTCTGATAAGGAAATACGCTGCTCTTCAGCCTTTTGCGCTTGTACGTCGTCGGCCTCGTCTGCAAATTCTATTGGGAAGGTAACGATAAAGGTACTTCCTTTACCCAACTCACTTTCTACCTGTACTTCGCCTTGCAACAAATTACAAAGTTCAAATACGATTGAAAGGCCAAGACCAGTACCACCAAAATGCCGACTTACACTGGCATCGCCTTGGCTAAATGGCTGAAAAAGATGCACTTGATTGGTCTTAGCAATCCCAATGCCTGTATCTGAGACACTTAATTGTAGCAACGGTGAAGTTTCACTTCCCAGCACGTCGGCATAAATATCGATACTACCCGTTGGTGTAAATTTGACGGCGTTACTCACGAGGTTTGCAATAATTTGTTTAACTCGAGTCGGATCTGAATAGAGCCAATTTGTGCCTTGATTATGAATATGGAAGTTGATTGCAAGCCCTTTTTCGCGACAGGCTGGACTGTATAGACCTACTACCTGTTCGACTAGCTGATGGAGATCAAATGCGGTATTGTCTAGCTTCAGGTTGTTACTATTTAACTTACTGAAGTCTAATACATCGTTTATCAATGTGATCAACATATCTGCACTGTTGACCGCGACGCTCAGGTTACTCTTGATTTCTTTTATGTCGGTTTCTTTTTTGCACGCATGAAGCATACCGACTAAACCATTCAGCGGGGTTCTTAATTCATGGCTGATTTTGGCGATAAATTCACTCCGGGTCTTAAGAAGTTGCTCCGCTTCTTCGCGCTTTTGCTCTAATGCAATACGCATTTTGACTTGTTCATCAATATCTTGAATTGCTCCAAAAACCCGAACGCATTCGCCATTTTCATATTCACCTTGACCGTGAGAGGCGACCCACTTTTCGTTGCCGTTGGCATCAATAATAATGGATTCTATGTCCCATTTGGTTTTGGAGGTGATGGCGTCGTCTATGGCTTGTTTAATGTTTCCTTGGTGAACGCCGGGTTTGTAGAAGCTGATGGCATTGTCGAGTGTTGGTGTAAAGTTATCATCAACGCCATGAATGAGTCGCGTTTGTTGGCTCCAATACACTTTGTTCTTTTTAAAGTCGACTTCCCATGAGCCAATATCAGCAAGACGACTCATCGCTGCTAATGCTTGTGATCGGTGTTGTATTTTTTTTAACGCCTTTTGCCGAGAAATTTCAACACCAATCCATTGACCTAATAAACTCACATAATCTAAGTGTTCTTGACTGAACGCTTGGGCTTTGGCGCTTGATGCGGAAAAGTTGACGGTACCATAGCGTTTACCATCAACAATAATCGGCGCACCAATGTAGCTTTCTAGGCCAAAGTTTGCGTAGCAAGGGTGAGTGGCAATTTCGCTGGTACCAGCGTGATGAAAAGACAGTGCGCTGTCAGCTTGTAAAGTGTGCCAGCAATAGGTGTTTGCCAGTTCAAAATCCGTACCTACTAACAAAGAATTATCTGGAGTGATCACATGCCTTACTGTGTATACATCAGCTTGGATTTCACTGACGATTGCAATATCAAGCTCAAATACATCGAGGCCAAGAGTCAGCAGCGCCGTCACTTTTTCTTCAAATGTGGTGTCTTGGTTTGTGGTGATGAGGTGTAATCGTTTTAAAATACTCACAAATTTCACATTGGCAGTACAAGGCAGTTAATCATTTAACTTTAACCGCTCTTTGCTAACTTGCCAACATTAAATCGTTTGAGTCTGTCGAGATAATTTCCGTTTTTCAAAGGATTATGAATAAAATAGTCATCGCGGGATTTATCACAATTTTTTAAGGCAAGTCTATGAAATACGTAGGTCTACTTTTTTTATTAATGACAACGGTCGTGAGTGCACAAACACTTCGTGTTGCTACCTTTAATGTCAGTATGGAAGCAACGAACTATCAACAAAAAGGGCAAGCACTGGACTCTCAAAAGCTCAGTAAGTTGCTACAAAATGGTCAACATCAACAAATCAAGAATATTGCAGAAATCATTCAGCGTGTTCGTCCAGATGTGATTCTACTTAATGAATTTGATTACATCGCTGAACCAAATAAAGGTGTACAGGCATTTGTAAATAACTATCTAGCACAACCTCAAGCGGATCAGCAGCCGATATCGTACCCTTACTTTTATATTGCGCCAGTCAATACTGGATTACCAACACCGTTTGATTTAGATAATGACGGTAAGCAATCTAACTATGGCGGTGATGCCCAAGGGTTTGGGCTATATGAGGGGCAATATGGGATGGTTGTGCTGTCAAAGTATCCGATTAAAAAAGAGCAGGCCCGAACTCTGCAGGCATTTCTTTGGAAAGATATGCCAAACCATATGGTGACAATAGATCCGACGACGAGACAGCCTTGGTATAGTGAGCAAGAGTGGCAAAGCTTGAGGCTAAGCTCAAAATCTCACTGGGATCTGCCAATTGAAGTGAACGGTAAATTATTTCACCTGCTGGCTATGCACCCAACGCCTCCTGTCTTTGATGGTGAAGAGGATAGGAATGGCAACAGAAATCACGATGAGATCCGCTTAATGGCTGATTATATCGACCCTAAACGTAGCCAGTACATTTATGATGACAATGGTGTTAAAGGTGGCCTTAAAAATGATACACGATTTATCATCGTCGGTGATTTAAACGCTGCTGATAAAGGCGATAAACATAGACTAGGCGTGATAGAACAATTATTAGATAATCCTAAAGTATTCTCGAACTTTACGCCAAAAAGCAGAGGGGGAAGTGAACATAGCAAGGAAAGTGAGAGTCGCAGTTATACCGCACATTGGGGGGCTCGTGTAGATTACGTATTGCCATCCAAGTTCGGTTTTCGAGTACTTAGCAGCGGGGTTTTCTGGCCAAGCAAAGAAGATGAATTATTCCGTTTAGTGGAAAGTCGTCATGCCAGCTCCGATCACCGTTTAGTTTGGGTAGACGTGGAAGTTAAATGACCGCTGTGATTGGTCAATTGTGTCGCTTATTACAAATTTAAACAATGACTAACGGAACTAAACCGAAATAACCCCTAAGCTTGCGCTTAATGAATAGGAGAGTGTGATGAAAAGAATTCTATTAAGTGTTGGTTTAGCGGTTTGGTTATCCGGGTGTGCTCATCATGATGATGTGCGTCCATCGTCTGATGGTGTGCATAATATTATGTTATTTTCCGACAGCCGTGATGCGGGTAGTAAAGAAGCATTAAAGCAGGCCAAGCACTATTGCAAACAAGCCGATATGGTCGCGTATGTTGTGGATCTAGATATTATTTATAACAGCGATACGCCTGAGAGTACTTATATCACGCAAAAAGGCGTAGCTAACGCCGTTGAGGCTGCTGGTATGGCGATGTGGATTTTTGGTCGAAATAGTGTCGATGATGCAGGGGCTGCAATGACCATAGGTGGAGGAATAGCCGATGGTGCGCTCGGTAATCCTTATGATGTGCGATTAAATTTCAAATGTGGATGAATGATTAGTCAGCACGTCTAACGTCGCAACATGCTTCAATCTTCATCCTTTTTTGGATTATTTTGAGGCGTGTTGTTTTTGGGCGTTACCTTATCTTTGTCAAAAGGCGCCGTTTGCTCGTCTATTTTCTTTTTCATTTCAAATTTGGCGGAATATTTTAACAACGCAATATTGCTCCAAATCACCCCTAACACACCAGCAATGATCAAGATCACTTGCCATGTTTCTAATTGATTGCCCATTCTAGCTCCTCAAAAAAGCCCTATTTTTTAAATTTGTCCTGAAATAGGTGAGCATTTTAGCGCGACTGTTGATATTATTCACCACCTAGTCATTTCGCGATAATTATGCTGCATATATTTACATTCTGAGGATAATAGCGCATTCATGGAACAAGTGTTAATTTGGCCTGCCCAGTATCCCATGCTGTTAAAGGGGTTAATCGAACAAAACGGTGCTTACATTCTAGATGCCATAGAGGCATGGCCGAATTGCCAACAAATGAAAGATGAGCAGGGCGTAACGACCACTGTTCTACCTCCTTTATTTTACCTCGCTTGGCTACGACCGCTAGAGCCGTTCGAAGCTTGTTATTTTCAGCATATTGATGACTATGACGATAAACAGCGTCAATACGTTAATAGCGTAATTCAACACATTGAGGAAAATGATACTGATCAGGATGAGCTAATAAAAACTCTTATTCAGCGTCTTGGTCAGTACTCTAACATTCAAGCTCAGGTACAAGAGCAAAGTTTATCGTTTGTAGAGTTGCTCTATGACAAAAATTATGAAAAGACGCTGATATGGCTATTGGAGAAAGGACTTAAGTTTAGCGCGAAAGAAATTGTTGCTCTGTGGTGCAACAGCTCGGAGGCAACACAGACGGTACTATTGACTCATATTGATACTTGTCTGCTTGACCGAGCCGCTACTGCTAAACTAGCAACGGATAGTTTGCTGGATGGACAGCAGACCTTTGAGCTGCTTTGCGCTATGTGTGACAAAGATGAAGTGACGGGTCTTTTGGAACAAGCGCTATTGTTCCAGCTAACCCAGCAACAGGTGAAGCAATCAGCTATTATTACGCTGGTAACGCAGGGCGCGAAAGGAACGGCAAGAGATAGCAACGGGCGCTCTGCCATTATGTTAGCGGTTGAAAATGGTTTTGTGAGTGCAGTTGAAACCATGTTGCCGCACCATAAAGTAAATGAGTTGGACGAATCGGGCAGGAACTTAATGCATTATGCGGCGGCATCGAACTCTGCTGCTATGATCGAAATGATTTTTGAACATGGTGATGACCCGACGCTTGCGGATATTCATGGCGACACCCCTTACCGTGTTGCTATGAAAAATCAGGCACTTACTTCTAAGCAAACATTTGAACAGCGCGGTATTATCGAGCTTTCTAACGAAGCAAAGTATCAAAAAATAAAAACCGTCCATATTCTTTATGCCTTTGCTGCGATTTTGCTACCACTTCAGTTATTTTTATTTTTTACTGATGAGGTTGATGAAAAAACCATTGCAACACTTGTCACTACGGCTGCTTCTATCGCAATTTTTGTTTTTGCGAGACGAAAACGCAGTAATCCCCTCTATCCGAGCAGCTCAACACCTTGGTCACTCATCGGGGTAAATGCGTTAGCTTGGCTCAGTATTGGTGTGCAGGTATTGTTTTCAGTATTGGTGTTGATAGCCGTACTCTCGTTGCAGTAGCTTACCATATCGAATAATACCAAGGCATGAATACGAAAAAAGCGCAGCTACTTCATTGAAGACTGCGCTTTTTTAATGGAGTTACGCAAGCGAGATTATGACTCTTTATGTTCGTGAGCTGCCTTTTCGTCGGCAAGGTCTTCTTTTAACTTGCGGATCTTCAATCCTAACTCTTGGCCTCTGTGTCTTGCATAGTAAGTGCAACCAATAAACATGGATGTTGCAAAGCCAATCTCAAGCAGGACTAACACTAGCTCGTCAGGAGATGTCCACAACAGGGTAAAGCCGTGGATAAAATAAAACATCACGATAAAGTTTGCCCACGCATAAGTGTATGGCTTATCCTGTAAAATACCTTTAAGCGGGAGTAATAAAGGTAAAACGTACACCACAAAGACAAAGCCCAAGCTGTAACCTTCTCTTGGTGCAAGCACAAAGAGCCACAGTGGCATCAGGATCAGGAGACCAAAATATCCAACTAGCGCACAGAGTTGAAAGCGTCTAGTGATGGGCTTTTTTGCAATTTCATTCATGTTAACTTTTCCGCGACGCGTAGCAGTCGACTCGCTGCTGCACGACAAATTTTGATTTCTGTTTGAGTGAGAGAAGTATTGTTTTGGCTGCCCGCAACATGTGTTGCACCGTAAGGCGTTCCGCCCATTTCGGTTGCCAAAAGCTCTGGAACATCATAGGGGATACCTAACAACATCATGCCGTGGTGTAATAACGGTAAGGAGAGGTTGAGTAGAGTAGCCTCGTTGCCACCGTGCATACTGCTTGAAGAAGAAAATACGCAGGCTGGTTTATCGATGAGCGCGCCTTTAAGCCACAGATCGCTGGTGGTTTCCCAAAACGCTTTCGCTTGAGCCGCCATCATACCAAAGCGTGTTGGAGTGCCAAACGCCAAACCGTCACAGGATATTAAGTCTTGCTTTGTTACGACCACATCATGGTCTTGGCGTTTCTCAAATACGCGTACTACAGCTTCACCACCTTGTGACACTATGGTGTCTGCAAATTCGTGCGCCATATTTGCCACAGAGCCATGACTAGAGTGGTATAAAATAAGAATTTTACTCATTACAGGATATCAAGCACCGACTCTGGAGGCCTGCCAATCGCCGCCTTATCACCTTTAACAACGATAGGACGCTCAATCAGTTTAGGGTTTTCAAGCATGGCAGTGCGCAGTGTCGCTTCATCCGACTCTTTCGATAGTCCAAGCTCTTTGTAGAGCGTTTCTTTGCTACGTACAAGCTGATGAGCAGAACTAAATCCAAGCTTAGACAGTAAATTAGCCAAAGTGTCACTATCGATTGGCGTCTTGAGGTATTCAATAACGGTAGGATTAACGCCATTGGACTCTAGTAAAGCTAGGGTTTCACGTGACTTTGAACAACGCGGGTTGTGATAGATTTCTACTGACATGATTTCGCTCTATTTTGCTCTAATTCGTAATGTGAACGGATCATAGCTTAATGTCGTGAGGACGAAAAGTGATGTGCAAGAAAATTGGCTTAAATACCCATTAAACTGAAGCCGTAAGCAATCGCTAAGCTTTATAGCTTAGCGATTTCTTTTTGCATATTACGGTATTGGCTAAGTAGCGCTTTTAATCTGGTACGTTTGATATCTTCGTTATCTTCGACATGATTGAGTGCACGCTGGACTTCATCCGCAGCTTTAGTAAATGCGCCATATTGTGCGTAAACCCCGGCTTTTGACTCATGATACGCAGCCTTGTTTTCTTGGGCTTCGTAGGTTTGTGTGAGTAAATCGCGGGCGAGAATATGATCCGGTTTCTCAAGCAAAAAGATCTTGAGCAATTGCTCAGCAACTTCATACTGTTTTGCTTTTATGGCGGCATTAGCATAATTCAGCGTGATAACTTGGTTATTGGGCCTAAATTGATGCTGGGCCTGAAGCATCTCAACGGCTTTGCCAGAATGCTCTGTCGCAATTAAATAATCGGTATACACATCAAGATAAAACAGGTTATTCGGATCCTTTTCTAACAACTCATCCAATAGTTTACCAGCTTCCTTGTATTTTTTTTGGTCGAGTAACGTGATTGCTAATCCGTATTGTAGAGCGCGCTTGTCGAGCTCTGCTGAGTGTTTTAGCGCGTTTCTGAAAAATGCTTCTCCAGCATCTTCTGAATAATAGTATCGTGCAAGCACACGGCTTTTAGCTAACGCGTAGGAAAGGCTTGAGGGGTAATGCTTTTTCTCGAATTGTTGTGCTCTAAGCCTAACGTCCGATACTCGACTGTCGGGTAACGGGTGCGTAAGCAAAAATGCGGGTGGTTTATTTTTAAAGCGAATTTGATCCGAGAGCTTAGTTAAAAATTCACTGGCCGCATAGGGGTCAAAGCCTGCTTTATGTAGTGTATTCATACCAAATCGGTCGGCTTCTTGCTCCGCTTTTCGGCTATGCGTTAGTTGGTTCAATGACGACTGGGTCTGGCTTGCGGATAAAATGGCGATACCCGCATCTGGGGCAACAACGGTTGCTAAAATGCCAGTAATAAGCCCCGCTATGGTCAAGGCGCTGTTGTCTTTTGCGTTTTGTACGCGGCGTGCTAAATGACGTTGGGTAACGTGCGCAATTTCGTGGCCAATAACGGATGCTAACTGACTCTCGTTATCGGATTGCGCAATGAGTCCCGTATGTACACCAACGTGGCCTCCGTAAAAAGCGAAGGCATTAATATCTTTGTTATTTATCCAAAAAAAGGTAAATGGAAAGCGTACGTCATTAGCATTGGCGACGAGGCGATTGCCCAGGCTAGTTAAGTACTCTTCAAGTACCGGATCGCCAACCACAGGGGAGCGCGAGCGTAGCTGCATCATCATGACTTCGCCGATCGCTTGCTCTTTTTCAATAGGTAGTACTTGGAGAGCTGAAGTGCCTAAATCTGGTAGTTTCAGCTCTGTTTGTGCAATAGCGCTGCTTGATGCAGCGAGCACAAATGTTAAAACGATTGAATTTAATAGGGGTTTTAACCGCATTTTAATCCCTTTTAAGGTCTTCTCCGAGCATGATCCTAGCTAAGTCGACTTCATCATTGCATGCTCGAGCATCTTTTTCGCAAAGTTGGTAAAAATCTTTTATTGAGACCCCATCAACACCTGTGATGTTCAATTCTTTTTGCAAAAACGTCACTGTCATATGTAGCACTTTGTGCGCATGAAGTATTAAAGCTTTGTCGGCTATATCACCACGTTCAAAGTAAAACGCAATGAATTTATGGAGCTGGTTGATGCGCAGTAAGTTTTTCATCGTGTGCGGATCCCACACTCGGAATTCTAAAAAACGATTATCTTTAACATAGGCATCAATCTTGGTGCCTTTGGCTATTGGGTAAGCCCAAAGCTCAAAGCCTCTATCAGTAAATGCTTGATGTAATGCTATTTGAGGTTTATTGTCACAGTGAATTATGCCACTGTCATCTTCATAACCACCTAACAGTTCTATATTCCAGTTTCGCTTATCTAGTAAACGCTTTACCGCATTATCAAAGCCGTGATGGAGCAGACCTTCACATTCACTTACCGCTGAGGCGACAAGGTGATAAAAAGGCGGAAGTTCACCCCAATTAATTTGCTTTTTGTACCAATTTATTTCTTTTAGTGTTGGATTGGCTGGCAATCGGGCCTTATTATTAACGCCTGGCATTAAGATTCCCAAGAAGTAGAGTATGCTATTAAGAATAAACCATCAACGCCTTGAGGGCTACCGCATTGAGTGATTTGTGTGGAGACAAGACAACAAAATTTGTGCATGATTTGCGAGAATTTACCTGTCCCGCATTATTTGTTCAGTTTAAGTGGCGGTTAAAGCGCCATGACTATACTCTAGGCAAACTAAAGTTGCTGATGAGTCAGGATCAAAGCTTGTTAGACATAAAAAAATATTTGGATGGTAACTCGGTGAGTTACCAAATTATTGAAATTGAAAGCGGTGAAGTGTGTTTGGAGATCATGGATGTTTGAGTTAGTAAAAGCGTGGTATATCAAAAAGTTTTCAGATCCACATTCCGTTACTCTATTGCTGATGCTAGTTGCTACGGTTGCTTTGCTGTACTTTTTTGGCAGTTATGTCATGCCGGTACTGGTCGCAATTGTCATAGCTTATTTACTAGAATGGCCAGTGAACAAGCTTACCCGAGTGACTGGCAGTAGGATGTTATCAGCAGTAGTGGTAATGGCGGTATTTGTGGGGGTCGCTTTGGGGCTGGTATTTGGTATCGTTCCCGTTTTGTGGCAACAGTTAAGTAACCTGCTCCAAGAAAGTCCAACCATGGTCGAAGAGGGTAAGGACTTCCTTTTACATTTACCTGAATACTATCCGACGCTGATCTCTACAACTCAGGTACAGGCAATTGTGAGTTCTGTGGAAAGCAAACTGTTAGAGCTTGGCGAAGTCATTGTGTCAGCCTCATTAACTTCATTAAAAGACGTTGTCGCTTGGATGATTTATTTAGTCTTAGTGCCGCTGCTTGCTTTTTTCATGTTGAAAGACAAGTCAGAGCTTACATCTGGAGTGTCAAAAATTATACCCAAGGACAGAAAGCTCATTTCACAAGTGTGGCATGAGATGGACCAACAAATCATGAATTATATTCGTGGTAAAGTTTTTGAGATTGTTATCGTTGGTGTAGTGAGCTTTGTGACCTTTTCCATTTTGGATTTACGTTATGCCGCACTACTGGGGACGTTGGTTGGGCTCTCTGTACTTATCCCATTTATTGGTGCTGCACTCGTTACCTTACCCGTTGCCGCAGTTGCTTTGTTTCAATTTGGTCTAGCGCCAGAATTTTGGACTATTCTCATCGCGTACGGCATTATTCAAGCATTAGATGGTAATGTTTTAGTGCCGTTATTGTTTTCAGAAGCAGTGGATCTTAACCCTGTTTATATCATTGTTGCAGTGCTATTTTTTGGTGGTTTATGGGGTTTTTGGGGGGTATTCTTTGCGATTCCACTTGCATCTCTGGTCAAGGCGCTGATCAATGCATGGTCGAGTAAGAGTGAAGAACTGTTGGCGAAATAGTGAGAATTTTTGATGTTAGTCGGCTCAAGAGCCGACTAAATAAATAGCTATTGTGTGATCCTACCCGTGCTTTCACGAACCACCATACTCGGTGTGAACACATGTGAGACTTCTTTATCATTTTTTCGATGTCCCCGTGTTTTAGAAAACAATAAACGCGCAGCATGTTCAGAAATAATGTTGTTAGCCTGATGTGCAGTCGTAAGCTTTGGCCAAGTTTGGCGGGAGAATGGAGAGTCTTCGAAGCCACTGATAGACAATTGACCCGGGATCTCTATATTCATCAGCCGCGCAGCAAATAAAGCTCCAGCGGCTACCTCATCGTTACCACCTAAAATTGCAGTGATTTGGTTTGGATTGCCATCGGCCAGCAGCGCTTTAGCGCCTTTTACCCCGGATTCAAATGAGTAAGTACCGTGATAGAGCAGTGTATCGTCTTGTTTTATATCGTGTGCTTTTAGGGCATCGCGATATCCGGCTAACCGTTCCGTCGTTGATTTGTGTTCTTCATCCCCAAGTACAAACGCAATTTTTTTATGTCCAAGTTGGATCAGATGCTCAGTAATTTCATAGGCTGCAGCATAGTCGTCAACAAAGATACAGTTATTTGCGCTATTTTTCGCTTCTTGCGCTCGACCAGAAAGTAGACGCACGTAATGTATGCCCAGCTCATCTAGCATATCAATAATGGATTGTTGCTCGGATAGAGGAGGAGTCAAGACTAAACCTGCAAGACGTGAGCGTTTGATCATAGTGACGAATTCTTCGGCCATATTTTCCGAATTGGATTCACAGGGGTGGATGACGAGCTCATACCCTTCATCTCTACAGCGAGATAACACCCCGTTTTGCATATCAATGACATAATACGCATTGGGATTGTCGTAGACCAAGCCAATTGCAAATGAAGAAGTACCAGCTAAGTTTCTCGCAGCGATATTAGGCTGATAATTAAGCTCTTTGACAGCCTGCATTACTTGATCGTAGGTTTTTTTTCTAACCGAAGGTTCTTTATTGATTACCCGCGATACGGTTTTCATAGATACGCCAGCTAGCTTGGCAACATCATTAATAGTGACTTTCATGTAGTTGTTCTTCTATTTACAGGTCTGTATCGATCATTATTAAGCACAGAGGAATAGTAGCGCTTTATGTATGCAGAAGCTAGCGCCCAATTTCTGAGATATTTAGCCGCTAAGGCGACCATCGGCTTAATAAAAGGATCATCTGTTTTTCTTAGTCTATCTAATAAGTACAGAATTTAGCACTACAATTCGCAGAAATAAATGAATGATACCGGTGTCAAAAATTTTATTTTAGGTTATTATTCGCAATGTAAAATTGAAAAGAAGCGATTTGACAGCGTTGTCATTTTGGCATAATGTGCTTGTTTAATAATGTTTCTTTGTTGTTACTACCTGAAAAGTAAGGTAACTAACAATCACTTACGTCTTAGGGGAATATGTAATGGGTGGTCGTGTAGATTTGGATAGTTGGCAAAAGCTCAGTGGTTCTGCGCAGCGAGTAGAGCAACAGCATTTAAAAACGATGTTTGCAAACGATGCACAAAGGTTTGAAAAGTTTTCTCGTCAAATCTCAGGTGTATTGTTCGACTTTTCCAAGCAACGCATTGATGACCAAACATTCTCTGAGATGATGCAGCTCGCAAAAGAGAGTGATATTGCGCTTTGGCGAGAAAAGATGTTCTCAGGTGAAAAAATAAATATCACTGAGGACCGAGCTGTTTTACATACAGCACTGCGTAACCGAGCTAATACACCTATTTATGTGGATGGTGTAAACGTTACTGAACAAGTCAATGCAGAATTAGAAAAACTACAAGCATTTAGTAACCGAGTTCGTTCAGGTGAGTGGCAAGGGTATACAGGCAAAGCTGTCAAAGATGTGGTTGCGATTGGCGTTGGCGGATCTAACTTAGGCCCGCAAATGGTAACTGATGCGCTTGCTGCGTATGCAGATGACACGCTAAACGTGCATTATGTTTCGAATGTTGACGGTGTACAGATTGCTTCAGTACTAAAAGGTTTGGACGCAGAAACAACCCTGTTTGTTGTGTCATCAAAAACTTTCACAACCTCTGAAACCATGACCAATGCAAAGACTGCCGTTGAGTGGTTTTTGAATGCTGCAAGCGATAGAGCGGCAATCGCCAAGCATTTTGTTGCAGTGAGCACCAACCTTGAGAAGACCAGAGCGTTTGGTATTAGCGATGACAACGTGTTTACGATGTGGGACTGGGTTGGCGGTCGTTTCTCGCTTTGGAGCGCGATAGGATTACCAATCGCACTTTATTTAGGCTTCGATAAGTTTGTCGAAGTACTTGAAGGTGCGTTTGAAATTGATGAGCACTTTAAAACGGCAAACAACGAAGACAATATTCCACTGTTGATGGCGTTACTCAGTGTTTGGAATACCAGCTTCTTGGGGTATCAAGCACAAGCGATTTTGCCTTATGATCAGGCGCTTCATATGCTGCCTGCGTATTTACAACAAGGTGAAATGGAAAGTAATGGTAAGCATGTTACTTTTGCAGGAGAGCAGGTAAACTATACGACTGTGCCAATTATTTGGGGCATGACAGGGATAAATGGCCAGCATGCTTTTTATCAGTGTTTACACCAAGGTAATGTGATTGTACCGGCTGATTTTATTGCTTCGATTGAACCG
Source organism: Pseudoalteromonas sp. CO348 (assembly GCF_004208845.1). Taxonomy (NCBI): domain Bacteria; kingdom Pseudomonadati; phylum Pseudomonadota; class Gammaproteobacteria; order Alteromonadales; family Pseudoalteromonadaceae; genus Pseudoalteromonas; species Pseudoalteromonas sp. CO348. The sequence continues at coordinate 3,095 of NZ_SGPI01000021.1, read as the reverse complement.
CAAAACAAAGTAGGCCAGCATCACGATATTTTACTGTCTAACTTCTTCGCGCAAACGGAAGCGATGATGGCGGGTGTAGATGCACAGCAGGTTCGTGAAGATTTAACAGCTAAAGGTAAGTCGGATGCGGAAATCGACAAGTTGATCCCGCATAAAATACACCAAGGTAACCGTCCAACCTCTTCATTTATCTTAGATAAGGTAGATGCAAAAGCTGTGGGCCGACTAATTGCCTTGTATGAACACAAAATTTTCTGCCAAGGTATTATTTTGGATGTGTGTTCATTTGACCAATGGGGTGTTGAGCTTGGTAAAGGGCTTGCTTCAAATATTGAAGCCGAGCTAACGCAAGAAGGCGTTACTAACCCGCATGATAGCTCAACGGCGGGTCTAATCGCTTATTACAAGCAAAAGAGAACAAATTAATACTTCGAGTGGAACTGGAAGTAAACAGAATACCTTTGAACGGGTAGCGCTGGAGTACTTAGAACCTGTATTTTTGTGAGAGGAAATACAGGTTTCTAAGACTCATTTATACCAACTTACTTAATCTCTCAAATTGAGCAGGTCTTAAGTCGAATTGATATTACTAGTGCATTGTAATCGAAATCATCACCCGTTACACAATGAGTTTGGTAGGCTTTGGAGTGGCTCCAAATCAAATAAACACTGCGTGCTTGTAGTGCACGCCTAACCTAATGAGAGTGAATTATGCTTAATCCTTTTGACATCGTAATTTTTGGTGGGGGAGGCGATTTAGCACTTCGCAAACTCCTACCTGCCTTGTATCGTGCATATCAAGAAGGTAACTTACCTGAAGGCACTCGCATCTTACCGACCGTTCGTGAACAAAACAAACAACAAGAATTTATCGAAACGGCACATATCGCATTACAAACTCACCTTGGCAAAGGCGAATACAACAAGAAAGATTGGTCCGCATTTGAACAGTTTTTAGTGCCCGTGGTAGTCAACGTTACTGAAGAAGATGAACACTGGGATACGCTAAAGAATATTTTGGCTGATGGGGAAGATAAGTCTCGTGTATTCTACTTGTCACTTCCTCCAGCGGTTTATGGCCGTTGTTGTGAGCTATTGTCAATCAAAGGGCTAATCACTGAGCAATCACGTGTAGTTGTTGAAAAGCCTATTGGTTATTGCGGCAAATCTGCAGAAGAAATTAATGCCAAAATCGGTGAGTTCTTCTCGGAAGAGCAAGTATTCCGTATCGATCATTATCTAGGTAAAGAAACGGTTCAAAACCTGATGGCACTTAGATTCTCAAACGCACTGTTCGAGAATTTATGGGATGCTAAAGCCATAGATAATATTCAGATCAGTATCTCTGAAACAGTCGGTCTTGAAAGCAGAGCTGGCTTCTACGACAAAGCGGGTGCACTTCGTGATATGGTGCAAAATCACTTATTGCAACTACTTTGCTTGGTTGCCATGGAGTCACCACATAAACTTAATGCTAACAGTATTCGCACCGAAAAGCTTAAAGTATTAGAAGCGCTTAGACCGCTAATTGACACGGATGTAGATAATAATGTTGTGCGTGGTCAATATGTGCCAGGCGACCTTGAAGGTAAGCTGGTACCTGGCTACCTAGAAGAGTTGGGCGAAGGGTCGAGTAAAACAGAAACATTTGTTGCTATTCGTGCTCACATTGATAACTGGCGTTGGTCTGGCGTGCCTTTCTATTTAAGAACAGGGAAGCGTATGAAAAAGCGTTGTGCTGAAATTGTGGTTGAGTACAAGCCTGTTTCTCACAATGTTTATGGCGATGCGGCGGGTCCAATTCAGCCAAACCGTCTGGTAATAAGATTACAACCTGAAGAAAGTATTCAGTTAACGCTAATGTCTAAGCGTCTAGATAACCTTGAAATGCAACTAGAGCCAGTGACGCTAAATATCTCATTGAGTGAAAAGTATAACAATGGCTATCATTCAGACGCATATAAGCGCTTAATGCTTGACGCCGCTGCAAATAACCCTGCTTTATTTATTCACCGTGACGAAGTGCGCCAAGCGTGGCAGTGGGTTGATCCAATCATTGAGCGTTGGCAGAGTAAAGGGGCTCCGTCACTTTATCGTGCTGGCTCTTGGGGTCCTGAAGACGCCGATGAACTGCTAGAAGAAAACAAACATGTTTGGTTCAACGCGGGAGAGCAAGCGTAATGGCACAGTTAACAGAAAGAAATTTCAGCTCCAAAGACGAGATGACAGCAGCGCTTGCAGAGCTACTTCAAGCTGGGCTCAGTCAAGGTATTGAGCAGGACGGTGAAGCTGTGCTGTTAGTATCTGGTGGTTCATCACCGGCTCCAGCGTATCGTTACCTTTCTGGTGTTGAACTAGGCTGGGACAAAATTACGGTTGCTATGGTTGATGAACGTTGGGTTGAACCGGAACACGAAAAGTCTAACGAAGCATTTATCAAGTCGACATTACTGCAAGACAAAGCGGCAAATGCTCGATTTGTGACGATGAAGAATGCTGCATTGTCAGCAGAAGAGGGCGCTGATTTATGTGAGTCTGCTTATGCAGCGTTGAAAAAACCGTTTGATGTAACCATTTTAGGAATGGGGCCGGATGGTCATACCGCCAGTTTATTTCCAAATGCAAAGGGCCTAGAGCACGCGTTAACGACCACAAACACTGTGTGCGCAATTAATGCTCATCAAAGCGAAGTGACAGGTGAGATCACCGAGCGCATGAGTTTGTCTTTGGCGGGAATAGCTAACTCTAAGGCGGCTGTTTTATTGATCTCTGGTGATGAAAAAAAGGCGGTGTATGAAGCGGCAAAACAACCCGGCTCAGAGTATGAAGTACCACTGCGCGCTGTATTAAATCACCCTGATATTAATTTGACCGTATTTTGGTGCCCGTAACCCGAGTGCATCTACTAGAAATAGTAAAATGTAAGGCTGGCGTGATAGCTGGCCTTACCTTGATTACTTGAGTCAACTGATTGAATATCTCTGGACATTCAGCTCGGAGCGACAACACTTCTTACTTCTTACTTCTTACTTCTTACTTCTTACTTCTTACTTCTTACTTCTTACTTCTTACTTCTTACTTCTTACTTCTTACTT